>JBEEOY010000091.1:0-24432 GCA_041191345.1 Pseudomonadota bacterium
GGTGCTGGCATTGAGCTTATCGGCGATGGGATCCGCCGAAAATCGCTCGGATATTGCCGCGCCTGATATGCGGGGCGCCACGGCCAACGCAGAGCTTTGGCCAGCATCGTCGAGCCCCCAAACAATCACCTCGCCTGCAACCGAGGCGGCAATCGACCGCATGCTGCAAACCATGACGTTGGAGCAGAAGGTCGGGCAACTTATTCAAGCGGACATCAGCGCGATAAAACCGGACGATTTGATCCGTTATCCCTTGGGTTCGATTTTGGCTGGTGGCAATTCAGGCCCCTATGGCGACGAGCGTGCCAGTGCTGAACAATGGCGCAAACTGGTTGCCGAATTTCGCGCAGTTTCGCGCAAATCCGGTGCAGGCATTCCGATCTTGTTCGGCGTCGATGCAGTCCATGGTCATTCCAACCTGCCAGGCGCAACAATCTTTCCGCACAATATTGGGTTAGGCGCGACGCACGACCCTGATCTGATCCAGCGTATCGGCAAAGCGACTGCAGCAGAGATATCCGGCAGCGGCATTGAATGGACGTTTGCCCCCACGCTGGCCGTGCCTCAGGATTTGCGGTGGGGACGAAGCTATGAAGGCTATTCAGCAGATCCAGCTCTTGTCGCCCGCTATGCCGAAGCGATGACTTTGGGCCTGCAGGGACCATTGGTTGCGGAAAAACCGCTGGATGCAGACCGCGTGGCTGCCACGGCGAAGCATTTCCTTGCAGATGGCGGGACCGTCGATGGGCGCGATCAGGGTGACGCACGGATTGATGAAGCCGAGTTAATAGCCAAGCATGCGCAGGGCTATCCAGCATCGATTAATGCAGGTGTGCTGACCGTGATGGCCAGCTTTTCGAGCTGGAACGGCACAAAGCACCACGGCAACAAATCGCTATTAACTGATGTTTTGAAAGGGCGCATGGGGTTTGCCGGTCTCATTGTCGGCGATTGGAATGGTCATGGTCAGATCCCTGGCTGCTCGGCAACACAGTGCCCGCAAGCGATCAACGCCGGGATCGATCTTTTCATGGCACCTGATAGCTGGAAAGGATTGTTTGACACGACATTGGCCGCTGCAGCGGATGGGCAGATACCAATCGCGCGTATCGATGATGCAGTAAGGCGCATTCTGCGCGTGAAGTTCAAGCTGGGCCTGATGGGTGACACGCTCACTCAGCGTGGAAATACGTCCTGGGTCGGAGCAACTGACCATCTGGCGTTAGCCCGCGAGGCCGTATCCAAATCTTTGGTTTTGTTGAAAAATGAGAAATCTACGCTGCCCATCCGGAACGGCGCGCGGGTTTTAATCGCAGGTTCTGGAGCCGACAATATGGCGATGCAGGCAGGCGGCTGGACGATCAGCTGGCAAGGCACAGACACCAGGGCATCCGATTTTCCAAATGGCCACACAATCGGGCGCGCCATTTCGGAAGCTGTAACGGCACATGGTGGCCGCGCCGAAATTGCACCCGACGGGCATTCAACGATCCGGCCTGATGTCGCGGTGATTGTTATCGGTGAAAAGCCATATGCGGAATTTGAGGGCGATGTTCCCGACCTAGCTTTCCGGGTAAAGCCTGAAGAGGAAGCGTTGATCGCGCGTCTAAAGTCCCAAGGTGCGAAAATCGTCATACTGTTTCTATCCGGTCGTCCGATGTTCACCGGAAAATTGATCAACCAGGCGGATGCCTTTGTGGCGGGCTGGTTGCCGGGCACGCAGGCGCTGGGTGTGTCAGACGTTCTTGTCGCGGGTGCCAGAAACAAGCCTGTACGCGACTTTACTGGGCGCCTTCCTTTCGCCTGGCCTGCCGATGGCCGTTCGCCCATTGATAAGCCATTATTCTCCATGGGCTATGGCTTGTCCTACGCAAAGGCGGCTAGTGTCCCGCAGGTTAACGAAGACCCGATCGTTTCCCTGTCGATGCAAGTGCATGAGACCAATTATATGGTGCGCGGCAAGACCCCAGCGCCGTGGCGCCTTGATATCGATGGTGCTGTAAGCGCGCGTGCAGTGGACATTTCTGCACAGGAAGATGCGCGTCAGTTCAACTGGAACCGAGAGGGCATGCTTTCGATCTACGGCCCACCCGTCGATTTGCGCCAAGAATTAGAGGCAGGGTCTGCATTGGTTCTTGATTGGCGGGTCGACCGAACGGCAATTGGCGTTATCAAAGTCGCGCTGGATGAAACCGCATTGGACATCGGCCGTCTTGCAGCAGCTTCACCAGCTGGCACGGTGCTTCGAACGCAGATACCTTTACGATGTTTTTCGGACGCTGGTGCCAAGCTCAACGCCGTTGGCGTTCCCTTAAGATTTTCGGCACCAAAAGGATTTGTGGCGACCTTGCGCAATGTTCGTTTGGAAGCCGGCGAGGGGGCCGCAAGCTGTCCTCAAAAAGCAGAATAATTTCGGATAGGGGAGCGAAGACATGGCTTTAGCACCAAGCGGAAACGTGCGCGGCAGCGACGGCGCAAAGATTGATGGGAACGCGAGAAGCGTCTTGTTCCTCACCTTTGCGGTATTCTTCATCCTTGGCGGGGTGACGAACATCAATGACGTGCTCATACCCAAGCTGAAAAACCTATTCCAGCTAAGCCATTTCGAGGCGAACCTGGTGCAGTTCGCTTTCTTCATGAGCTACGCCTTGTTCTCCATTCCTGCTGGGATACTCGTTGCGCGGATCGGTTATGTACGCGGCTTTGTCGCTGGCTTTCTTATCGTAGCACTGGGTGCTTTGCTTTTCCTGCCCGCCGCAAATTCCGGTATCTATGTCTCGTTTCTGGCTGCGCTCTTCGTCATTGGTGGCGGCATAACGTTGCTGCAAGTCGGGATGAACCCGGTGACGATAGCGCTAGGCCCCAAAGAAACCTCCCATAGTCGCCTAACCTTTGCCCAGCTTTTCAATTCCATTGGCGTTTTTCTGATGGTCTATGGCGGTGCTGAACTGATGCTGGGCAAGGAAAGCGGGGTTGATCTCGCCACATTATCAGGCGCATCCTTGCAGGCGCAGCGCGTCGCTGAATCCGCGATCATTGGCCAAGCCTATATGTGGCTCGCCGCAGCCATGGCGGCGATCGCTGGGCTTTTCTGGTTCTGGCGTTCAGCGCTGGACAAAGCCGAGACAGCGGAAGTGAAAGTGGGCGGAACGCTCGCCCTTTTTCTTAATAACGCGCGTGTCCGTTTTGGTGCAGTTTGCATCTTCACATATGTTGGCGCAGAGGTGGACATTGGCTCCAATCTCTTTGCGTACTTAACCGATGATGGCGTGATGGGCATTACGGCAGTGGAAGCAGGCCGAATGCTCGCGCTTTACTGGGGCGGCGCTATGATTGGCCGTTTCTTTGGTGGGTTCATCCTAAGAATGTTCAAACCTGGCCTCGTGTTGGCAACTTTTGCGGGCATTGCCATAACCCTCATCTTATTTTCGGGTTTGTCATCAGGTGCAATTGCCGGTTGGTCCATTGTCTTTGTAGGCTTCTTCAATTCTTTGATGTTCCCGACAATTTTCAGCCTGGGCACCGAGGGCCTGACTGATGACGCCCCCCGGGCTTCGGGTATTATGTGCACAGCGATTGTTGGCGGTGCCCTTGTTCCCCCGTTGTTTGGGTTGGTCGCTGATGGAGCTGGCCTGAAGCTTGCACTTGCGGTGCCGATCATTTGCTATGCCATCATCGCTTCATTCGGGCTCTGGGCTGAAAAGCGAGCCTGAGTTATGCAGTGGACCGATGTTGCATCTGCGCAAGTAAGATCGCTGCACAGCATGACAAGGCGGCGAGCAAAAGGAACAGCATGTTAAAACCATAAGCGGGCACCATGGCCAGGGTGATCCAGGGCATGATGATCGATGGCACTGTGTTCGTTAGGTTGAAATAGCCCAGATCTCGTCCGCGATTGGCCGGCGTTCGCAGTACGCCCAACGTCCGGCTGGAATGAAGCGATAGAAACACTGTGCTCGCAAGGCCAAAGATAACATAGCCGCCAACACCCAGGAAAAGGCTGCCTGAAAAGGCCATGATAATCAGACCTATTGATGCCACAACGGCACATGCCGTCAAGGGCTGGATAGGGCTGTCTCTATTATCAGACCATCTGCCAATGATGAGTGCCAAGATGACGGCGACGCACAACACGGTCGCAAATACCTTGGCAGCGTCATTGTCCGCAAATGCGGGATCAATGCTGCGAAACCATAAAAGCAGAAACGCGAAAAGCGACGCTTCGGCAATTTGGACCAAAAGTCTGGCGACCCACATCTGCACAACAGCGATACGGTTGTGCCCAGGCCGTTCGTAACCTGCATCTGGTTGTGGAGCGGCGGTCATCAGCCGCGGCATGCTTTTGGGCCCTCCAAGGAACAGTGCAGGGCTGACCATGAAGACGACAAGCACTGAAATGATAACAAGTCGGGCATCATCGTCGGCGACGCCGGGAAAGGTTATGAGCACGCCAGAAACTGCCCCCAATGCTGGGGCGAATGCCAATAAGCCACCCAAGAAGCCTTTTTGACCATCTGGTACGGTATCGCCAGCCCATGCCGCCAAAGGTGCCAGCATCATGTTGAGACAAACTTGCCAGCATGTGATCATCAAGACCAGCATAGTGGCGGTATTAGCAAGCGGCATCAGGGGCAACAACACACTGCTTAGGAAGAGGCCACTCGCGATCCAAGGGCGCCGGCTTTTGGTCTTGTCACTTGCCCAGCCAAAAAGGATGTTGGCCATGCTCGCCGCAATTGCCCCGGCAAAGGCCGTATGCGCCAATAACTCCAGCGCGCCTTTCGTATGCAGCAAGGCGACCTGATTGGGCAGTAAGATTGTGAGGAACGGGACATAAGCAACCGAGCCACCGGAAACGGCCAACGCATATAAATATAGGAATCGTTCTGATTGCCTGTCAGCGACAGGTGGATCAGTTGGCGACATAACCACTTGGCGGGGCAGTGCTGTTCCTCTCGATCAGTTCCCCTGAAACGATGACAGGCGCAACATGCGTGGCGTCATGGCCGCCGGTGATCAGCAATTCCACAGCCTTCGCAAAGGTCGCTGCGATGGGTTGATCAACAGCCGTAAGTTGCGGTGTCGCGAAACGCACAACAGGGCTGTTATCAAAGCTGATCAGCGACAGCGCATTCGGAACATCAATATTACGTTCTTTGGCGACATCCAGAACCGCAAGCGCCATTTGGTCGTTGCTCGCGATGATGGCCGTTGGCGGTCGAACCAAATCGAGCAATTGTGCAGTGGCACGCGCGCCACTTTCATAGCTGAAATCGCCTTGGGCCAGAAGGTCTGTTACGTCTAATCTTGCATCAGCCATTGCCTTTTGCCAGCCCTGCACGCGCCATTCTGAAAGGCTATATTCTTTTGCACCCGCGATAAAACCGATGCGCCGATGACCCAATTTGAGGAGATGTTCCGTTGCCAATCGGGCTGAGCCTTCATCGCCCATAGTCATCGCAATACCAGGACCAGGCAATATCGAACCGATGCGCGCGAAGGGAATAGTGTGGTCAGCCAATAGCCTGGTGATTTGGGAATTTTCAGAATGTGGCGGCGTCAGGATGATACCATCTGGCTGGAGTGCGGCTATGGCCGCACCCAATTCGCGCTCAACATGGTCGCTGTGCGTGTCGACAAGTTCAAAGATCATCCGATAACCATGTTCGGCGCATTTCAGCATACCGCCGAGGAGCATCTGGCCGATCCAATCGCTCCCCTGGCGTTCTTGCCAATCTGCAATCGTGCGATCACGATCATTGATAGCGAGGATCAAATAGGACCGTGATCCACTCATCCGCTGGGCAGCAATCGACGGCACATAACCCAGCTTGTCGATCGACGCTTGGACGCGCTGCTTCATTGCCGGACGAACATTGGGCTCATTATTGATGACACGGCTTACAGTTTGCAGAGAAACACCTGCATCTGCGGCAACATGCTTTATGGTTACATTCTGGCGACGTCTGCCCATGATTCAATGGCCCCCTTTGGTGCCCTTGATACACGCAAGACCGGTCTCCTTGTCACCTTTGCATTCATAAATGCGGATCCAGTCAATCAAGAATTCCGCCGGGACGGAGTTCATGAATATTCCTTTGTCATTGTTTTCTTCCGACAATTTCCCTCCGATAGCGAGGTTCGCCATGATATAGAAGGGCTTGTCAAAAGGCGCGAAGGGGTTTGATTTTGCGCGGCTGGACGCCGTATTCCATTGGTTAGGGGTAACCTCCCAATACAGATGGTTATCGAGATAGAAACGCATCAATCCCTTGCCCCATTCAAGCGTCCAGATGTGAAAATCATCTGAAGGAAGGGAAAGGTCTGGCAAGGCAACCCGCTGATGAACATGCTTGTTTTTCGGGGCCTTATCTCCAAAATGGAGGGCGCTTAGTGTCCGATTTTCGCCGACATTGCCTTGGCACTCATGGCATGTCGCGCCTAGGTTGACAGCTTCCAATATGTCGATTTCCCCTGACAACGGCCATTGACCGTAATAGTCGTCATCCGGCATCATCCAAACAGCGGGCCAGGTCCCTTGCCCTTTTGGCAATTTCGCACGGAATTCGAACTTGCCATAGGTCCAGCTGGCAAGCTTGCGGGTCCGTATTTTGCCTGACGTGAAGGGCTGCCTCTTTTTAGGATTCGGCATGGACGCGATTTCGGGCGGATGTTCCGGCCCGGTAAATCGTTCTTCATGGGCAGTGATATGGAGAAAGCCCCCGCTAACGCGAATGTTCTTCGGCCTATCCGTATAGCATTGGCGCTCATTATTGCCGCCGCCCCAACAGGACTTTTCAGCTTGCCATTTTTTGCGATCGATTTCTGAGCCGTTGAATTCGTCAGACCAGACCAACTCCCAGGTTGGATTATTCTTCAACACGGGCTCTGCTCGCAGTGGACTTAGGGATATGGTAGCAACCAGCAGGCCCAGAACACTCCTTATTCTCATAGCTAGGTTCCAATGCTTTCCGAACATCATGTCAGCATGCCGAACGTCTTATGCTTGAAACAAAAAGTGGGCCCCGGTCAATGACAGAGACCCACTCGTTACACGATCGACAAATTGACGTTTAGAAGTCGAACCGCGCGAGGAAACTGAAGCGTCTATCGTTGCGGAACGCCGACCGCGTTGTCCGTGTTCCAGCGAAGTCGATGACCTGCGAAGTGCGGGTAACTTCGTCAAGAAGGTTAACGCCTTGAATACCCAGTTTGATATTCTCGGTGACCTTGAAGAATATCGATGCATCCAGTTGTCCCGTGCTCTCTCCATAAATGGGTGAGAATGGGAAGATCACATCCCGCGGCGTCTGCAGGAAGTCAGACCGCCAGTTATAAGCTGCGCGCAGGCTGAGCGGTCCCTTTTCATAAAACGCAACAAGGTTAACCGTGTGCTTCGAAACACCGGCGAGCGGCAAACCCCCAGCGAGAGGACTTTGCTCAGCACCCAGCGACGCGTTGTTGAAGTCCCCGGCATCGACATAGGTGTAGGTCAAGCCCGCACCCAAGCCGCCAAGAAGTCCGGGCAAGAAATCATAAGCTTGCTGATAAGCGACTTCGACCCCCTTCAACGTACCGCCGTCGCTGTTCACGGGAGTGTTGAAGATGATGTCCGTAGTCCCAGATTTGGTTTGGAAAGGACGAACAATTGCGCCGCTGTTGATGACGTTCTTGATATCCTTCACGAAGCCGGACACGGTCAGCGAGCCAACATTTGCCCAATACCATTCAAACGACAGATCGTAGTTCCATGATTCTACCGGACGAAGGAACCGGTTGCCCGTGCTAATGCCAAGCAACGGGCCGTCGGCTAGAAGCCCGCCAGCACGCAGGTTATTTGTATTATCATATGCGCCGCCGCCGGATGTGAATGAGGAGAGATCCGGCCGCGAAATCCCCTTGGACGCTGCAGCACGCACCAAAATACCATTACCGAAATCAAGCTTCGCATTGAAGCTCGGCAGCCAGTTTTTATAACGGATGTTCAGCGGGTCAGCAATGACTTCACCAGTAAACAATTTTGCATAAGCAGCCTGGCGCGTTGGCGTTAGGCCGCAATAGCCCGGCACAGGCGTAATGTTGTTTGCCAGAATGAATGCGCAGGATCCTTGCACTTCTTCCAGCTGGACGACGCCATCACGGTTGCCGTTATTGTCGAAGAATTCCGGTGAAGGAAGGCTAAATGAGCCTCCGCTCTGCACCTTTGTGCTGATGTACCGGAGGCCAATATTGCCGCTGAGTTTCACATTGTCGCCAAACTCAGTGCCGAAATCAACGCGTGCGTAAGCGCTTGAGGTGCTTTCGTCGACATCTGATATTTCGCCCGGCGTCCAGACCCCTCCTGGCACGTTGCTTGTGCGTGCAGAAATTGGGAACCAGGCGTTCGGCGTTAGCGTGAAAGCAGTGATTGCGCTGGCTTGTGTCCGGATCGCCCCGCTCAGATAATCTGCGACCATATTGTCGCCGCCGAAGAAAAACGCCGACCCGTCGCCGACCGGTACGGGCGCGTTTCCGCGCTGAAACCCGTCACCAAAAGGATTGCGAAGCTGTGCCGAATTCGGAAAATCCTTCACATACGCGCCGCCACAACCAAATGCCTGATAATCGCCGCAGTTCCAGTTTCCACCGCGGCCCGTCCATGGAGCCCCCAAATTGCCCCAGTTTGAGAAATTTGCGCTGCGAGAGACGCGGTTGCGATCACCCCAGCGCGCACCAAAGCGCGCCTTCTTGAAAAAGCCTTCATCGCTGACGTCATACTCACCATCGAGGCGCATCGACGTCAGTTTGCCGTCATTCTTGACCTGGTTATCTAGCAGGAACCAATAGAATGTCCGCGATGGATCGTTGAAGTAGGATGACGGTGAGCTGGTGCGGCCGGGTTGCAAGAACTCAACCTGCGGAGTGTTACCCCGATTGTCGATGCGGACATCGGAGTAGGTTTGCATCGCGGAAATGAAACCATCTTCAGTCCGATCAGATTTGATTTGCTGCACTTCGAAATTGAAGCGCAACCGATCAGACGGATTGAGCTTTAGATGAACCGATAGATCCTCGGTCATGGCTGTATCTTCGCGCTGGAAGCGGAGCAGTTCCGTCGGAATGCCGAGACCGCCCGACTGCGTCAATGTGCCCGCCACGAACTGCTTGCCATCGTAGGTTGCCGAGGTTCCTGGCGCCAGGACAGGGAACAAGGCGTCGTCGTTGACAAGAGCCAGAACAGCATATTCGTTCAACGTAGCGTCGGTTTCAGCACGAAGATATTCGACCGTCAGCAAAGCGTTGCCGTCGTTGCTCTTCCATTGCCCGATTGCCGAAAATGCATTGCGGTCACGCGTCAAATCGGTGGTGCGAACACCTGCGCCCTTTGGCACAAAGACTGAACCGGCTGGCGGAAAGTTGCTGGCTGTGTACTGCTGGCTGCCTCCAAAGCCGCCCGAACCGACCGGCCTGACGCGCAGACATGGGCCGGTAAGCGTGTCAGCACGATAGCATGGATCGGTTATCTGCGAGGCATCTGTCCGGGTGACGAGTTCAGACTGAGCATAAGCGATTTGGATGCCGAATTCGCCGATGCCGCTTTCAAACGTGTTCGAACCCAAAAACGAAAAGCCGGGCGACCATTTTTTTGCCATGTCGCCATAATTGCCTTCAATCGTGCCGGCCAGTTTGAAACCTGGAATGTCGAGCGGCTTCCGGGTGATCAGATTGACTGTCCCGGAAATGCCGCCGTCGATCATGTCGGCCGTGCTGTTCTTGAACACCTCAACGCGCCCAAGAAGCTCTGGCGAAACATCGTTGAACGACAGCTCACGCCCACCATTGGCCGAGAAAATATCGCGTCCGTTCAGTTCGGAACGAACAAAAGGTAAGCCGCGAATGATGACGCCCGAGCCTTCGACAGAGAACCGGTCGGGATCATTCCGCTGCTCAAACCGCGAGATGTTGATGCCAGGAACGCGCTGCAGGGCTTCTGCGACCGACCGATCGGGAAGAGCACCAATGTCTTCGGCCGTGATAACATCAACAAAGGTATCCGCATCGCGCTTCTTATTCTGCGCACTTTCCAAAGCTTTGCGATAGCCAGTGACAACAATGGTATCTTCATCAGCTGGCTTGTCATCAACAGCGGCTGTTTGCGCGTTGGCGTCCTGCGCGAAGACTGGAGACGCAAACAGAACGCTGAGTGCTAGGCTTGAGGCCGTCGTTAACGCCATGAACTTGCGAGTGCGCGCAAATGTTGAAGTCTTAGCCAAGGCAACCTCCCCTTCCCCAATTTTTTGCGGGCATGATGATCCCGTTGGTTAGAGGGCGTAACCAATATTGTGAGCGTTCACAAGACATAAAATGAACGTTCACAATTCTACCGAATGCGGTATTGCAATTTCGCAATCTTTTGATTGGATAGCGAATATGGCGATTGAGAAGATCATAATTGTCGGCGGCGGAACGGCGGGCTGGATGGCCGCTGCTGCCTTGTCACGAATCAAGGCTGGGCGAGACGTTGGCATCACACTCGTCGAGTCTGAGCAAATTGGGACCGTGGGTGTGGGCGAAGCGACCATCCCGCCGTTTCTGGATTTCAACAAGCTACTGGACGTTGACGAGCGTGAGTTGCTGTCTGCCGTGCAGGGCAGTTTCAAATTGGGCATCCAGTTCGTCAACTGGGGCAAGTTAGGCGATAGCTATATCCACCCATTTGGCAATTATGGATACCAAATGGAGGGTGTATCGTTCCATCATATCTGGCATAAGTACAAGCAGGCGGGCGATAAACGGCCGATTCAAGTCTTTAACATGGAAACAATGGCCGCGCATTTCGGGCGTTTTGCGCGCACGGAGGATTATCAACGCGACGACTTGCCACCCGTTAACTATGCGTATCACATTGATGCCGGTCGCTATGCCAGATTTTTGCGCAGCTATGCCGAAAAGCGCGGCGTGGTGCAAAAAGAGGGCAAAGTCACCAGCGTCGCACAGGACAGCGAAAGCGGCTTCATTACATCGATAACTTTGGATGATGGCAGCGTTTATGAAGGCGATCTGTTCATCGATTGCTCCGGTTTTCGTGGTCTACTGATCGAACAAACGCTTCAAACGGGCTATGAGGACTGGACGCATTACCTGCCATGTGATCGCGCCGTCGCTTTGCCCTGTCTGCGTGAAGATGGCAGCCCGCCATTGCCCTACACACGCGCCACTGCCCATAGCGCCGGTTGGCAATGGCAAGTTCCCCTGCAGCATCGCAATGGCAACGGCCATGTCTATTGCAGCAGCTTCATGAGCGATGATGAGGCGCTCGACATATTGGTTAAGAACATGGCCGGCAAACCGGGGGCAAATCCTAACTACCTGCGCTTTACAACGGGGCATCGGAAAAAGTTCTGGAACAAGAATGTCGTGTCCCTTGGTCTCGCAGCTGGCTTTATGGAGCCGCTGGAGTCCACCTCGATCCATTTGATCAACACAGGCATTAACAAGTTGATTGCGCTGCTTTCATTGGATGGCATCACTCAGGCGCAGGAAGATGCCTTCAACCGGCTGACCAAAAAGGAATATGAGCGCATTCGCGACTTCTTGATCCTTCATTATAATTCTACCACACGAACCGATAGCGCGTTCTGGAACCACTGCCGAACCATGGCCGTGCCGGACAGCCTGACTGAAAAGGTCGAATTGTTCCGCTTGAATGGACAAATCTTTCGTGAGGATGATGAACTGTTTACCGAAACCAGCTGGGCAGCGGTGATGATGGGCCAGGGTATTGCCATGGGTGGACATAATGCCATGGCTGACGCCCTGAAAGAGCCGGCGACTGCGAAGGAAATAGACGCAATCGAACGATCCATTCGCTTCGTTGTCCAGCATATGCCGGATCACCGCAGCTATCTGGAAAAATATTGCCCGGCACCCGTCTGAGGTGGGCGAGAGGTTGGCACATACGGCCTGTCGAAACCCATTTCACTGATTTGGGGACGAACGCATCAGGATCTGCCGAGCCGTGCTAACGCCGGGCGAACAAAGGGTATTGTCAACATCGTGCTACCGACCGCAGCCAAAAGCATGGCCGTAAAGGCACCACTTGTGATCACGCCTTTGTCGTAAAGGATGTTGACGAATATTATCATAATCAACGCCTTAGTTTGCAACATCCATCCGATAATCCAGGCTTCGCCCGCTTTCCAACCAAGGAGTCGGCCCGCAACGCCAACACCCAGCAACTTCCCGACAATCATGGCGACAAGAAAAAGTGCCGCTGCCGCAAAGGCCAACAGGCCACCCAGCTCCCAACTCGTCCGCAAGCCGGTTGACAGAAAGAAAACGGGCATGAATGCAAGCAACACTGTGTCACGGAAGCGATCAATGCTGTCCGAGCCGAACCAGCGCGCATCGAGAACGGCACCCGCCAAGAAAGCACCGACCATATAGTGAAGGCCTGCCCAGTCGGCCACAAATCCGCAAGTGGCCAACCAGATCAGCGCGAACGGCCAGCGATCAGACTGTGCCACACGGGCCAAAAGCCATCTTATGGCGATGGCCGCCAACGCAAATCCCACCAGAAAACCAAGCTGGCGCGAGACGCGGTCCCAATCAAGCAGAAGAAGCGCCAAGACACCCCAGATCAAAATGTCATCAAGGCTGGCATAACGCAGGATGCGTTGGCCCAATGGTTCACGAAAGATGCCAAGTTTTTGAAGAAAAAGGACTAAAATAGGCAGTGCAGTCACCGCACAGGCCATACCGATGCCGAGGACGAATTGCCACGTTGGCTTGCCGTTCCCGATCCAATCCAAAGGATTGGACAGTTGGAGCAGGAGGAAAGCCGCACCCGATCCCAAAATCAGAGGAAAACCAAGGGCAAGCCCTGCCGTAAGTGCCGTCTCTTGGCGCCAGGCCCAGGCGTCTTGAAGATCGAGTTCCAATCCTGCCGAAAAGACAAATAGCATGACCGCCCACCAAGCGATCCCGTTCAACGCTCCGATGACCTGCGGCGTAAAAACCATGGCATGCTCTGCCGGAAACAAGGCGCCCAACACGCCGGGACCGAGCAGGATTCCTGCTACAATCTGAACAACAACCAAGGGTGCCCAATGATCCGTCCGGAAGACCCTCCAGACAAGATAGGGCACCGCAAAAATGACGATCAATGCAAGCAGGAACAACTCCGTCACTGAAACAATAGACAGCATTGCCGACCTCCAGAACGCCTAAAAGGGCCTATCTTCGAATCCATCATAACGGAGCCACGATTATTCAGCGAAGCGGCATATGCCCCAAGCTAAACCCCATGCTGCTCGGGGGCAATAGGCGAGCCGCCGGCAGTTTGCCCAAGAGCCGGGGCGTGTCATGGGGGAGGATCATGCAGGGAACAAGTTGTCCTGACTCACAAAGGAACCGGCAACAATGTTCGGATCGTGTTCGGATTTTCTCAGGCGTTTATAAACATCTAATTTAGAACGTAAATTTCATCGACCTGAATATTGCCAAGGTTGGGGTCGAGGGTTCGAATCCCTTCGCCCGCTCCAGTTTTTTATAAGTTAGAGACGGCCCACAGTTCGACCCTCCAGAAGGTCGCTTTGCGGTTTTGCGCATCCGTCAACTTAGAACGCAGCGTTACCTAGCGCTGGGCTCATCTTATTGCCTCCCCCAACGACTCAAACCACCCAAATTGTCTGCGAACAATCTCTGCCGACGGATTTGATGTGTTCGTAGGCGGACAACATCTTAGATACGCAAATATTCGTTAATAATCACGAAAATCTTAGAATTGCGTTATTTAGGTCGAGGTTATTAACGAATAACGACGATAATTTTGACCTAGGTCAATGTTCCTTCGTTGCAAGGGCCTCACCATTTCTCAGTTGAAAAGGAAGGTGGGATGGCGATTCCAGCGCTTGCATATGTGGTCATTCAGTCTCGCCATATTGAGGCGTGGCGGCGCTTTGGCGAAGACGTGGTTGGCATGTCGGCGCATCATGTGCCGGGTGGCTTGGCATTGCGCCTCGATGATCGCGCGGGCCGTTTCTTTATCGAACCTGCAGATGAGGATGGCTATTTCGCGAGTGGCTGGGAAGTCGCCAATGCCAAAGATTTTGAGGCCGCTGTGGCGCGCCTTGACGCTTTTGGGGCCGCTTATACGATGGGCACGCCTGCGGAATGTGCATTGCGCCATGTGTTCGATATGGTTTGGTTTCTTGATCCATCAGGCAACCGGCATGAGCTTGCCCTTGGGTTCGTCAGCAGCTTTGACCGGTTTCAATCCCCCGTTGGGGTCCCGGCCTTTGTAACGGGAGCTTTGGGGTTGGGCCATATGGTTTTGCCCGCGCCCAATATTGAAGAAACCCGCGCCTTTTTGGAAAACATTCTTGAATTTAGCGTCTCGGATATTCTCATTCACCGCCCGCTTGGGCCCGACGGGCCCGCGCAGCGCATCTATTTCATGCATTGCGATAATGGCCGTCATCACAGTTTGGCGCTGTTTGAAGGGGCCGTGCCCAGCGGCTGCGTTCACCTGATGGTCGAAGTGGAAACCATGGACGAAGTCGGTCGCGCATATGACCGGATGTTGAAGGCTGGTGTCCGACTGATGGCAACGCTCGGCAAGCATACCAATGACCATATGACGAGCTTTTACATGGAGACGCCCGGCGGTTTTGCGCTGGAATATGGCTATGGCGGCCGCACCATCAATTGGGATCGCCACACAATTTTTGAAAGCACGTCCGTCAGCCTGTGGGGCCACGACTTTAGCGTTGGCATTGGGGCAGCCGAGGCACAGCAATTGGCCAATGCGGCCTGAGAAGGGAGAAAGACGATGCAGTTATCCCAAACAAAATCCAGTGTAACAGCCGCTGACCTGATTGCGCGGGCTGAGGCGTTGATCCCAGCACTGCGGGCGCGCGCCATGCAGTGTGAGGCCGATTGCAAAGTTGCCGATGAAACCATTCGTGATTTTCAAGAAGCAGGCTTTTTTAAGATCCTCCAGCCCAAGCGCTGGGGTGGGTATGAGATGGACCCAGAGGTGTTCTACGCCGTCCAGATGAAAGTAGCGGAAGGCTGTATGTCGTCTGCGTGGGTTCTAGGCGTGGTCGCGGTCCATAATTGGCAATTGGCGCTGTTTGATGCGCAGGCGCAGGCAGATGTCTGGTCGCAAGATCCAAGCACGCTTATCTCCTCCTCTTATATGCCGCGCGCCGAAGTGACGCCGGTTGAGGGCGGCTATCGGATTAGCGGGCGTTGGGGGTTCTCCAGCGGCGTGGACCATTGCCAATGGGCCTTTTTGGGCGGGCTCGTGCCCGATCCAGAGGGCGGCGCCCCCGATTATCGCACCTTCCTTGTCCAACGCAGTGATTTTGAAATTGATTATGTGTGGGACACAATGGGCCTGCGCGGCACGGGCAGTCAGGATGTGGTCGTGCGCGATGCCTTTGTGCCCGCCTATCGCACGCACCGTTCCAAAGATGGTTTTGCAGCAACAAGCCCGGGCCTGAAGGTCAATGATGCGCCGCTGTTTAAGCTGCCCTTTGGCCAGATTTTTGTCCGCGCCGTTTCGTCCTCATCAATTGGCGCGTTGCAAGGCGCTTTGGATGCGTTCCGCGGTTATGCGTCGAAGCGCGTGAGCAGCAATGATTTCTCGCGCACCTCTGATGATCCTGATGCGCAAGTGGTCATTGCCGAAACAGCGTCGGCCATTGATGAAATGAAGACCACACTTAATCGCAATTTTGGCGTTCTGATGGGCCAAGCGCGCAGCGATACGCCCTTTGATTTGGAACAGCGGCTGATGTTCCGCTTCCAATCGGGCCAGATTCTGGATCGCTGTGCTGAATTGATCTCGCGCCTCTTTTACAGCTGCGGCGCGCAAGGCACCTATCGCTCAAGCCCCTTGGTCCGGACCTTTGTCGATATTCACACAGGCCGGACGCACATTGCGAACAATCCGTTCAAAGTGGCCCGCAATTATGGCGGCTTCATGCTGGGCAACCCCAATACCGACACATTCATTTAAGCCGCGGGACTGGAAGAGGAGAGGGCAATGGCAACCACGAAAGACTATGGGCTGGGGGAATTTGATTTTCCACGCGGCTGGTTCATGATCGCAGACGCGGCAGAGATTACGCAGACTCCACAAGCGATCCGTTATTTCGGGCAGGATCTGGTCATTTACCGGGGCAAGAGCGGAAGGCCTGTCGTGCTGGAAGCCTATTGCCCGCATATGCGCGTGCATATTGCCCGCAATACAACTTCTTACATTGTCCGCGATGGCGAGCAGATTGAGGGCGATTCCATCCGCTGCCCCGGCCATGGCTGGCGTTTCACGCCTGAAGGCCAGTGCGATGACATTCCCTATTCCACGCGCGGGGTGCCCAAGGCGGCATGTATCAAGAGCTTCCCCGTGCAGGAAAAGGCAGGCTGCATCTGGATGTGGCATGATCCCGAAGGCGGCAAGCCGGATTATGATCTGCCTGGCTTTGACGAATGGGATATGACGGGTTGGGTGCGCTGGCGCATTGATCCCTTGGGCACATTGCCCATCCACCCGCAGGAAATTGTCGATAACATGGCGGATTATGCGCATTTTGTGCCCGTCCATGGCAGCCGCGATGTGGTCTATTTCGAAAATGAATTTCGCGACCATGTGATCATGCAGCGTTTCGGGGCGGGCCACCGGACGCTGATTGATGGGGCAGAGGTTCTGGAAACCGATACCTGGTACACGGGCCCCGGCATCCTTTTGTCGCGGATGGAAGGGCAGTTCCCGTCGATCATCATGATCTGCCACACCCCTGTGGAAGATGGCGAAGTGCGTGTTTGGTATGCGCTGATGGTGAAAGTATCGAGCACCACACCAACAGAAGCGGATGTATCCATGGCGCGATCTTATCAAGACACAGCGCTCGAGGCCTTTGCGCAGGATTTTGAGCTGTGGAAGTTCAAGCAGCCTGCTTTGTCGATCATGCAAGTGCCCGATGATGGGCCCTTTCACAAAGAGCGGATTTGGTATCGCCAATTCTACAATCCACGCACGCGCGCCGCGGAGTTTCAGGCGCGCGTCAATGGCGTGCACGTGACTTTTGATCGTCGCTCAAGCGCACAAGCTGCCTAAAGGAGCCATGAGATGACCGATGTTCTCGATGCCGCGGCAACGGATGCCCGCACGCCCCCAGTTGCCGTATGGCAATTGTTAGATAAGCTGCGCGGCGACGCACTCACTGAATGGCGCGTCGCCCCTGTAGAAGGTCTACCCAGCGCCCAGGAACGCGGGCTTGATATTGGCTTTCCCTTTGGCTGGTACGCCATTGAACGTGCTCAATTTGTGGCCAAGGGCGAGGCCAAGCCCATTCGCTATTTCTCCAAAGATTTGGCAATTTGGCGTGGCGAAGATGGGCAAGTGCGCGTGATGGATGCCTATTGCAAACATCTAGGCGCGCATATGGGCCATGGCGGCAAAGTGCATGGCAATTTGCTCGAATGCCCGTTCCACGCTTGGCGCTATGATGGGCAAGAGGGCGTGGTCAAAGACATCCCCTATGCCAAGGCCATTCCGCCTCAGGTGAAACGCAAATGCACCAATACCTGGGCCGTGACAGAAGCAAATGGTTGGATTTGGGTCTGGTATCATCCCAAAGGCGAAGCGCCGATGTGGGAGGTGGTGCATCACCCCGAAGCCAGTGATCCCGATTGGACGGCATATGAAATGCATGAATGGGTCGTTTATGGCTCGATCCAGAATATGGCTGAAAATGGCGTCGATGTGGCGCACTTCAAATATATTCACGGCACGGCCAATGTGCCCGCAGCCGAATTGCGCTGGGGTGATTGGGGTCGGGGCGCGGATGTAAAGGCGCAAATGGGAACACCGACGGGAATGGTTGATGGCGTCATCAGCTATGACACCATGGGCCCGGGGCAAAGCTGGACCCGCTTTACGGGCATCTCAGAAACATTGTTGGTGGCAAGCCTTGCTCCAGTGGAAGAAGACGTGCTGCGGGTCCGTTATTGCTTTACCCAACCCAAGGTGCAGGCCCAAGGGCCAGGTTCAGGCCTCGCCAAAGCGCTCATCCGCGACATTTGCAAACAATTGGATCAAGACAAGATTATCTGGGACCGGATGAAGTTTGAGGCCAACCCGATCATCTGTGATGGTGACGGTCCGATCCCGCAGTTCCGGAACTGGTATAAGCGCTATTATGTTTAAGGGAGCATAGGGGCTGCGCGATTTTGATCCGCGACAATTGAAGCTTAAGCTTCGTTTATTTCCGATCCAATCTTCGGATCGTGTTCGGATTTTTTCAGCGGTTTATAACTATCTGATATCAAACAACTAATTTATCGACCTGAATATTGCCAAGGTTGGGGTCGAGGGTTCGAATCCCTTCGCCCGCTCCAGGTTTTCGACGCAAAGCACCTCTATAGAAAATTTGCGCGGTACCCGGCCTGCTGTGTCTGGGCTCGGATTTTGCAAAAATCTGATTGATGATTGCGCGGTGCTGGGCCGAGCACGGCTTAAGTTGGCTTATGCGCCATTCGAATTTGGCGCGGGCTCTGGCCGGTGATCCGTTTCATGAACCGCGACAAGGCACTGGTTTCTGAGAATTGAAGAATTTCGGCAATTTCGCTGACGGAGAGGGAAGAGTCGCGCAGATAAAGTGTCGCTAAGCTGGCGCGGACCTTTGTGCGCAAATCGTCAAAGCTGGATCCGCTGGTTGCAAGCCGGCGTTGCAAAGTCCGGCGTGATGTCCGCTGCAGACGTGCAGCAATCCCAACATCAATTGGCGCAAAGGGCAGCATCGCCCGGATAAGCGCCTCAGTCTGCAGCATTTCCACGCCTGCGAGAGACTTGGTAGCAGACCCATAAAGGACCGCGAGCTCGTCATGGACAGCCGGATCAGCCCCTATGACGGGCAGGGCCAAGAGATTGGCATCAAGCAGCATGGCATTCCGATCGGCGTTGAACAAAATATGTTCACCCAAAAGCCGGTGGTGCCAGCTCAGCTCGGCCGGCGCCGCATGCCGCACGCTCACCATATCTGGCATCCATCGCGGATCATGGCGGCGCATTTCGCGCGCGATGACAGAGAATCCGAGTTCAATAACTTGCCTTTGCTGGCTGCCAATTTCGGTTGTCAGCTCATAGGTCAGCAATAATCCCTCGTCTGTCGGGTCAAGGCCAACGATGGTGCCCTGGGTATGGACCGGAAAGAAATCTACCAAGTCCAAAATCATATCGCGCACTGTAGGCGCGCTGCTCAGCAAGGGCGCCATCGGCCCAAAGAGCGACAAGCTTTGTCGTGGCCCCAATTGCAGGCCGAAGCTGGGCGTTGCCAATTTTGCTGCTGCAAGCTCCATAAAGGCCACGAACCGGTCTACGCGCATTGGCAGATCAGGATTGGCCATTGGCGCCAGCGGGACGCCTGCGGCCCGGGCAAGCGCGCGAAAATCGCCACCCAGCTCTGCCACCAGCTCCGTTGCGCCTTCCATGACGCCGCTGCGCACCCATTTCACCATAGGGTAAGAGATTGCAGTTTGGCGCCCAAAGTCAACTTTTTGAATCGCAACGCGATAAGGTGACGACAAATGGCAAACTGGAGGGGGTGCCTATGTCTCTTGAAAAGCAGCCGGGATCTGCCCGGCTTTTCGCTTGCGTGCTGCTCGTTCTTGGGTTGCTCGTCGGCTATTTTGGTCTCAGCGCCAATGGCTATTTGGTGCCCGCATGTGTGGCCCTGGTCATGGCGACCTTGCTGTGGTTCGGGAAAGCAGGCCGCCTGTTTAAGGCTGTTGTCCTGGTCAATCTGATCAGTGGCACGCTTTTGGTGCTGGTGCTGGCTTTCGGAGATTTTCTTGGGGATCAAAAGCTGAATGTCTCGGGCGTGTCGCTGCTGGTTAGTCTTTTGACGGGTGGCCCGGCTGTCGCACTTGTGGCGCCTGGGCTGCTGCTTGGGTTGCGCGCGGGCAAAGCGCTTAATCTTTGGTTTCACCCCGACCCGTCTGCGGCTTGAGGGAGCGCCTATCATGAACAAAGCCCTAACTGCCCTGCTTGCCGTGGCTGCCTTTATGCAACCCGCAGGCGCCTTTGCTGGATCCTTTGTTGGCACGGCTAGCTTGCCAGATGGCCGCCCAGCCTATGGCGCCATGGTCACGGTGTTTGATGCCGACGGCCAACGCCGCCAAACAGTCTACACTGCCGCAGATGGGTCCTATGCCATTCGCACGCCCTATGCGGGCAAGGTGAAGGTCCGTGTGCGACTGGCTGGATATAAGGACGCAAGCGTCGAGCAAGCCATTACCGCCAGCGGATCGGCAAAACTCAACTTGGCCTTGGGCCGTTTTACCAATCTTGCCGAGATGAATGAGACGCTGTCCGCTTCGGCATTTAATGCCCGCCTGCCTTGGCCCAATGTGGCGCGTGACCGCCCAGCCTTTGTAAGCCAGTGCAATTATTGCCATCAGGTCGGCAATAGCTGGACCCGCATTCCACTCGATCACGAGCAGTGGATTGCTGAGGTTGAAAAGATGGAAAATATGCTGGCCATGCAAAGCCAGGCGCAGGGGCGTGTGATTGCCAAGACCTTATGGAAGGGATTTGACGGCAAGCCTTTTGCGGCAAGCCAAAGCTATGGCGCCAGCCCAGAATTGGCGCGCGCCAAGGTGCGTGAATGGCTTGTGGGCGATGGCTATACTTTCATTCATGATGCCGATGTCGCCCAAGATGGGATGCTCTATGGCACCGATGAAGGCCATGATATCCTATGGGTGCTCAACCGTGAGACTGGCAAAATTGTAGAAAATAAGCTGCCAGATATCGATCTGCCACGCGGTGGCCTCTTCTCAGGCATGAAGCTGCCAATTGGCCAGTTCACGGGCAAGCACGGGCCGCATTCTCTGGCCCAGACCAGCGATGGCCGGCTCTGGATCACCAATGCGCTGTCGAGCACATTGATGAGCTTTGACCCCCGCACCAAGAAGTTTAAGACATACAAGGTCGGGCATGATGCGCTGTATCCGCACACCATCCGGATCGACAAAAATGACGTTATTTGGTTCACAATTGTGGCCTCTAATCAAATTGGTCGTTTTGATCCGAAGACTGAGCAGATGACTGTGATGCGGCTGCCGTCTAACGGCCTGCTGCGGTGGATTACTGACCAATTATTTCCCACATTGATGCGGATTGGCAGCTGGTTCCCAGACCAGGCAGTGCACCTTAACCTTTCTACTCACCGCTTCTTTGGGGAGCAGATTTTGGCCTTTCCTTATGGGATTGATGTGAACCCCATCGATGGGTCGATCTGGTATGCCAAGCTCTATGCCAGCAAAATCGGACGCATCGACCCCAAGACAATGGCTGTTAAGGAATGGGATACGCCGATGATTGGCCCGCGCCGTCCGCGCTTTGATGCGCAAGGCATTTTCTGGATCCCAGCCTTTGATGCTGGGGGGCTGATGCGCTTTGACCCGAAGGCCGAAACGTTCGAAACTTACCGGATCCCAGTGGTTGGCAAGAATGAATATGAGACGCCCTACGCCCTGAATGTCGATCGCAAGACTGGCCAAGTCTGGATGGCGGCCAATAATTCTGATCGGATTATCCGCTTCGACCCCAGAACGAAAAAGTTCTTCAGCTATCCCAGCCCGACCCGGGTGACGGTGCTGCGCGACTTTTCCTTCACGCCGGACGGTCAGGTCTGTTCCTCAAGTTCGAACATGCCAGCGGCTGCGATTGAAGATGGGCGACCGAATTTCGTCTGCATTGAGCCTGAAGGCGGTGCAGTTGATCGGGCGTCATTGGGCTCCTGAGGAGAGGAGGCTTGCAGCACCGGCTTCACATTGACGGGCTCTTGTTCAACGTCCTCGATGAGGGCGTTGGTGAGCCGGTGCTGCTTGTCCATGGCTTTCCTGACGATCACACTGTGTGGCGACATCAGGTGTCAGCCTTAGTGTCTGCCGGCTATCGGGTCATCGCGCCTGACACTCGGGGATGTGGTGACACGGATATGGCGCCGCGGACCAGCGAGTATAAGCTTCCCCGGCCGGTTGCTGATCTTGTTGCCATTCTGGACGCGCTGGGCCTCGACCGCGTGAAGCTGGTTGGTCATGATTGGGGGGCTGTGATCGCATGGGTATTTGCGGCGAAGCACCCCGAACGGGTGGAGCGCTTTGTTGCATTATCTGTGGGCCATGCCGCCGCCTATGCTGCCGGGCCGCTCGAGCAAAAGCTTAAGGGCTGGTATGTCCTGATGTTCCAACTCCGCGGCTTTGCAGAAGGCCTGATCAAGGCAGCTGATTGGGCCTTTTTCCGGTGGTTCACGGACCACCATCCTGAGCTGGCCAGTTGGACGCAAAAGCTAGGTCGGCCTGGTCGGCTAACGGCTGGGATAAATTATTATCGCGCAAATATTGGCATTTTGCTGCGGCCAGAACGGTCGAAGATCAGCGTGCCGACCTTGGGCATTTACAGCGATGCTGACCGCTATCTGGCGGAAGCGCAGATGCGGGGCAGTGTTGCTTATGTAGAGGCGCCCTTCCTTTTTGAGCGCATTACAGGGGCAGGGCATTGGCTGCAGCTTGATGCGCCCGAGAGCGTAAATGCCCTTTTGCTAGAATTTTTTGCGAAGGATTTCGATTGATGAGCGCGTTCCCCCAATTAGCACTTCTTGCCATCGTTTTGGCGCTGTTTGTGATCTGGGTATGGCGCAAGCAAGAGCCACGCCGCCCGCTAACGGCTGCCGAAATTGATCGTTATTGCGCAGAGGTGCAGGCGCGATTTCCCGTTGCTGAAGGGCAGGATGCGGCCGCCATGGCCGCGCGGCTCCGCCGTTTTGGCGAAAATGATGACGGCCGCGATATCTATATGCTCAACTTGCTGCGGTATCATGAAACCATGGCCAAAGGCCCGGCGCCAGCGGGCGCTTTTGCCGGAACGCCGCATGAAGCCAATGAGATTTACGAAGCCAATGCCAAGCCAATCCTGATGAAGAGTGGTGCGTTTCCAATATTTGCGGGCAGGGTGGATGATATCAACGCTGTTGGCGGGGATGACCCGGCAGAAGATAATTGGACCCGCATTTTGCTGGTTCATTATCCCAGTCGTCGCCATTTCTTCGAATTGCTGACCAATCCAAAATATCTGACCAAGGCCGATTTTAAGAGCTACGCCATGCATATGGCGTTGGTGCCAGTGAAACGTGAGCTGGTGATCCCCGATTTTCGTTTCCTCGCGATCGTTGGAGCGGTGATTATTTTCTTAACTGTCGCCTGGCTTGAGGCGCTGATGGGAGGTGCATGATGAAAGCAGTTATCTGCCAAAATGGCGCCCTGCGGGTTGAAGATTTGCCCGCGCCAAAGCCCCAAAAGGGGCACGCTCTGCTCAAGGTATTGCGCTGTGGCATTTGTGGGTCAGACTTGCATATGCGCCATCATTGCGATGAGCTGAAGGCCGTGAATGATCGGGTGGGCTATCCCGCATTGCCATCGGCACAAGATGCGTTCGTCTTTGGGCATGAGATTTGCGCTGAGGTGCTAGATTATGGCCCGGGTTCGAAGCGCAAGTTAAAGCCTGGTACGCGCGTCGTGGCGCCGCCCATTGTCCGCTGGGGCAGCGAGATTGACATGGCTGGGCTCTCCGCGCGGTCTAATGGCGGCTATGCTGAACAAATGCTGCTGGATGAGCTGGTTCTTATGCCCGTGCCCAATGGCCTGTCCAGCGACATGGCGGCTCTAACCGAACCTATGGCTGTTGCCTGGCACGCGGTCCGGCGCAGCGAGGTGAAGAAGAAGGATGTCGCCATCGTCATTGGCTGCGGGCCCGTGGGTCTTGGGGTCATCGCAATCTTAAAGGCGCGCGGTGTGGGTACGGTGATTGCGAGCGATTTCTCGCCCGGGCGGCGCGCACTTGCCAAGGCCTGTGGTGCCGATATCGTGATCGATCCGCGCGAAACCTCCCCCTATAGCAGCTGGGAAGACTATGGCTGGGTCACCAGTTTTGGCGGACTGCTGGGGATGGCTGTTGAAACCCGGGAAGCTCTTGAAAAAGTTCCTGTTCCTTGGTGGACTGCCTGGCGGATGGCTGAAGCACTGGGCGCTGGCCCCAAACGGCCAGTGATTTTTGAATGCGTGGGCGTGCCGGGCGTGCTTAATCAGATTGTCACGGGTGCGCCGCTCTTTTCGCGCGTGGTTGTTGTTGGCGTGTGTATGCAGCACGATATGATCGAACCTGCCATCGCTATCCAAAAGGAAGTGGAACTGCGTTTTGTGTTCGGGCATTCGCCACTCGAATATCGGGACGCCTTGTACATGATCGCTGATGGCAAAGTGCAGTGCGAACCTATGATTACGGGCGTTGTTGGCTTGCATGAGGTGGATGGGGCATTTGCGGCTCTTGGCGATCCAGAACAACACGCAAAAATCTTGGTTGATCCGACAAAAGGCGTTTGA
>JBEEOY010000092.1:0-8287 GCA_041191345.1 Pseudomonadota bacterium
TCATGCTGTTTGCGCGTAAGCATCCTGCACCTCCGCTAGAGAACGAACGCGGAACGTGTAGGAAACATTTGGGGTCAAGTCAAGCGATGTGCTCAACTTGTTCCGCTTCTTACGGTCAGGCTCCAGTCAGCAGGGTCCGCGTGGCAGCTTCCACATCGGCTGCACGCATCAGGCTTTCGCCAACTAAGAAGCACCGCACGCCATGCTCTGCCATGGCCACAAGGTCATCATGGCTACCAAGCCCGCTTTCCGCGACGAAGGTGCAGCCTTCAGGCGCGCGATTGACCAGTTCATAGGTCCGCGCAAAATCCACAGTGAAATCTTTGAGATTGCGGTTGTTGACGCCAATCAGGCGGGAGCGGAGCTTCAACGCGCGGTCAAATTCCTCAGCATCATGGGTTTCGACAAGCACGTCCATGCCCAGGGCCATGGCGGTGTCTTCGATTTCCGCGGCAAGGCCATCGTCCAAGGCGGCCATGATGACCAATATGGCATCGGCCCCAATTGCCCGTGCTTCCAGCACTTGCCACGGGTCGACCATGAAGTCCTTGCGCAAAACGGGCAGGGCACAGGCGGCGCGCGCGGCAATCAGATAGTCCTCATGCCCCTGAAAATAGGGCGCGTCAGTGAGGACAGAGAGGCACGCCGCACCCCCGGCTTGATAGGCACGCGCATGGGCGGGCGGATCAAAATCCGCACGGATCAAGCCTTTGGACGGGCTCGCCTTTTTCACTTCGGCAATGAGGCCAAAGCCTGTCTTTGCTTTGGCATCTAGGCTCGCGCGAAAGCCGCGCGGCGGGGTTTGCTGGCGCGCCATGGATTCCAAATCGGCGAGTGAGACGGTGGCTTTGCGCGCTTTCACTTCGTCCCGCTTGGTCGCGCAAATTTCATCCAGCTTGTTCATGAGTAAGCAATCCAGCAATCGAGTAGGGCTTTGGCAAGGCCGCGGTCTAGGGCTTCGGCAGCTTCCTCTATGCCATCACGCAGATCATGCGCATGGCCCGCCACCATCAGCGCCGCCCCAGCATTTAATAGCACGGCATCCCGATAGGCCCCGGTTTCGCCCAATAGCAGGCGGCGCAGCGCATCGGCATTATAGGCGGGGTCACCGCCGCGCAGGTCCTCTGGCGCATGGCGCGTCAGGCCAAAATCTTCGGGCGCAAGGCGTTCAGCCGGGCGGCCAACAGTCAGGCAGGTGCTCGGCCCGCAGACAGACAGTTCATCCAGCGGCTCATCGCCGGACACCAGCGTTACCGCCTCATAGTCCAGCGCGGCAATGGCCTCAGTATAAACAGGCAGAAAATCTGGCCGGGCCACGCCAATTAGCTGGCGTGTGACGCCCGCTGGGTTCGCCAAGGGACCCGTTAGGTTAAACACTGTCCGCCGCCCAATGGCTTTGCGAATGGGGGCAAGCGGCGCAAGCGCTGGATGATGCTTTTGCGCAAAGAGGAAGCAAATCCCCAAATCTTTGAGGCTTGCTTCAGCTTGGGCAGAGGCGCGATCGAGATTAAGCCCTAAGGCCTCGAGCGTATCTGCTGCCCCGGCTTTAGAAGAAGCAGCACGATTTCCATGCTTTGCAACGGGAACCTCGCACGCCGCCACAACCAGCGCGACGGCTGTGGAGATGTTGAGCGAATGCGCCCCATCGCCGCCAGTGCCGCACACATCAATGGCCCCATCTGGCGCATTAATACGGATCATCCGAGCCCGCATGGAGCGCACCGCGGCGGCAATTTCAAGGGCCGTTTCATCGCGCAGCGACATGTCCGTTAAAAACCGGGCAATATCCTCTGCCGCACACTGGCCATCCAATAGGGCGTCAAAAGCAAAAGCCGCCGCGTCCGCACTCAGCGGCTGGGTGCTATCCGGAAGGCGCGTCATACCAAATCAGCAACCGGCAGCCCGGCCATCTTCAAAAAATTGGCGAGCATCGCATGGCCATGTTCAGTTGCAATGCTTTCTGGGTGGAATTGCACACTATGGATGGGCAGGCTTTCATGGCGAAACGCCATGACATGCCCATCATCGCTGCGCGCATTAACGATCAGGCAGTCGGGAATGTCTTCCACTACCAGCGAATGATAGCGCGTGGCAGTAAAGGGGGAGGGCAGGCTCGCAAATAGCCCCGTGCCATCATGCGTCACGGGCGAGGTTTTGCCATGCATCAGCCCGCCACGCACCACCTTGCCGCCAAAATATTGGCCAATGGATTGGTGCCCCAAGCACACGCCGAGTAAAGGCTTTCCCGCCGCTGCGCATGCGCCCACGAGATCCAGCGAAATGCCCGCTTCATTGGGCGTGCAGGGGCCGGGCGAAATAAGAAATGCCTTGGCCCCGCTGCGAAGCGCTTGGTCTGCCGTCAACGCATCATTGCGGACAACCTCTACATCCGCCCCCAATTCCATTAAATAATGGACCAGGTTCCACGTAAAGCTGTCATAATTATCGATAACAAGGATGCGATTGTCAGCCATGTGCCCGGCTCTAGGCCGGTCGTGCTTATTTTGCCAACAATTTTGCCAGATCATCCTTCCAGAATTTCGCCCAAGTGTGCGTGCCATGGCCCTTGGTTTCGGGGCTGGCAGGGATCAGGATGAACTGCGCCTTGGGCATCCGCGTCACGGCTTTTTGTGCCAAGCCAAGCTCAGGCGGATTAATGAAGTCATCAGCCGAATTGATCCAAAGGACAGGAACGGTAATCGCCTCCAGCTTGGGGTCTGGATTATAATAACGCGAGCTTTCCAGCTGATAAATCTGGTCATTGGCATCGCCATCGCCTGCGCGCGCGGCAAAGCCTGTGTCCAACGATTTTTCAGCGGCTTCGCGCGTAGGAAATTGCTCTTGCAGCGCCACTGGGTTGGCGCCTGCAATCATTGAGAGATAATTGGCGGTGCGCACGCCCTGTGCGGGCTGGGTGGTATAATTGCCGCCATTCCATGTCGGGTCGGCCTTAATCGCATCAACAGACATTTTGCGCCACCAGCGATTGCGTCCGGCAATCGTTGTTGCGTTGCACGCAAACGGAGCCAGCCGCGTGGCCACGCCCGGATAGGTCGTGCCCCAGACAAAAGCATGCATACAGCCCATAGAGGTGCCCAGAATAAGCTGCAGATTCTTGATCCCCAGCTTTTCGGTCACCAACCGATATTGGGCGCGAACCATGTCGTCATAATCATATTTGGGAAACGCCATCTTCAGCCCGTCTGACGGCTTTGATGATTGTCCATGGCCGATATTGTCGGGCAAGATGATGAAATAGCGGGTGATGTCCAGCGGCTGGCCCGGGCCATAAAGCTCATTGGCAAATTGCGGACGGAAGAATTGTTTGCCCGAGCCGCCCGTGCCGTGGAGGATCATGACAGCATTATCAATTTCGCCCTTGGCATTGCGGTGCGGCGTGCCAAGTGTGGTGTAGTGGATGCGCAGTTCGGGCAGTGTTTCGCCTGTGCCGAAGGTGAAGTTCTTAAAGACAACATCGGCTTCTTTTGCCGTATCCGTCGGGCCGGCAAGCACCGGGGTGGCCACAGAGGCGAAAAGTGCAGTCAAGGCGGTTAAGGCGCGACGGTTCATATGCTCTGCTGCCGGAATTTCCGGCACCTCCCTCAGTTCGTTATTCGTGTTGATCTATACCCAATCAAATCGCGCGTGCCACTAGGCAGTTCGGTTCTATGCGTCATCCTGAGCTTGTTTCAGGATCCATGGTGCCACCCAGACCGAGGTCCGGCATTTGTGTTAAAAGTGGATGCTGAACCAAGTTCAGCATGACGGCGTTAGAAATACGCCGCGCTATTGTCCGAAACCCGCTTCTTGGGCCACGCGGATGGCCTCTTTGGCGGCGGCAATCAGCGCACCGGATTTGGCCTCGCATTCACGCTGTTCATAGGCTGGGTCACTATCGGCAACGATGCCGGCACCTGCTTGCACGTGCATCACACCATCCTTTACCACGGCCGTGCGCAGCACGATGCAGCTGTCCATATTCCCATCGGGCGAGAAATAGCCAACGCCGCCAGCATAAGCGCCGCGGGTTTCGGGCTCTAGCTCAGCAATAATCTCACACGCCCGCACTTTTGGCGCGCCGGACACGGTGCCTGCGGGAAAGCCCGCGAATAGCGCGTCAATCGCGTCTTTGCCGGGGGCAAGCTTGCCCACCACGTTGGAGACGATGTGCATCACATGGCTGTAAAACTCGACCATGTAGCTATCCGTCACGGTCACGGATCCGCCTTCAGCCACGCGGCCCACATCATTGCGGCCAAGGTCTAGCAGCATCAAATGCTCGGCGCGTTCCTTGGGGTCGGCCAATAGCGAGGCCCGGTTTTCCGCGTCTTCCAGTGCCGTTTTCCCACGTGGGCGCGTGCCGGCAATGGGGCGAATTGTGACTTCGTCATCGCGCGCGCGCACCAGAATTTCAGGGCTAGAGCCTGTCAGCGCAAAGCCCGGGAAATCAAGGTGGTAGAGAAAGGGCGAGGGGTTGATCCGCCGTAAGGCGCGGTAAAGGTCAATCGCGGGCAGGGGGAAAGGCAGAGTAAAGCGCTGCGCCAATACCACCTGAAAAATATCGCCCGCGGTAATATAGTCCTTCGCCTTCAAGACCATCTCGGCATATTGGCCATTGTCGAGCACAGGCTGGGGCACCAGCTTGGCCGGGTCTAGCGAGGCGTGCGCTGCGCGGCTTGCTGGAATTGGCAGGGCCAATCGGGCCGCTGCCGCGTCAATGCGGTCGACGGCAGCCGCCACCATTTTATCTGCTTCGCCTTGGCCCGGCCAAACGGGGGCAACCAGAAACAGCCGATCTGCCAACCGATCAAAAGCCAAGATCAGCCGGGGGCGAACAAACAACATATCCGGCAAATTTATGGGGTTGGGCGCGGGGCGTGGCAGTTTTTCCACCAAGCCCACAGTTTCATAGCCAAAATAGCCAACCAAGCACGCCAGCGCCTTAGGCAGGGCCGCAGGCACGTCAATATGGCAGGCGCTCACCAAAGCGCGCAATGCAGTCAGGCTGTCATCCGCTAAAGCGTGAAACGCGTCGCGGTCCGTTGCCCAATCGCGATTGACTTCGGCCTTGGGGCCAAAGGCCCGAAAGACCAAATCAGGGTCCAGCCCAATCAGGCTGTACCGCCCGCGCACCGCGCCGCCTTCAACAGATTCCAGCAGAAAATCGCCTCGGCCTTCTTCATGCAGCTTCAAAAAGGCAGAAACAGGCGTTTCGGTGTCAGCAATCAGGCTGCGCCAGACAAGCGCGGGTTTGCCTGATCGCAGCTGGTGCAGGGCTGCTGCGTCCTCTGCGGGCGGTGTCACCGGGCTGCTGATCCTGCGCCAGCCAAGCTCTTGCGCAGGCCACGAATGGCCTCTTCATTGCGCTTTACCTTCATCTCTTTTTTCACGGCTGTCGCAAATTGCTCGGTATATTCCCGGCCAATTGCGTTGGAGAGTTGGGATTGCATAGCAGCAATCAAGCTTGGGTCTTCCGCCAGATTGCCCGGTTCGATGCGCTCAAGCTTCACCACAATCCAGCCTTGGCGGTCTGCGCTGGGCACCAAACGTGCCTTGCCCACGCGCAAGTCAAATAATTGCTGCACGTCAGGTGATGGCGCAATTTGCGCTTTCAGAAAATCAGCGCGCCGAGCTGAAAGGCTCCGCACTGTGCCGCCAGACCCGGCCAGGCTGGCGCCGGCATTGGCCTTGCCCAGTGCCAGTTCTGCAGCACGGCGGGCAGATTTACTGGCCCGCTCGGCAATGAAGTCCGCAGTCACACGGGCGCGAATGTCGGCCAAGGGGCGTGGGGCAGCTGCGATGATCCGGTCGAGCGCATAAAACACGTCTTTGTCTGCGCCCAAGGGCACAAGGGCTGGGTCATCATTGGCTTCTGCTTGGAAGGCATCCTTCAAAACCGGGGCAAAGCTGGGGTCCAGCTTAAAGCCAGGCTGGCTTAGAGCCGTGCCCTCTGCGGTGAGCGGCGGGGTCGTCACAGCCTTCAGTCCATTGGCCTTCAACACATCGTCAAAGGTGGCGCCATCGGCCACTTGCTCATCAATTTTGGCCAAAAGATCGGAAAAGGCATCGGCAGATTTTTGGTCGGCCAAGGCCTTGCTGATTTCTGTTCGCGCTTGGTCAAGGGTCTTGCCGCCCAATGTGCGGACAGCATCAACACGCACGACATACCAGCCAAAGGTAGATTTCATTGGTCCAATGACGCTGCCCTTGGAGGCGCCAATGGCTGCATTGGCAATTTCGGCTGAGGCTTGGCTCGTCAGCTGGGCCTTGTCGGCGTTTGCAATCGGCACTGCATCAACGCCCGCTGCCTTTGCGGCATCCGCCATGCTGGTGCCGCTGCGCACCTTTTGGGCAAGGGCGGCAGCCGCTTTTTGGTCCTGCACAATGATCTGCGTCAGATCGCGCTGTTCCTTGGTTGCGTATTTGGCGGCATCTTTTTCATATTGGGCGCGGATATCCGCCTCGCTGGGGGCAGCGGACTTGGCGACCATAGTTTTATCAACGATGGCATAACGCAACACGCGCTGCTGCGGCACGGTGTAACGTGCCAGATTGGCTTGGTAGAATTGCTGTAGCTGGGCCTCGGTTGGCGCGGGGCCTGCAGTAAAGCTGCTGCTGCGGAACTCAGCCACGCTGCCCAGGCGCCGTTCCACAAGCAAGGTGGCAAATGGCAAGGCCAAATCACGCGGTGCGCCAGCACTGGCAGCCACGGGGACAAGCAGCTGCTGCACGGCAATGCTTTGATCAATATCAGCGCGGAACTGCTCTTCGGTAATGCCCCGGCCACTCAGCGCTTGGCGATAGCGGCCTTCATCAAATTTGCCCGCCGCGCCTTGAAAAGCGGGGATGCTGGCAATTTCGGCATCGCCCAATTTGTCACTCACGCTCATGCCATGCTCTTCGCCAAAGGCGCGAAGGCTCAGCAAATTCGTCATTTGAGAGACCATTTGTTCCAGCATGCCGCCTTGCAGCAACTGGGCCATGGTCAGCTCTGGCTGCTGTTCGCGCGCCTGACGCAGCTCTAATTCCAAGCGTTGCGACATATCATTGGTGGTCAGCGTTTGGTTGCCCACGCGCACCACTTCACTGCTGCCAAGCCCGCCCAAAGCGCCCATGCTTGAGGGGGTGCCAATACCCGTCACAATGAAGGCCATCATCAAAAGGCCCAACAGGCCAATCACAGCCCAAGACGAAAGCGCACGACGGAAAAAAGCGAGCATGGACGAAGAGTCTCCAAAACAATTGCGCCCGCATTAGAGGCGGACGGGCAGGGCATCAAGCACCTGCAAGGCTGGCATCCCCAGTTTCGCTTTGCTAACGCCCCGCAAGACACCGACATGGGAGGCAGATATGGCGTTGAAAAAACTGGTCGCAGGCAATTGGAAAATGAATGGCCGGCGTGCTGATCTGCCGGAAATTGAAGCGATTTCTGCGGCTGCTGCTGCCCATCCGGGGGTTGATGTGGCGCTTGGCCTGCCTGCAACGCTAATTGGTCCGGCCGCATCTGCAGTGCCCGGCTTTGCCATTGGCGGGCAAGATTGCCACTGGCAGGCTGCCGGTGCACACACAGGGTGTGTATCCGTTGATATGTTGAAAGAGGCAGGCGCCTCATTTGTTATTGTCGGCCATAGTGAGCGGCGGACAGACAATCACGAAACCAGCGCTGAAATATGCCAAAAGGCGCAAGCAGCTATGGCAGGCGGGCTCATGGCCATTATTTGTGTGGGCGAAACTGAGGCACAGCGCGACGCTGGGGCTGCCATTTCTGTGGTGACAGAACAATTGCGCGCCTCGGTGCCAGCCCAAGCGACGGGGGCAATAGCGGCCATCGCGTATGAGCCAGTTTGGGCCATTGGCACAGGGCGGACGCCATCTGCGGCGGATGTTGCAGAAATGCACGCCGCCATTCGAGCAGAATTAACCGCAATATTGGGCGCAGAGGGCGCAAATCTGCGCCTGCTATATGGCGGTTCCGTCAAAGCCAGCAATGCGGTTGAATTGTTGCACGTGCCCAATGTTGATGGCGCGTTGGTCGGCGGCGCAAGCCTGAAGGCTGCGGATTTCGTGCCCATTATTGAAGCGGCTCTGGCCTAATCCAGCCGAATTGCGGGCCATGGTTGATTGGGGCTGGGCGCTGGGCTAAGGCGCTCAGCACGGCCAAAGCGCCACTTTATGTTTCTTGAGTTGCGAAAAGAGATTTTTTCAAGATGTTCACCTTCCTGCTCGTCGTCCATGTCATCGTCGCGATTGCGCTGGTGGGTGTTATTTTGATGCAGCGGTCAGAAGG
>JBEEOY010000093.1:0-3706 GCA_041191345.1 Pseudomonadota bacterium
AATATGCCCACCGACCACCCGAAATGTTCCTACACCAATGTCTGGGTGCCCGAGAGCGCGATCCTCGGCAAGCTTGATGAGGGCCTCGCTGTCGCCCAGCATTTTGTGCATGAAAACCGCATTCGCCAAGCCGCCTCATCGCTGGGCGCGGCGCAATATTGCATTGATGAAGCTGTGAAATATGCGCAAGAGCGCAAGCCCTTTGGCAAGGCACTGGCGGTTAATCAGGCGATCCAATTCCCGCTGGTGGAATTGCAGACCGAGGCCGAAATGCTCCGCCTGCTGATCTGGAAAACCGCGGCACAAATGGACACAATGACCAAGCCTGAGGTGGCCATTCGCCTGTCGGACAAAGTTTCTATGTGCAATTACCGCGCGAACCGGCTGTGCTGCGAAGCGGCGGACTTTGCGATGCAAGTGCATGGCGGCATTGGCTATTCCCGCCACAAGCCCTTTGAACATATTTACCGCCACCACCGCCGCTATCGCATTACTGAAGGGTCAGAACAGATCCAGATGCGCAAAGTGGCGGGGCATTTATTTGGCTTTATGGGGGGCTAGACGCCCCCCTTATGAGCCTAGTGCCCAAAGGCAGAGGTCCGTCATGCTGAACTTGTTTCAGCATCCAGAGAGGCGGCCCGCCGCTAGGTTTGGGCATATGGGGCACGGTGGACCCTGAAACGAGTTCAGGGTGACGCTGGGGTGATAGGGCGCTTTACCCGACCAAATCCCGCACGTCGGCCAAACGACCCGTCACGGCTGCCGCGGCGGCCATTGCGGGCGACACAAGGTGCGTGCGCGCACCGGGGCCTTGGCGGCCGACGAAATTGCGGTTGCTGGTCGAGGCGCAACGTTCCCCTGCGGGCACCTTATCGGGGTTCATCCCCAAACAGGCCGAACAGCCGGGTTCACGCCACTCAAAGCCTGCATCAACAAAGATGCGATCGAGCCCTTCGGCTTCGGCTTGCGCCTTCACAAGACCCGAGCCGGGGACGACAATCGCCCATTTGACGCCTTCGGCCTTGCGGCGGCCTTTCAGCACGGCAGCAGCGGCGCGCAAATCTTCAATGCGGCTGTTAGTGCAGCTGCCAATGAAGATGTTCTGCACATCCACATCCTGCATCCGCTGGCCGGGCGTAAGGCCCATATATTCAAGCGATTTTTGCGCTGCGACTTGTTTCGACGGGTCTTCAAAGCTCATCGGATCGGGCACAACGCCTGTGATCGGCACCACATCTTCCGGGCTGGTGCCCCATGTCACATTGGGTGCAATGTCGGCAGCATTGATAACGACCGTTTTGTCATAAGTCGCACCCGGATCCGTCGCCAATGTGCGCCAATAGGCAACTGCGGCGTCCCAATCTGCGCCCTTGGGCGCCATGGGGCGGCCCTTCAAATACGCAAAGGTGACATCATCCGGCGCAATCAGGCCTGCGCGCGCGCCGCCTTCAATTGCCATATTGGAGATGGTCAGGCGGCCTTCAATTGACAAATTGCGAATGGCAGAGCCCGTATATTCAATGACATGGCCGGTGCCGCCAGCAGCACCTGTGCGGCGGACAATTTCAAGGACAATGTCTTTGGCCGACACGCCGGGGCCCACCTCGCCCTCAACACGCACTTCCATTGTCTTGGATTGCTTCAAAAGCAGCGTCTGCGTGGCGAGGACATGCTCTACCTCGCTGGTGCCAATGCCAAAGGCCAGCGCGCCAAGCCCGCCGTGACAAGCCGTGTGGCTATCGCCGCAGACGATCGTGGTGCCGGGCAGCGAAAAGCCCTGCTCTGGCCCCACGACATGGACAATGCCCTGTTCCTTATCCGTCGCGCCAATATAGCGAATGCCAAAAGCAGGGGCGTTGCGTTCCAGCGCCTCCAACTGCGCAGCACTTTCGGGATCCGCAATGGGGACTGGGCGCCCTTGCGCATCCAAGCGCGGCGTTGTTGGCAAATTATGATCGGGCACTGCCAATGTCAGATCAGGGCGACGCACTTTGCGGCCCGCAACGCGCAGCCCCTCAAATGCCTGTGGGCTGGTGACTTCATGCACCAAATGGCGATCAATAAAGATCAGGCAGGTGCCATCGTCACGACGATCAACGACGTGGGCATCCCAGATTTTTTCATACAATGTGCGCGGGCGTGAAGACATAATCTAAGGCTCTAGACGGGTTCACGCGCGCCGAAAAGAGGGGCAAAGGCTAAAATTGCATACAAAATGAGGAAGCGGGCAGAAAAACCTCGCTTCCCCCATTTTTACTTCTTGTTGGTTAGCGGCTCTTTTTGTGCCGCACGCGTGGCGCGTGCCTCAGCATCAGACCGATCAATCGCCTCTTGCTTGCGCTGGCCTTCCTTGCGCAGCGCATCTGCCTTGTTGTCCAGCGCCTCTGCTGTGTTTTCAGTTGCGGCATTGTCAGCCTCGTCGTCGACATTATCGGCTTTGGCCTCATAGGCCTCTGCCACATTGTCACCGGGGCTATCATCATCTTTGCCGCCACAGGCTGTGACAGCCAGCACCAACGCAGACGCCAGTGTGGCTTTGGTGAGTGATTTCATTGTCCATCCTTCCAGCATAGGGATGGAGCCAGCCAAATGCCCTGTCCGGCACATAGCGCTCCGGACGGAAAAAAGCGGTCACTGCTGCTTTTGTTCCGCCCTTCGTGCTGGAAATTCTTGCCTTACCCGGCTTTGCCGACGACGCTTTCGGGCAGATCCTTGCCAAAAACGCGCTGATAATATTCAGCAACTAAGGCGCGTTCTGCCTCATCGCATTTGTTGAGGAAGGACAAACGGAAGGCAAAGCCCGGATCTTTAAAGATCGCCGTGTTCTGGGCCCAGGTAATCACGGTACGCGGGCTCATCACCGTCGAGATATCGCCATTGATAAAGCCTTGGCGGCTCAGGTCCGCCACCTTGACCATATTGGCAATGAGCTGCGGATCCGCATCCTTCGCCTTGGCTTGAACAATGCTGGTTTCCACCTCAGCGGGCAGATAGTTAAGGCCAACAACAATGTTCCAACGGTCCATCTGGCCTTGGTTAATCTGCTGCGTGCCATGATAAAGGCCGCTGGTATCGCCCAAGCCAACCGTGTTGGCCGTGGCGAACATACGGAACCATGGGCTCGGGCGAATAACGCGGTTCTGATCGAGCAGCGTCAGCTTGCCTTCGGTTTCCAGCACACGCTGGATGACAAACATCACATCCGGGCGGCCAGCATCATATTCATCAAACACCAAGGCCGTTGGCGTTTGCAGCGCCCAAGGCAACAGGCCTTCGCGGAATTCCGTCACTTGCTTGCCATCGCGCAGCACAATGGCATCGCGGCCAATCAAATCGATACGGCTGATATGCGCGTCCAAGTTGATGCGGATGCACGGCCATTTCAGGCGCGCGGCAACTTGTTCAATATGCGTGGATTTACCCGTGCCATGATAGCCCTGCACCATCACGCGGCGATTAAAGGCAAAGCCCGCGAGGATCGCCAAGGTCGTATCCGGATCAAACACATAGGTCGGATCAAGATCGGGCACACGTTCATCCGCCTGAGAAAAGGCGGGGCATTCCATATCGACATCAATGCCGAACACCTCGCGCACATTGACCTTGGTGTCAGGTGCGGGAAGCAGGGTTGTGGAACCGGGCTGGACGTTGGGCACATCAGTCATGGATCAGCGCGTCTTTTCATCAGTCTGCGAGTGCACTGCCC
>JBEEOY010000094.1:0-12942 GCA_041191345.1 Pseudomonadota bacterium
CCCACGCCATATGTCCCGGCTCCGCACCCCGAAGCGACCGAAATTGCGGTGCCGCACCCTTCAGCACAGGCACTGGCCTCGCCTGCTGTGCGGGCACGCGCGCGCGATTTGGGCATTGATCTGGCACAGGTGAAGGCGCGCGATGGTGGCCGCATCCGCCATGCGGATCTGGATGCCTATCTCACCTATCACGGCCATCAGGGTTATGCCGCCACGGCACCGGTGCGCGCGGATGAAGAGGTGCGTGTGGTGGGCCTGCGCCGCCGCATTGCGGAAAATATGGCGGCATCAAAGCGCCACATTCCGCATTTCAGCTATGTCGAAGAAATTGACGTGACCGCGCTCGAAGCCATGCGGGCTGATTTGAACGCGCATCGCGGCAGCCGACCCAAGCTGACTCTGTTGCCGCTGCTGATTGTTGCGATTTGCAAGGCGCTGCCCGAATTTCCAATGCTCAATGCGCGCTATGACGATGAGGCAGGCGTGGTGACGCGGTTTGGCGCGGTGCATCTTGGCATGGCAACGCAAACGGACGCTGGGCTGATGGTGCCTGTTATTCGCAATGCGCAGGCGAAGAATATCTGGCAATTGGCAGATGAGATTACCCGGCTGGCAGAGGCGGCGCGCAGTGGCAAAGCCAGCTCTGCTGACTTGAGCGGATCAACGCTCACGCTCACTTCACTAGGCCCCTTGGGCGGGGTGGCCACCACCCCCGTCATCAACCGGCCCGAAGTCGCAATTATTGGCCCGAACCGGATTATCGAACGCCCAATGTTTCGCGGCGATGAGATTGTGCGTGCGAAGCTGATGAACTTGTCCATTAGCTGCGACCACCGCGTGGTCGATGGCTGGGATGCCGCCAGCTTTGTGCAAGCCGTGAAAAAGCTGCTGGAAACGCCGGTGCTATTGTTTGCGGATTAAGACACCAACGCCAAACGTGGGCTGTCCGCGGCGGAGAGGGTGACGGCTTCAATCCCCTCCATGGCTTCAATCCGCGCGGCCAATTCCGCATCCAGCGCGAAATTGCGGCCGAGGCGGATCGTGGCGGTCTGGCCGCCGTCCAACGGCGCGTCGAGGATGACTTCGCCGCGCCCGCTGCCTGCGGCTTCAAGCAATTGGGCAAGGTTCGTCAGCGCCTTTATATCTGATGTGCGCACCACCGCCTTCAACCGGGCATTGGCCTGCAAGCCTTCCATCGGCTGAATGCGTTTCACGGTAATGCGCGGGGTTTCCTCGCCAGGCTGACGATCCAGTTCCACCGTCAACAGGCCGCAGCTATTGTCCTTGGCTGCCTCTTCCAGATCCTTGGCCGTCAGTTCATCAAAGCAGCTGGCAATGAATTGGCCGGTCGCGTCCGACATGGCACAATTGGCATAACGGCGGCCGCGCGCCGAGGTGCGCCAACGGACATCTTCCACCAGCACGGCCATGACCGCACCTGTGCGCCCGCCATCCGCCGGGGCAGGCTGGGCACACAGGGCTGCATAGGTCCGCGCACCGTGCGCGGCGGCGACATGGCGATAGCGATCAATGGGGTGGGCCGAGAAATAAAAGCCAAAGGCTTCGCGCTCTTGCGCCATCCGGTCAGCGAGGGACCAATGCGCATTGGCAGGCAGCTTAATGGCTTCCACCTTATGTTCTTCCCCACCGAACAGGCCGCCCTGCCCGCTGGTGCGTTGGGCATCTGCCGAGGCAGCAACGGCCAGCAACGTTTCTGCCATGGCATGCACACCCGCGCGATTGGGCTCAATGCTGTCAAACGCCCCTGCGGCGGCAAGGCTTTCAATCTGACGCCGATTGAGCAGGCGCGGGTTGATGCGATCGGCAAAATCATCCAGCGATTTGAACGGGCCCTTGGTCACCCGTTCGGCAACGACCTGTTCCATCGCGCCTTCACCAACGCCTTTGAGCGCACCCAAAGCATAGCGCACGGCAAGCGTGTCTTCCTCAACGGGCTCCACCTCAAAGTCGGCGCCACTATGGTTGATGCACGGCGCAAAGCTGGGAACCCCCAAACGGCGCATATCATCCATGAAAATGGAGAGCTTTTCGGTGTTGGAAATATCAAAGCTCATCGACGCAGCAAAGAAATCTGCCGGATAATGCGCTTTCAACCACGCTGTCTGATAGGCGAGCAAGGCATAAGCGGCGGCGTGCGATTTGTTGAAGCCATAGCCTGCAAATTTATCAATTAAGTCGAACAGCTCATTGGCCTTGGCAGCGTCAATTTGATTATGCTCGGCACAGCCGCTCACAAAAATGGCGCGCTGTTCATCCATTTCCGATTTGATCTTTTTGCCCATGGCACGGCGGAGCATATCGGCGCCGCCCAAGGTGTAGCCCGCCAAAATCTGAGCGGCCTGCATCACCTGTTCTTGATAGACGAAAATGCCGTAAGTTTCGGACAAAATGCCTTCGAGCAGCGGGTGCGGATATTCAATTGGCACGCGGCCATTTTTACGATCGCCAAAGAGCGGGATGTTATCCATCGGGCCGGGCCGATAGAGCGAGACGAGCGCAATGATGTCGCCAAAATTGGATGGGCGGACAGCTGCAAGCGTGCGGCGCATCCCTTCCGATTCCAGCTGAAATACGCCCACCGTATCGCCCTTTTGCAAAAGCGCATACACAGCCGGATCATCCCAGCTGAGTGTATCCAGATCAGGCCGCGTGGCCGTACGGCGTTCAATCAATTCCAGCGCACGTTGAATGACCGAGAGCGTTTTGAGGCCAAGAAAGTCAAACTTCACCAGCCCGGCGCCTTCGACATATTTCATGTCAAATTGCGTGACCGGCATGTCCGAGCGCGGATCGCGATAGAGCGGCACCAGCTGATCCAGCGGGCGATCGCCAATGACCACACCTGCTGCGTGCGTCGAGCTGTGACGCGGCAGGCCTTCCAGCTTCATTGCCAAGTCCAGCAACTGGCGGACCTGATATTCCCCCTTATACTCAGCTGCTAATTCAGGCACGCCATTCAGCGCACGATCCAGCGTCCACGGATCAGTGGGATGGTTGGGGATCAGCTTTGCCAGCCGGTCAACCTGCCCATAGCTCATTTGCAGCACACGGCCTGTGTCCTTGAGCACGGCCCGCGCCTTCATTGTCCCGAACGTGATGATCTGCGCCACATGGTCCGCGCCATATTTTTGCTGGACATAGCGGATGACTTCGCCGCGCCGCGTTTCGCAGAAATCGATATCAAAGTCGGGCATGGAGACGCGTTCGGGGTTCAAAAAACGTTCGAACAGCAAGCCAAGCTTAATCGGGTCGAGATCGGTAATTGTTAGCGCCCACGCAACAACTGAGCCTGCGCCTGAACCACGGCCCGGCCCAACTGCAATGCCCTGGTCCTTCGCCCATTTGATAAAGTCTGCAACGATGAGGAAATAGGCAGGAAAGCCCATTTGGATGATGACATCCAGCTCAAAGTCCAGCCGCGCGAAATAGGCCTCTCGATCTGCATCGGGAATTAAGTCCAGCCGCTTTTCCAATCCAGCACGGGCATCCATGCGCAGTTGGTCTGCCTCGCCTGCTTTATCCCCCACAGTTGGCAAAATTGGCGCGCGCTTGGGTGCCATGACGGCGCAGCGCTGCGCCACAACCAGCGTGTTTGCCAGCGCCTCCGGCAGATCCTCGAATAGGCGCTGCATTTCCTTTGCAGGCTTCATCCACGCATCAGGAGAGCTTTTGGTCCGGTCGGGGCTGTCAATATAGGCACTTGCGGAAATGCACAGCATGGCATCATGCGCGGGATGGAAATCTGCCTCGGCATAGCAAGCCGGGTTGGTCGCCACGAGAGGCAAGTCTAGCTGATAGGCAAGATCCAACAGGGCTTCTTCTGATGCCCCTTCCACGGGGTCCAACCGGCGCGAAATTTCAACATAGAGCCGATTGGGAAAGAGCCCAGCCAAGGCCTGGGCATAGCTGTGTGCTGCTGCTGGCTGGTCTTCCGCCAAAAGGCGGCACAGGGCACCTTCGCCGCCCGCCGTCAGCGCGATCAGGCTGTCTTTATGTTGGGCCAACTTATCCCATGTTACATGGGGCGGCTCTTCCACGGGACGCGCCAGATGCGCGGCAGAAACGAGCGCACACAGATTATTATAGCCCGCTTCATCCTGAGCGTAGAGCGCCAGCCAATCATAAACAGGCGTTGTGCCTTCGGGCCGTCCGGGACGCAAAATGCACAATAATGTCCCAATAATCGGCTGCACACCCGCGCTTTTGCAGGCGTCAGAGATTTGCGGTGCCGCATATAATCCATTGCGATCGCACAAGGCGACGGCGGGAAAGCCCAATTCCTTCGCTCGCTTGGCAATGTCTTTAGGGCTAATCGCGCCCTCCAGCATCGTGAAAGCCGAAAAAACACGCAAAGGGACGAAGGGCGAAAAGGGCATGCGTCGACCTTAAGCACAGCCCATGAAGATGTTAACAGATTCGGCTTAAGGACTTGGGGATAACATCATCGCGGGCCTTGATAGACGCCCGCCACTGGCACTTTCCAACCTCTCCACAGTCAAAAACGATGCAAAATGGCAGCGTTTTTGGTTCTTATCATTCTGATTCGGTTGTAGTTTGTTTCACAAGCGGTCATGCCGCGTGGGCTCGGCCAAGCCCGATGGTCTGTTGGACATCGAGGATTGTGCCGACTTGGTGGGGTAGAATTGCGCATCATGTTGGAAGGAAACATACAGTCCGCCCAGCGCATGGCGCTATATGTCCTGCTGGTGGACAACGACCGCGCAGCCCTGATGGAGCAGGCCGAAGCGGTTCAATCCATGGGTCACTACTGCCTTTCAGCGACGTCTAGCGATGAGGCTGTCCAGCTGTTTTCAAGCCGCCCTGAGATTAACTTGGTCATTTGCGACGCCACATTATCCGGGGAAACAGGGCTGGATTTGGTTGGAAAGCTCGGAGAAAGCTGCCAAAATGGTCGTAGTTTTCTGTCCATCCTTTTGACGGCCAGCCCCTCAGTTGAATTGGCCGTTCAGGCCATGCAACATGGCGTTATCGATTTTCTCAGCAAACCAATTGCGCGCGATAAATTTAGCGCAGCAATTGAGCGGGCAGCACTACGCCTCGTTGCCAGCGGGCCAAGCGGGGCGACAGCACGGGTGGAAGAGTCCATCGCGCACATCCAAACCTCGCTGAGCGCATTGATGGAAAAGCTGGGCGTTAGCCAGCGGGATGAAACAGACTCAGATGAAGATGTGGCCGCCGCCATGGCCAATCCCAACGCTATCCACCCTTCCGTCCTAAAAGCCATTATTAAGGCGCGACGCAACCGGCAGAAATATTTTGAGGGCGATCTCTTTTCTGACCCCTCATGGGATATTCTGCTGGAATTGACAGCCGCCCATATTGAGAACCGGCAAGAATCCGTGACGAGCGTGGCCATTGCCGCCTCTGTGCCGGCATCCACTGCCATCCGCAAAATCCGGGAACTGGCGGACCGGGGCTTAGTGCGTCGCTGGACAGACCCGGCAGACGCGCGCCGAATTTTCGTGGCGCTTACCGATGATGCGACCCGACGGATGCTAGCAATGCTTGGCAGCGTTGAGAACGCCCCAATCATTTAACGCCCTCGTTTTCATCCTCCCTTGCCGCGCACGCTGCGCAGTAAAGCCTCATGGCGGAGCAGCTGGCCCGCCACGCGCCGATGCCCCCCCGCTTGCCAAGCCCCACGCCTTGAGCAAAACAGACGGAAATGAAGGAGGCGCACGGCCATGACCAGCCAGGCTTATGAAACCCTGATGATTGAAAAGCGCGGCGATGTGGATTGGCTGACGCTGAACCGGCCCGAGGCCCTCAACGCCATCAACCTCCAAATGGTGCATGATCTGACTGACTATTTTGGGCGGCTATATAATGACGCCCAAGTCCGCGTTGTCGTCATGCGCGGGGCAGGACGTGCCTTTTGCGCGGGGCTCGACATTAAGGAATTTGCCGGCGGCAGGCCTGACGACATTCCCTTTGGTGGCGGCTTTGGCTTTCAGGGCTATTTGGCGGATGTTTATGTGAAAATGCGCCGCTGCCCCCAGCCAATTATTGCCGCTGTGCAAGGTGCAGCGTCTGGCGGGGGATTTGCCTTTGCGCTCGCCTCCGACGTGCGGATTGCAGCCGAGACGGCACGGATGAATGCCGCCTTTATTAAGCTCGGCCTGTCCGCCTGCGATATGGGAGTCAGCTATTTCCTGCCGCGTGCAGTGGGCAGTAGCGTGGCCGCAGAATTGATGCTGACGGGCAAATTCATCCATGCCCCGCGCGCGCTGGCAACGGGCCTTGTGTCGGATGTTGTGCCGGAAGATCAGCTTGAGGCCACAGCAGAAGCACTGGCGCAGGACATGCTGGCCGCCTCGCCAAAAGGCTTGCGGATGACCAAAGAAGGGTTGTCGCTTTCCATTGATGCGCCCAGCCTTGAAGCAGCAATGGCAATTGAAAACCGCAATCAGTTGATGACCAGCGCCAGCCCGAATGTGGCGGAAGGGATGCGCGCCTTTATGGAAAAGCGCGCGCCCAATTACATCCGCGATTAACCCGCTGTGCCGCCCAGCCCCGCACATGCAAGGCTGAGAATGGGCGGGAACATGACGGACTCGGTCAGGCGCGCTGTAGTGGGCGATACCGCCATGAGGCGCGTCCCCTGCTCTATCTGCCATCTTCGAGAACCGACAAAGCGGCGAAGACGCCTGCAGGAGAGGGCTGTGGCCGGCGCCGCCAAATCCATTGATCGGCTAAATCAATCACAGTCTCCAAATAAATCGGTTTCACAATTAACTATCCGCGCGGGCATGGATGGTGACATCCTTGGTATAAGCAGGAGAGTTTTATGACGAAGAGACTGGTTTCGCTGATGGCACTGGCAGTGGCCGTTGCCTCCCCGGCGATGGCATCGCCCCCGATGCAAATGGCCCCCAAGCCCATGACCAATAAGACATGGTGGCCCGACCGGCTTGACCTGTCCCCCCTGCGTCAGCACGCAGCCGCCTCCAACCCCCTGGGGGCCGACTATAATTATGCCGAAGAGTTTAAGAAGCTCGATCTGGCAGCTGTGAAGGCTGATATCCAAAAGGTGCTGACCACCTCGCAAGATTGGTGGCCGGCCGATTATGGCAATTATGGCCCCTTCTTCATTCGTCTCGCCTGGCATAGCGCGGGCACCTACCGCACGCTGGATGGCCGTGGTGGGTCTGACGGTGGCCAGATCCGCTTTGAGCCGCTCAATAGCTGGCCGGATAACGTCAACCTCGACAAGGCCCGGCGTCTGTTGTGGCCAATCAAGCAAAAATATGGCCGCCAGATCAGCTGGGCTGACCTGATGATCCTGACGGGCAATGTCGCTTTGGAATCGATGGGCTTTAAGACCTATGGCTTTGCCGGTGGCCGCGTTGATGACTGGGAAGGCGATGAGCTTTACTGGGGCCCGGAAACCAAGTTCTTGGATGACAAGCGCTATTCTGGCGACCGCCAGCTCCAGCGTCCGCTGGCAGCGGTGCAAATGGGGCTGATTTACGTCAACCCGGAAGGGCCGAATGGCAATCCAGATCCGCTGCTAGCCGCAAAGGACATTCGTGAAACCTTTGGTCGCATGGCCATGAATGACGAAGAAACTGTGGCACTGATCGCGGGCGGCCACACCTTTGGCAAGGCGCATGGCGCGCGCGATGCCGCCAAGTGCGTGGGTGCTGAGCCTGCGGCGGCTGGCTTGGAAGAGCAAGGCTTTGGCTGGAAGAATAAGTGCGGCAAGGGCAATGCTGAAGACACGACCACCAGCGGCTTGGAAGGCGCATGGACCTCTGCCCCGACGCAATGGACCACGCAATATCTGGACAATCTCTTTGCCTTTAACTGGGTGAAGACCAAGAGCCCCAATGGTGCGACCCAGTGGATCCCCGATGATGCAGCCGCTGCCAATATGGTGCCCGATGCGCATGACCCGAATAAGCGCCACGCGCCCGTCATGTTCACGACTGATCTCGCGCTGAAGTTTGATCCGGCCTATCGCAAGATTTCCGAGCGCTTCCGCAAAAAGCCGCAGGACTTTGAATTGGCCTTTGCGAAAGCCTGGTTCAAGCTGACGCACCGCGACCTTGGTCCGCGCACCCGCTATCTCGGTACGGAAGCGCCAAAGGATGTGCTGTTGTGGCAAGATGCCGTGCCAGCGGCTGACTATGCCATGATTGATACAGCCGATATCGCCCAGCTGAAGACCAAGGTTCTTGCCTCGGGCCTGAGCGTGCCAGAATTGGTGCGGACGGCATGGGCGGCTGCCTCTAGCTTCCGCGCATCGGACATGCGTGGTGGGGCCAATGGCGCCCGTCTGCGCCTTGACCCGCAAAAGAACTGGGCTGTGAACAATCCAGCTGAAATCGCCAAGACAGTGGCGGCACTGGAAGCCATTCAGAAGGACTTTAACAAGGGCCGTAAGGATGGAAAGAAAGTCTCGCTGGCCGATCTGATCGTGCTGGGCGGCAATGCAGCTGTGGAGCAGGCTGCAAAGCAGGCTGGGCATGAGCTGACCCTGCCCTTCACCCCAGGCCGGACCGATGCAACACAAGCCCAGACGGACGCTGCATCTTTTGCAGCGCTGGAACCAACAGCAGATGGCTTCCGCAATTATTACAGCGCAGGCGCCTATATGTCGCCAGCTGAAATGCTTGTGGATCGCGCCAATCAGCTGAAGCTGACGGCACCCGAAATGACAGTATTGGTCGGCGGTCTGCGCACGCTGAATGCCAATACCGGCGGTGCCGCGCATGGCGTGTTCACGGATCGTCCGGGCCAGCTGACGAATGACTTCTTCGTCAATCTCGTCAACATGTCGACCAAATGGTCAAAGTCGAGCACCAACGAAGGCCTGTATGAAGGCGCCGATCGCGCCACAGGCAAGGTCAAGTGGACGGCAACGCCGGTCGATTTGATCTTCGGCTCGAATTCCGAGCTGCGGGCCATTTCTGAAGTCTATGCCGCCAATGATGGCAAAGAAAAGTTCGTACAGGACTTTGCCAAGGCATGGACCAAGGTGATGAACCTCGATCGCTTCTGATCGATCAAAATCCGGGCGGGGGTGGCACCACCCTCGCCCGTTTTTGCACCCTCCCCTTCGCTTTAATTGAGGCCTTATGCCGAACCACATCACAAAATTGGCACTGGTCCTATTGGCAACAGCCCAAACTGCGCCTGCACTGGCGCAATCGTCATCTCCGGCAGATGCAGGGCGCCGCGTGTTTCAACGCTGTGCTGCCTGCCACAGCGTCGAGGCCGGTGGCCCGAACCGCTTTGGCCCCAATTTGCGCGGCGTAGTAGGCCGCCGGGCAGCAAGCATGCCAGGCTATACTTATTCCGCCGCTCTGAAGGCGCAGAAATTCACTTGGACTGAGACGCAATTGGACAAATGGCTCAAAGGCCCCCGAGCACTCGTGCCCGGCACCAATATGCCATTTACGGGTTTATCCGACGCAGGCGAGCGCCGGGCCGTGATTGCGTATCTGAAAAGCCAGACGCCGTAAGGGGGTCGCTAGTCGATTGGCCTGTCATTGCGCGTATCAAAGCGCGCTTCGCCAATCTCAGCTCCATCCGACTTGATGAAATGAGCAACCGCAAAACCCAAACCTGCAGTCAAAACCAACACCACAAGGGCGAATAAGGTGTCACGCTGATTATAAAGCCAACCCGCGGCCCCAATGCCCACAATAAGGACCACCCAAAGGCCGCCCTGAGTGGCGCGCGGCGCTGCCGCGTCTTGGGATCCGCGTTTGTCAGACAATAGGACAACGGCAAGCATGGCGAAGAAGAATGCCGCCATGAATCCCAAGCGCAGTGTTGCGAGCGAGGCCGCCAACTCTGGATGGCGGACGGCGATATAGCTGATGCACATCATCGCCCCAAAGGCGATCCATTGCGCAACCGACATATAGTCAAACAACTTTTTCCTAAGCCCGGCCCAACGCGACATATCCGCCCCCATGCCATGTCGCAATTATGCAATCACAAGTTCCGGCAGGCGGCAAGCAGAAATAAAAAATGCCGCGTAAAGCGGCATTTAATTGGACCATATCTGCAAGAAATATGGTGGACAGGGCTGGATTCGAACCAGCGTACGCTTGCGCGGGCAGATTTACAGTCTGCTGCCTTTAACCACTCGGCCACCTGTCCCCAGGCGTCGCAGCCGGGCGCTTCGCCCGACGCGAGACGCGCCCAATGGCGAAGCGACGCGGCGCTGTCAATGCGTCAGTCGTGTAAGACCAACCATTCTTCTGCTGGTGCCCGTTTGGCACGCAGGCTGTTGGCAGGATTTGCCGGGTCTTTGTAGCCAATCGACATGCCCGTCCACAAAATGCGATTATCCGGCAGATGAAGGAAATCACCCAAGGTTTTGGGGTAGATGGACCAGCATTCTTGCGGGCAGCTATCGAGACCCGCCTCACACAGCAGGAGCATGATTGAATTCAGCAAGGCCCCGGCATCGGCCCATTGCGGCTGTTCCATCTGCCGATCGAGCGAAACAAAAAGACCTACGGGCGCCCCGAAAAACTGAAAGTTATTGAAGAACCATTTCCCGCGACCGGCCTTATCTTCGCGCGGAATGCCAATCGCGCCGTACAGCATTTCACCCACTTCGGCGCGCCGTGTGGCATAGGGATCCTTCAGCTCAGGCGGATAAACATTATATTCGCTCTGTTCCATCTGGCCGCCCGCGGCGAGCTTTTCTGCCATGATAGCTTTCAGCTTGGCCATCGACTCGCCATGCACAATATCCACATGCCAAGGCTGGAGATTGCCGCCGCTGGCCGCGCGTGAGGCACGAATCACAATGTCTTTCACCAAAGCGATATCGACCGGCTTATCCAGAAAGCCGCGCACCGAGCGCCGATAGTCAATGGCTTCTGAAACGTTCATCACAACTCCCCATATCTTGTGGCTTTACAAACGTAAGTTTCCCTTGCCGTAAACGTCAATTTAGGCAAGGGATTTCGCTATTGAGCCCTTTTTGGAGAGGAATCACATCATGGCTACAGCCTATATTGTTGATGCCGTTCGCACCGCGGGCGGACGCCGCGGCGGAAAGCTTGCTGGTTGGCATCCGGTTGATCTTGCAGCTGCCACGCTGGATGCGCTGGTCGCGCGTTCGGGCATTGATGGCGCCAAGGTGGATGACGTTGTGATGGGCTGCGTGACGCAAGCTGGCCAACAGGCGATGCAAGTGGGCCGCAACGCCGTGCTCGCGGCCAAGAATTTGCCGGATAGCGTGCCTGCCGTGACGATTGACCGCCAGTGCGGATCATCACAACAGGCGATGCAATTCGCGGCTCAAGCCGTGATGTCGGGCACGATGGATGTGGTGATTGCAGCAGGTGTCGAATCCATGACGCGCGTGCCAATGGGCTCCAACGCCATGTTCCATATGAAGGAAGGCTTGGGCCATTATAAATCGCCGCGCCTGGATGAGAAATATCCCGGCATCATGTTCAGCCAGTTCATGGGCGCCGAAATGATCGTGAAGAAGCATGGCTTTACCAAGGATCAGCTCGACCAATTTGCGCTCACCAGCCACCAGCGGGCCATTGCGGCAACCAATGCTGGCTTGTTTGACCATGAAATCGTGGCGCTTGAGGTGGAAACGCCTGAAGGCACGATCGTCCACAAGACGGATGAAGGCATTCGCTTTGATGCGACGCTGGAAAGCATTGCGGGCGTGAAGCTGTTGCAAGAAGGTGGGTCGCTGACGGCAGCCACATCGTCGCAAATTTGCGATGGCGCCTCAGCAGTCATGATCGTGTCGGAAAAGGCTCTGAAAGAACATGGCCTGACACCGATTGCGCGCATCCACAATCTGACCGTCACGGCGGGCGACCCAGTCATCATGCTGGAAGAGCCGCTGTTCGCCACGGATCGTGCTTTGCAGCGTGCAGGCATGAAGATCAGCGATATTGATGCCTATGAAGTCAACGAAGCCTTTGCTTCGGTGCCAATGGCGTGGCTGAAGCACACCGGGGCTGATCCTGAGCGTCTGAACATGCATGGCGGCGCGATTGCGCTGGGCCACCCGCTGGGCGCTTCGGGCACCAAGCTGATGGCGACATTGCTCAATGTGCTGAAGGCCAAGGGCGGCAAATATGGTTTGCAAACGATGTGCGAAGGCGGCGGCGTTGCCAATGTCACGATCGTTGAACGGCTTTAAACGAACCAAATAAAGGAGACACTTTACATGAAACTCGATTCTTCGATTTCCGCCGTCATCACGGGTGGCGCTTCGGGTCTTGGTGCGGCCACCGCGCGTGCGCTGGCTGCAAAGGGCGTGAAGGTTGCGCTGTTCGACTTGCAAGTTGAAAAGGGCGAGGCGCTGGCCAAGGAACTGGGCGGCGTGTTCTGCGAAGTCAATGTGACGGACGACGCCTCGGTGGACGCTGGCTTTGAAAAGGCACGCGCCGCGATCGGCCAAGAGCGCATCTTGGTGAACTGCGCCGGCACCGGCAACGCCATGAAGACCGCCAGCCGCTCGAAAGAAGATGGCTCGATCAAGCACTTCCCGCTCGATGCGTTTAACTGGATTGTCCAGATCAACCTGGTCGGCACCTTCCGCTGCATCGCCAAGTCCGCCGCTGGTATGATGACGCTGCCAGTTCTGGAAGATGGCGATCGTGGTGCCATCGTCAACACGGCATCCGTTGCGGCTGAAGACGGCCAGATGGGCCAAGCCGCTTATTCCGCCTCCAAGGGTGGCGTGGTTGGCATGACTCTGCCGATCGCACGTGACTTGGCCAGCGAGAACATCCGCGTCAACACGATCCTGCCCGGCATTTTTGATACGCCGCTGCTCGCGGGTGCGCCGCAAAATGTGCGCGATGCACTGGGGGCCTCGGTGCTCAACCCCAAGCGCCTCGGCAATCCGGCGGAATATGCCAATCTTGCCATGTGCATGATTGAAAATGGCTATTTCAA
>JBEEOY010000095.1:0-17141 GCA_041191345.1 Pseudomonadota bacterium
AGCTCAAGGCCGCAATCCGGGCGCTCAAGGATGGCACGCGCCACATTGCGACCGATGCGGCCAAATCCGTTGATGGCAACCTTCGCCATGTCGTCACTCCCTTTAGTTGGACAATTTCTCCAGAATACGCGGTGTGATCTTTTCCGCCGTCAGGCCGAAATAATCATACAACGCCTCTGCTGGCGCGGATGCGCCAAAGCGATCAATACCAATGTTCAGACCATCAAGGCCTGTATAGCGTTCCCAGCCCAAGGTGACCCCGGCTTCAATCGAGACAATCAGCGCGTCGCGCGGCAGAAGATCTGCCTTATAGGCGGCGGGCTGCGCATCGAACACTTCGGTGCACGGCATGGAAACGACATCTGCGCCAATCCCTTTAGCCTCAAGCGCGGCTTGGGTGGCGAGAGCAACTTCAACTTCAGAACCCGTGGCAATCAGCACAACCTTACGCGCGGCAGTCGCCGGCTTCAGGCGGTAGCCGCCTTTGGCGCACAGGTTTTCCGAGACGTCAAAACGCACGGCGGGCAGGTTCTGGCGCGACAGGGCCAAGACCGAAGGACCATGTGTCCGCGCCAAAGCCAGCTGCCAACATTCGGCCGTTTCCACGGCATCTGCCGGGCGGAACACCGCGACATTGGGCATGGTCCGCAGGCTCATCACATGTTCCACCGGCTGGTGAGTCGGGCCATCTTCGCCCAGACCAATGCTGTCATGCGTCATCACATAAATGACGCGCTGTTCCTGAATGGCCGACAAGCGAATGGCGTTGCGGCAATAGTCTGAAAAGACCAGGAAAGTGCCGCCATACGGCACAACCCCGCCATGCAGCGCCATGCCGTTCATCGCTGCTGCCATGCCGAATTCGCGAATGCCATAATAGACATAGCGCCCCGCATAGTCGTCGCGCGAATAGGGCGTGGTCGCCTTGGTCTTGGTGTTGTTCGAGCCGGTCAAATCCGCAGAGCCACCAACCATCGCGGGAATGCCAGCAGTCAGCACTTCCAATGCCATTTCGCTCGACTTGCGGGTGGCAACCTTGGGCGCTGTTTCCGCCAAGGATTTGAGGTAATCCGCCATGGCAGGCACGGCGGGCAGATCGCCTGCCATACGGGCTGTAAATTCCGCCGCACGCGAGTTGCCGGACAAACGACCCTGCCATGCCTTGTGCGCATCGCCGCCCCGCGCGCATTTTGCACGCCATGCATCGAGAATATCAGAGGGAACAACAAAAGGCTCCGCCGTCCAGCCCAGCGCGGCGCGTGTGGCTGCAATTTCATCGGCACCGAGGGGGGAGCCATGCACGCCCGATGTGCCCTGCTTGTTCGGCGCGCCTTTGCCAATCAAAGTGCGGCAGGAAATCAAGGACGGGCGGTTGTCCGCCAGCGCAGCGTTAATCGCGCGGCGAATATCCGCAAAATCATGGCCATCGCAGCTTTCGGTATGCCAGCCAGTCGCTTGATAGCGAGCGAGCACATCTTCGCTGGTCGACAAATCAGTCTTGCCGTCAATGGTGATGCGGTTGTCATCCCACAACACAATCATCCGGCCCAAACCCAGATGCCCAGCCAAACCAATGGCTTCGTGGTTAATGCCTTCCATCAGGCAGCCATCGCCTGCAATCACCCATGTCCGGTGATCGACCAGATCATCGCTATACACGGCATTCAGATGCCGCTCTGCCATGGCCATGCCAACAGCCATCGCAAGGCCTTGGCCCAAGGGGCCAGTCGTTGATTCAACGCCGTCCAGCTCAATATTTTCTGGGTGGCCGGCGCACGGGCTGTGGAGTTGGCGGAAGTTGCGAATATCTTCAATTGTCGGGCGCTGATAGCCCGCAAGATACAGCGTAGCATAGGCCAGCATGGAGCCATGGCCTGCGGAGAGAACGAAACGATCCCGATCCGCCCATTTTGGGGCTGCGGGATCAAATTTCATAAATTCCGTAAACAAAACCGTCGCAACATCAGCCATACCCATGGGCATCCCCGGGTGGCCGGAATTGGCGGCTTGCACGGCGTCCATCGACAACGCGCGAATTGCGTTGGCGAGTTGCTGCGAGTCAACGGTCATGACGGCCCCTTTGGCTGGCCCAGAAATGGGCTGGACGACTCGTCCTACGCAGAGTCGATGCCCTATTGTCGCCCCCTCGAACGATGGTCAACCGAAGTGGTGGCATTTTACTTGCGGCGGGCGGCTTGCATGGTAAGCTTGCGCCATGTCCAATGATCGAAAGAACAACGCCTTAGCGCGCATTGCTGCTGCGCTTGAGCGACTCACCACTCTCGCAGACACGCCCATTTCGGGTCATTCTGATGCTGCCGCGACAGAAGCGGAATTGGCTGCTCTGTCCGCGCGACATGCCAAATTGAAAGAAGAGGCAACAATTGCACTCTCCGCTCTTGATGCCGTGATTGCGCGCGCCTCTGCTGGAGGGCGCAGCTAATGGCCAAGGTTGATCTGCTGATTGCTGGCAATAGTTACACCGTGGCCTGCCGCGATGGCGAAGAGGCAAATCTGCTGGCCGCTGCTGCTTTGGTAGACGCCAAAGCCCAACAAGCGCGGCAAGGCTTGGGCGGAATGAGCGAAATTCGGCAGCTGCTTTTTGCATCGCTTTTGCTGGCAGATGAGTTGGCAGACCAGCGGCGATCGGGACGCGGCCCAGCGGCACCAGCCACCGCTGCTGCGCCATCAGGTGACACAGGCGCGGACGCCGACTTGCTTGAAGAGATTGCCGATCGTTTGGAAAAGCTTGCCTCGCGCCTTGAGCAACGCGGCTGACGCGCCTATATGGGCCTTGGCGGATGCTGCCTTGTGCGCGCTGATGAGATTATCCCTGAGGCGATTCCACATCCATGGGGGCTGTCCCTGCCCAGGCCCTGGCCTGACGCACATGGTCCCCACCTGACGTACTTGGCGTCAGAGGATATTCCGGCAAACGGCTATGGTGGGTCCGCCAACCCATGACAGACATGACCAAGGCTGATCTTAGACAACAGGCGCGTGCCAAGCGGCGGGACTTTGCCCGCACTCGCGGTACCGCGCTTTTCCCGCCAGATGCCGCCTCTCTGCGCCCTTTGACAGACTTGCTCTCACCCGGCCTGTGCCTTGCGGGCTATGTCGCAATGGGGAGCGAGGCAGACCCTGCGGGCGTGCTTGCCCAGTGGCATCAGAGCCATCAGCCATTGGCCCTGCCCTGGATTGGCCCTGACGCTGGCCCAATGCTGTTCCGTCAATGGCTGCCTGGCGATCCGTTAGAAATGGCAGCGGCTGGTTTTGCCCAACCTCTGATAGCAGCCCCTTTGGCAAGGCCAGATGTGCTGCTAATCCCGCTGTTAGGCTTTGATCGAGCAGGCAACCGGCTGGGCCAAGGGGCTGGCTATTATGATCGTGCACTTGCCCAAATGCCCCATGCCCTGCGCATTGGCCTTGGATGGTCGGTCCAAGAATTTGCAGAGCTGCCGGCTGATCCTTGGGATATGCCGCTTGACGCCATCTTGACGGAAGCCGAATGGATCACCCCACCCTCCAGCCGGATAACAGCATGAAACACATAGATCAGCCCAGTTGGCGCAAGCCCGTCGGCACGCTTGGCATTTTGGCCTATATGACAATTTGGGCCGTGCTGGTCGCCAGCCTCTCAACATGGGTCAGCGCGTGGCCGGTGCTGGTGCAATCCATATTCTATCTTATCGCCGGGATCGTCTGGATCTTTCCCTTGCGGCCAATTCTGAAATGGATGGAGACCGGATTTTTCCGGTAAAAGCGCCGCTTCTTTATTAAGAAGTGGCGCGAGTGACGGGGCTCGAACCCGCGACCTCCGGCGTGACAGGCCGGCGCTCTAACCAACTGAGCTACACCCGCGTTTCAGCGTGAGGAGGCGGCCTCTAAGGGAGCGCCTTGGGGCTGTCAAGGCGATCTGCCCGACATTTTTTGTAAGTGACATGGTGAACTCAATATTTCACCGCTTTGGCTTTCCGGCCTTGGCCCAGACTGCCGAGGCCGCTACGCCCTGCTTATGGTCAAAGTCGCCAGTTACAACATTCGCAAAGGCATTGGCACTGACCGGCGCCGTCGCCCGGCCCGTGTGCTGGATGTGCTGAACGAAATTGGCGCTGATATCATTGCCCTGCAAGAAGCAGATCGTCGTTTCGGGTTGCGCCAATCAGCACTCCCGCCTGAGCTGATTGCCGCCGAGACAGACTATATTCCCGTGCCATTTGAAACACGCGCTGAATCCCTTGGCCATCATGGCAATGCGATTCTGGTGCGCCGAGGGTTTTCGGTTTTGGCGCATGACATTCTTCATTTGCCGACCATTGAGCCTCGGGGCGCCGTGCTGGCTGATATTGATGTGGGGGGCGCAGCTGTGCGCATTGTGGGCATGCATCTAGACCTGTCGGGGCTGAGGCGGCGGCAGCAAGTGCGTGCTGTTTTGGCCGAAGTGGATCGCCGCGACCCGCCCCTGCCCTCAATTTTAATGGGGGATATGAACCAATGGTCGCATCATGGCGGCTGCATGGATGAATTTGTGGGCGGACACCATCTGGCCCATACTGGGCCCAGTTTTCACAGCCAAAGGCCCATGGCGCGGCTTGACCGCATTTTTGTGAGTGCAGATCTCCATATTTTGGCGGCAGGAACGCATCACAGCCTAAAGGCCCGTCAAGCGTCTGATCATTTGCCAGTTTGGGCAGAACTTTCGTTCGGCTGACCTTTGGGCTATCGGCTTTGGCATGAGTTCAGCCAAGCTTCGCATCGCTATGTTCAGCGGCAATTATAACTATGTGCGAGATGGGGCTAATCAAGCACTTAACCGCTTGGTTGAGTTTCTGCTGCGCCAGAATGTGGCTGTGCGAATCTACTCTCCAACCACTGACACACCTGATTTTCCGCCCACGGGCGATCTGGTGAGCGTTGCCTCAATACCCCTGCCGCTTGGCCGCGGGGAATATCGGCTGGCGCGCGGGCTGACAAAAGCCGCGCGGCGAGATTTAGAGGCTTTTGGCCCTGATATTGTGCATGTGGCTGCCCCCGATATTCTGGGGCATCGCGCGATCAGCTGGGCCCGCAAACGCGGCATTCCTGTTCTGGCCTCGATGCACACGCGCTTTGAAACCTATCCGCGCTATTACGGTCTGGGCTTTTTAGAAGCACCTTTAGAGGCCATGTTGCGCCGGTTTTACCGGCGGTGTGACGCTGTGGTTGCGCCTTCAGAATCCATGGCGCACGTCATGCGCGCGCAGGGGATGGGCGAGACTATTGGCATTTGGACACGCGGCATTGATACAAGCATTTTCAACCCCCGCCAGCGTGACCTTGGCTGGCGCCGCAGCCTTGGCATTGACGATGCGGAACCCGTTATTGGCTTTTTGGGCCGGTTGGTGATGGAAAAAGGCTTGGATGTCTTTGCCAACAGCATTGAGGCACTGCGCGCACGCAACATAGCGCATCGTGTACTTGTGATTGGCGATGGCCCGGCGCGAGACTGGTTTGCCCAGCGCCTGCCCGGCAGCGTATTTATAGGCTTTCAATCTGGGGCAGATTTAGGTCGGGCTGTTGCCTCAATGGATATGTTGTTTAATCCATCCGTAACAGAAACTTTCGGCAATGTGACTTTGGAAACCATGGCTTGCGGCATTCCCGTTATTGCAGCCCATGCGACAGGCAGCGAATCTTTGGTGCAAAATGGCGTTACGGGGCAATTGGTGCCCCCCGGCGACATTGCGGCCTATGCTGATGCCCTTGCCCGATATTGCACCGACGCCGCTTTGCGGCAGGCCCATGGCGCGGCAGGCGCCAAAGCGAGCAGCGCCTATGATTGGGACAGCGTTAATCAGGCCGTGCTGGATCAATATCAGCGGATGAGCCTTCACCGCCGCGTGCCGCATGGCTGAGCTATTTGATCAAGAGGGGCCACCTGCCCCGCTGGCAGAACGGCTGCGGCCCTCTGCAATCAGCGAGGTGGTGGGCCAAGAGCATTTAACGGGGCCGCAAGGCGCAATTGGCCGGATGCTGGCCGCAGGCAAGCTATCGTCCATGATTCTTTGGGGGCCGCCGGGCACGGGCAAAACGACAATTGCCCGCTTGCTGGCCGATGCGGTGGGCCTGCGCTTTGAGCCGCTATCTGCTGTATTCTCGGGCGTTGCCGATTTAAAGAAAGCCTTTGCGGCTGCCGAAGACCATGCCCGGACAGGCCAAGCGACGCTGCTCTTTGTTGATGAAATCCACCGCTTCAACCGCGCGCAGCAAGATAGCTTCTTGCCCTATGTCGAAAAGGGCACTGTGACGCTGGTGGGGGCGACAACGGAAAACCCCAGCTTTGAACTCAACGCCGCTGTGCTGAGCCGCGCGCAAGTGCTGGTGCTGCACCGGCTGGATGCGGCAGCGCTCGACACACTGCTGGCGCGCGCTGAAACGTTAATGGGCCAGAAGCTGCCGCTGACAGAAGATGCGCGGGCTGCCCTGATTGCGTCAGCTGATGGCGATGGGCGCTTTCTGCTCAATCAGGCCGAAACGCTGTTCTCGATCCAAATCGACGAGGCCTTAGACCCGCAGGCGCTCGCGGCGCTGCTGCATCGGCGCATGCCCGTTTATGACAAGGACCGCGAGGGGCATTACAATCTGATTTCCGCGCTCCACAAAAGCCTGCGCGGCTCAGACCCACAGGCGGCGCTCTATTATCTCGCGCGGATGCTCGTGGCGGGGGAAGAACCGCTTTATGTGCTGCGCCGTTTGGTGCGCTTTGCCAGCGAAGATATTGGCCTGGCAGACCCGCAGGCACTAGTCCAATGCTTGGCCGCCAAGGATGCCTATGATTTTCTGGGCAGTCCGGAAGGCGAATTGGCCATTGTGCAAGCCTGCCTCTATTTGGCGACAGCGCCCAAATCCAATGCCGCTTATGCCGCGCAAAAAGCGGCATGGAAATCTGCCAGAGACACTGGCTCTTTAATGCCGCCCGCCAATATCCTTAACGCCCCCACAAATCTGATGAAAGATTTGGGCTATGGCAAAGGCTATGCCTATGATCATGATCAGGACGGGGCCTTTAGCGGCGATAACTATTGGCCAGATGAGATGACACCCCAAGGCTTTTACGCCCCCTCCCCACGCGGCTTTGAAGCCAAAATCCGCGAACGGCTGGCTTATTGGGACAAGCTCCGCGTCGAAAAACAGCGCAGCTAACGTAAACGTAAGGTTATGCTGGACAGGCGCGCCAGTTTCGGCAAAAAACTATCGTTATGACACTTCCAGCTATTTTTGATCGCCTTCGCCTTCCCGTCATTGCCTCGCCACTGTTCCTCGTTTCGGGGCCAGAACTGGTGATTGCCCAGTGTAAAGCGGGTATTGTTGGGTCCTTCCCTGCGCTGAACGCGCGGCCACAATCAATGCTCGATGAATGGATCCACCGGATTACTGAAGAACTCGCAGCATGGAACCGCGACAATCCTGATCGTCCGGCAGCACCCTTTGCCGTCAACCAGATTGTCCACAAATCGAACAATCGCTGGGAAGAAGACCTTGTAACCTGCGAAAAATGGCAGGTGCCAATCATCATCACCTCGCTTGGCGCGCGGGAAGATTTGAACACTGCCGTCAAAAACTGGGGCGGCATCACGCTGCATGACGTGATTGATGATCGCTTTGCCCGCAAGGCCATTGAAAAGGGGGCCACGGGCCTCATCCCAGTGGCAGCAGGCGCGGGTGGCCATGCAGGCACGCTCTCACCCTTTGCGCTGGTTCAGGAAATTCGCGAATGGTTTGATGGCCCTGTCGCGCTGTCTGGCTCCATTGCCAATGGCGCGGCCGTGTTGGGTGCACAGGCCATGGGCGCGGATTTGGCTTATATTGGCTCGGCGTGGATTGCGACGCATGAAGCCAATGCGGATGAGCAGTACAAGCAAGGCATTGTTGAAGGCCGCGCGTCTGACATTGTCTATTCAGACCTGTTTACGGGTGTGCATGGCAATTATCTGCGCCAATCGATCATCAAGGCTGGGCTGGATCCGGACAATCTGCCCAAGGGCGATATCTCAACAATGAACTTTGGCTCCGGCGGCAACACCGAAGCCAAGGCATGGCGCGACATTTGGGGCTCTGGCCAAGGCGTTGGCGCGGTGAAGGCGGTGGAATCAGTCGCTGACCGCGTCGACCGGCTGGAACGCGAATATCTGGCAGCACGCGACCGGCTGAAGCTGTAAGGCTTCAGCCCGCGCGGCTGGCGGCGATTTTATCTTCGGCGTAAATATCCCATGCGGCGATGAACATCGCGGCAATCACGGGGCCAATGATAAAGCCATTAATGCCCAACACGGAAATGCCGCCCAAAGTGGCAATCAGCACGACATAATCTGGCATCCGCGTATCCTTGCCGACAAGGATGGGCCGAAGAATATTGTCGACCATAGAAATCACGAAAAAGCCAATGAACAGCAGGGTCATACCGCGGCTCGTGTCGCCCGTTGCCAAGAGGTAAATCCCCACTGGCACCCAAATCAGGCCCGTTCCAATGGCCGGCACCAGTGACAAAAGCCCCATCACAACGCCCCACAAAAGCGGCGCATGAATATCCAAAAGATAAAAGGTCAGCCCGCCTAAAATGCCCTGCACAACGGCCACCACAATGCTGCCCTTCACCGTTGCACGAATAACAGTGGTGAATTTGTCAAACAAAGCGCGGCGCTTGCCTTCTTGCAGCGGCAGCCGATTGCTAACTTTTTCTGCAATCATCCGGCCATCGCGCAGGAAGAAATAGGTCAGGTACAGCATGATGCCGAGGCCAATGGCGAAACCAAAGGCGCTTTGCGTCACATCAACCGCCCTTTCCGCTGCCACACGCAACCCACTGGTTAAGAAGGTAGAAAGCCTGTCTTCCAAGCCCTTAATGTCCGTCAGTTCATATTGATCCAATATGCGCAGCAGAGATTTGGGGGCTGCGGCTCGCAAGGTTTCCAGCATGGCGCCAATATCAATTTGGTCCTGCGCCAGACTTTCATAGGTCGACACTGCCTCATCAATCAGCAGCGAACCAATGATCACGGCTGGCACAATCACCAGCGCAAGAATAATCACAAGCGTCAAACCGGCGGCCGTATTGCGATGCCCCCCTAAGCCACGTTGCAGCGCCAGATTAACGGGCATGAAAACAATGGCGGCGACCAAGCCCCATAGAATTGCACCAAAAAAGGGCGAGGCAATCCACATCATGGCCAGCGTGGCCACAATCACAAAGCCAATGAATACGCGATCTTCAATATGGGTCATGCAAAACCGCCCGTTTGTTTTGCCCTGTATAGCGCGTGGACGCGGGCTGTCACGACCTGTGGCGCGGCTCACGCTTGCCCATGATAAAAATCATGCACGGCTTGGGCGACAGCCGCAGACACCCCCGGCGCGCGCTGCAAATCTTCAAGGCTGGCGGCACGCACGGCTCCCGCTGTTCCAAAATGACGCAGCAGCGCCTTTTTGCGCGCAGGCCCAATGCCGGGAACTTCATCTAGCGGGCTGGACGTGATCGCTTTGGTTCGCTTAGTGCGGTGTGCGCCAATCGCAAATCGGTGCGCCTCATCGCGCAAGCGCTGGAGATAGAAGAGCACAGGCGCATTGACGGGCAAGCTAAACTCTCGCCCATCAGGGAAATGGAAGATTTCACGGCCCGCATTGCGGTCTGGCCCTTTGGACACGCCAACATAGCAGAGATCTTCAACCCCCAGCGCCTCTAGAACGCCCTTCACGGCACTCACCTGCCCTTTGCCGCCATCTATCAGCACCAGATCAGGCCAAAGGCCCTTATCGCGATCTGGGTCTTCCTCCAGCGCGCGGCCAAAGCGGCGCTCCATCACTTCGCGCATCATCGCAAAGTCATCGCCCGGCACCGTTTCAGCATTGCGGATGTTGAATTTGCGATATTGCCCTTTCTGAAAGCCCTCCGGCCCCGCCACAATCATCGCGCCCAGGGCATTGGTGCCTTGAATATGGCTGTTGTCATAAACTTCAATTCGCTGTGGCGGTTCAGAAAGATCAAATAATTCCGCCACCTCGCGCAGCAACTTGGCTTGCGTTGTCGTTTCCGCCAAGCGCCGGTCCAGCGCCTCCACGGCGTTACGCCGTGCTTGATCGACCAAGCGTTTCCGATCCCCCCTTTGCGGCATCTGGATGTCTACCTTACGACCTAATTGCGCGGTCAGCGCCTCTGCCAGCAACGCGGCGTCAGGAAGCTCCCGATCTAGCAAGATTGTCCGCGCGGGTGGCACATCCTCATAGAATTGCGCCAAAAAGCTCGAGAAAATCTCGGCTTCTTCCAAATCCGCCGTGTGACTGGGAAAGAACGCGCGATGCCCCCAATTCTGCCCGCCACGAATGAAAAAGGCCTGAATGCCAATATGGCCTGACTTGCCGGCTAGTGCGAAAATATCCGCATCGCCCACGCCTTCGGCATTAATGGCTTGGCTGCCCTGAATGAATGTGAGTGCCTTCAGCCGATCGCGCAGCAGCGCCGCCCGCTCAAAATCGAGCGCCTCAGCGGCTTTTTCCATTTCACCTGCAAGTTTGGCCTGCACAGCCGTGGATTTACCACCGAGGAAAGATTTCGCGTCTTCGACCAAATCGGCATAGCCCTTGGCATCAATCCGCCCGACACAGGGCGCGGAGCAGCGTTTGATTTGATAGAGGAGGCAGGGCCTGTCCCGATTGTTGAAATAGCTATCAGTGCACGAGCGGAGCAGGAACAGCTTTTGCAGCGCATTCAAGGTGGTGTTGACTGAACCGGCACTGGCAAAGGGCCCATAATAATTCCCCTTGGCGCGCCGCACCCCGCGATGCTTTTGAATGCGCGGAAAGTCATGGTCGGCCCGCAAGAGAATGAACGGAAAGCTTTTATCATCACGCAGCAGCACATTGTAGGGCGGGCGATAGCGCTTGATGAGCTGCGCTTCCAAGAGCAGCGCCTCAGCCTCGCTATTGGTTGTCACAATGGTCATGCTGCGCGTTTGGGCGACCATGCGGCGCAGACGATTGGGCATCCGCTCCACCTGCGTATAATTGGTTACGCGGTTTTTAAGTGCTTTCGCCTTGCCGACATAAAGGACATCACCGCGCGCATCATACATGCGGTAGACACCCGGTTTGGTCGGCAGCGTTTTGACCACATTGCGGATCGCCGCCACCCCGGCCTCAAGATCAGGTTGGTCCGCCCCACGAACGGTGTAGGCTGCACGCTCTTCGTGAAAGCGATCGGGCGAATTTGGGTCGGACATAAAGACGAAATAGAACCAATAAGCTCAACAAGACCAACGGGCTGGGGAGACATTAGATGCAACTGACAGGCAAGACCATAGTATTGACGGGCGGAACGGATGGAATCGGCCGTGAACTCGCGCTGCAATTGCGCGCCAAGGACGCACAGCTGATCCTGACCGGGCGGACGGCCAGCCGTGTCGCAGAGATGCAGGCCCTAGGCTTTGAGGTCATCACCGCAGATCTGTCTGAACCAGGCGGGGTTGAGGCCGTTCTGAAAGGGCTGGGAAATCGCCCGATAGATATTCTCATCAACAATGCAGGCGCGGGCAGTGACCATGATTTCCGCGAAGCACAGCCGGATCTGGCCGATAATGATCGCTGCATCTTCCTGAACCTCAACGCCCCTATTCATCTCATCACGCGGATGATGGCGGGATTGAAATCCCGACCTGAGTCCATGATTGTGAATGTCACCTCGGGCTTGGCCATTGCGCCACGCGCTGGCGGCCCCGTTTATTGCGCCACCAAAGCGGCGCTGCGCAGCTATACACAAGCCATTCGCGCGCAATTAGCAGGCACCTCGGTTCATGTGCTGGAAGCCCTGCCGCCTGTCGTTGAAACCAAGCTGACAGCAGGCCGCGGCAGCCGCAAAATGCCCCCGTCAGAATGTGCCCGCCAGATCATTGTTGCAATGGAGCGCAATGCCGAAGAGGCCAATGTGGGGATGGTGAAGCTCCTCCAAGCCGTGCACAGCCTTTCCCCCGCACTCGCACGGAAAATTATGATCCGGTTTTAAAGCGGGCGCAGGTTCAGGCCCACCCCCACGCCAAACAGAAAAAGGGCGGCGCCGATCACTCGGCCCGCCCTTTTCTTATAGCTTTATGAAAAGGCTTAGTTCAGCGAGGAAATCGTCTGATAGATCAGCGATTTATCAGCCTTGCCATCATGGCGCTTTGCAATCAGCTGCGCCGCGGCAGCCGCTGCCACTGAGGCGGCACGGGTGCGCACATCAGCAACCGCTGCACGCTCGGCCGCAGCAATCTTCTCTTCAGCAGTCTTGGTGCGGCGTGCGATCAAGGCAGAGGCGTCGGCCTTGGCTTTGGCAACAATCTGCTTGGCTTCTTCCGCTGCCGCTGCCTTCATGGCTTCCGCGTCCTTGGCCGCAGCCTTCGCCTTTTTCTGATAATCGGCCTTCAGCGCTTCGGCTTCTTTGCGCAGATTTTCAGCGGCTTCGATATGCTCACGAATGCCAGCAATCTTCTTGTCGAGTGCCGAGGCAATCATACCCGGCACGCGCTGCCACAAAGCAATGCCAATGACGACAAGCATCGCCAGCGCAACCCACATGGTGGCATCCATGCCCAAGGCTGCTGGTTTTGCGTGTTCAACTGCGCCCGCAGCTTGCGTTGAGGCGTGCGTTTGTTCAGCCATTTGCCAGCACCGTCTTTACTGCTTGCGCGGCCTGAGCCGGGGTCACCTTGGCACCCGAAACCTTAGCCACAATGTCCTGCGCTGCATCTACAGCCACAGCATCAATGCCCGAGAGCGCCTTGGCGCGAGCTTTGGCAATTGCAGCTTCGGCATCAGCCGTTTTGGCAGAGATTTCAGCATCAGCCTTTGCAAGGCGCGCTTCGGCATCTTTCTGCGCCTTGGCTTTGGCCTTTTGAGCCTCAGCCTGCGCGGCCGCACGCGTTTGCGTCAGTTCGGCCTGCCACGCCCCTTCCAGATCCCCGGCCTCGGCGCGCGCCTTTTCAGCGGCGGCAAGGTCACCTGCGATCTTGGCGTCGCGGGCATCGACCGTTGCTTCAATCCGTGGCAGCATTGCCCGGCCAATCCCAAAATAGAGAAGGCCAAAGACAATGAGCAGCCAGAAGAATTGGGACGCATAGGTCTCAAGGATCTGGGAAATCTGGGGCATGGCGGAAAGCCGTCCTTATGTGTTTGTCAGTTCGTTACGCGACGAAGATCAGGATCATCGCAACGACGAACGCCAGCAGGCCGAGAAGTTCGGCAGCGGCGAAGCCGATGAACAGGCGACCCTGCTGGCCGTCAGCGGCAGCTGGGTTGCGCAATGCGCCCTGAAGGAACGAACCGAACACGTTGCCCACGCCGCCTGCGGCGAGACCCGCACCAATTGCGGCAAGACCGGCACCGATCAACTTTGCAGCTTCTGCGTCCATGATAAACTCCCTTTAAAAAATCAGTCGTTGGTGGTGGTTAGAAAACTCAGTGCAAATTGACCGCGTCGTTAATGTAGAGCGAGGTCAAAAGTGCAAAGACATAGGCCTGGATCGCACATACCAGCAGTTCCAGCATGGTAATGCCAATCATCAGGATAAAGCTCGGCAGGCTGACAACCGGGGCCACCCAAGCGGCATCGGCATTCAGGCCATTGATCACGAACCCGGCAAGCACCTTCATCAGCACGTGACCAGCAGTCATGGCGACGAAAAGACGCAGCGCGAGGCTGAACGGGCGGATCAAGAACGAAAAGAGTTCAATGAACGGGATGAGCCACATCAGCCACCACGGCGTGCCATGCGGCACGAACAGCGAGAAGAAGTGCAGCTTATGCTTCCACAGGCCAACAACCAGCACTGTGCCAAAGCTGAGGATGGCGAGAACCGCCGTCACCGTCAGGTGGCTCGTCACAGTGAAGGCGTGAACCCCCGGCACAATGCCAAAAGGCATCATGCCCATGAAGTTGGCGACCAGAATGAACATGAACAAAGAGAAGACGAGCGGAACGTACTTCTTACCTTCCGGCCCAACGCTGGTAGACACCATGTCGTTGATGAAGCCCGTCACGCCTTCAACAGCTGCCTGCCAGCGACCGGGGACCAAGTCCCGCTTCATGCCGCCCAGCATGAACAGCCAAATTGTGCCGAGCACAATCAGCATGAACATAGAAGAGTTGGTGAACGAGATGTCATAACCAGCAAGATTGAGCGGCGCGATCGGCTCAATCATGAACTGGTGCATCGGATCGATCTTGCCGCCTTCGGAAGCCACGTGTTTCCAACCCCGTTTATGCACACAAAGCGCCCGGACTATTCCGGACGCTCGTTTGAAATCCTGATGATGTTCCTGAACGCAACCACAATCCCAAGGAACATGGCCACAAGCAGGATCCAGGGGGCCGTGCCGAACAACCGGTCCAAAAACCAGCCGAGCAGCGCACCACCCGCAGGACCGGCAATCAATTCGGTGAGAACCCTATTGCCCTGCCGCATTCCTTTAGCGGGCGCCGGATCCTTCTTTTCCGAACGGATTTTTTCCGCTTGTCGAACCTTTGCCAGCTGCATGTCTAACGAATCGAGCCGCGGGTCTGACGAGCGTTTTCCGTCCTGCGCGGGATCTTCCTGAGCCATGTCGATTCGTCCTTCTTGCCGAAAGCTAAACCGCCATGGAACTGGGCAACCCCGCCAAGGCGCGCTCCCCTTAGGAAGCACAGGAAGCCAAGTCAACAGGCCATCGGCCTAAATCCCCACAAACAGCCCGCTTCTTGTGCGTCCCCAAGAAAAACTTGATTCTTAATTCCTAGCGACCTGATAGTCTTTTCTGAGAGTTGGGTCGCGCACGACCAAAGCCTTGTTTCGCATTGCGGAGCAAATCAGGGTAAAGCGCGTTTCAGGGGGACGAGAAAGTGCCAGAATTGAGCGCAGACCATCTTCAAGCCATGCTACCTTTTTTGGCGATTGGCTTTTTTGCCCAGTTGGTTGACGGGGCATTGGGCATGGCCTTTGGCGTCATTACGAACACTTTGTTGGTCAGCGTTCTGGGCGTTCCACCGGCGCGGGCGTCTGCCAGTGTCCATCTTGTGGAAACATTCACCACAGCAGCCTCTGCCATAAGCCATATTTTCCACCGCAATGTGAATTGGCGGCTGTTTTTGCGGCTGGTAATCCCCGGCACAATTGGCGGCGTTGCGGGCGCCTATTGGCTGTCTAATCTAGATGCAGAAGCCGCGCGTCCCTTTGTGATGACATATCTTGCGCTTATTGGCGTCTATCTGTTGTGGCGCGCATGGAAAATGAACCATCACGCGCACAAACCTGCCAAAATTGTGGAGCCGCTTGGCCTTGTCGGGGGCTTTCTGGATGCCGCGGGTGGCGGCGGATGGGGGCCCGTTGTCACATCCAATTTGCTGGTCCAAGGGGTTGAACCGCGCCAGACCATTGGCACAGTGAACACCGCAGAATTTGTGCTGACCACAGTTATTTCGGCAACATTCATTAAGACCATCGGCCTTCAAGCCTTTACCATTGCAGCCGTTGGTTTGATTATTGGCGGGTTATTTGCAGCCCCCTTTGGAGCAGTTTTGGCCAAGCGCATTCCCGCACGCCGCCTGCTCTTCTTGGTCGGCACCGTGCTCACGATCACCAGCGCTTATAGCCTGTATCGCGCCATCAGCGGCTAGGCTTTGCTCCGCGGCGCTTTAATTCCCACAATAAGGGGGCAGCGCAATTGGCGCATCGCCTTTCACGCGCCAGATGCCATCGGGCAGCAAATAGGTTCGGCCCGTTGACACGCGGGACTTAAGTGTCTCGCACCCCACGGTGGCGCCAACATCTTTTACTGTGACACCCCGTTGGCCTGCCAATTGAGTATAAGCCGCCCGACGTTTAATGTTGATGGCGTCCACTTCAGCACGCAGCGCCTCGCTGGGCGCATCTCGAAAGCCCAAATAGCCATCGGCCTGCTCGCCCACGCGCCCTTCGGCCATAGCGGCTGACACAAGGCTCGATTGCGCCATCAGCGGAGCCGCAACAGCCAAAGCGCAGCCCAAAGCCAAGGACACGCCAATTTTGGAAAGCGACACTCTCATTGCGGGAACAACTCCGGGTTATTGGTCACAAGGTCTTGTGCATCTTTCTTCAGGCTCAGCACAACTTCCTGCCGAATATTGACATTGAGGTTGATCTCAATTGGTTTGCTGGGGGCCTGAATTTGCACACAGCCTGCCAAAGCCAAGCCAACACCGCTTCCGCACAGGGCTAATATCCGTTTCATGGCCCAAGGGTTCGCACCAGATCGACCGAAGGTCAACATCGCAACGCTTATTGCGGCTTCGGCCTGTCTGCAGGCTGAACGGGCTTTTGGGCCTTGGGGTCGACACCAGGCTCAACCAAAAGGTGCGGATAGGCGCGGCTGATGAAGACTGACGGATCGTTCACGCTGCGCGCCATGTTGAACAGCTGGCGGAATTTGGCGGTAATCGTGACGTTGAAAACAAAGGGAATGTTGGAGGCACCCAGCACTTTAATGGGCAAGCGCGTCCGCCCGCCACTTACGGGTGCCTGATTTACCCCGGCAAAACTGACGCGTGTAATGACATCGCCATCTATCGCGCCGTTCAAGTCAATTGCGAGGCGCGAATAGCGCATGGATTTCAGCGCATCAAAAGCGAAGCGACCCATAAGCCCTAAATTTTCATTGGAGACTGGGCCAACATAGGACACTGTTCCGCCGCCCTGCGCAACCAGTCGCCCGCCCACAATGCGACCGCCCTGCGCGTCAAACACCATGGGAAGCACCCCGTCATAAACACCTGTTGCGGCGATATTTTCAAACTGCATTGCGGCAATGAAGCGGGCAGCATCAAGCCCTTCGGCTCGGAAGGTCAAATGCCGCTCTGCGCTCTCCGACATATCTAATAAGGTCGGCTCCAAAACCAGATTGCCGCCAGCAAAGGGCCAGCGCCCGCCCTCTACTGCCACTTTAAAATCAGGCAGCAAGCGATAGCGGATAAGGCCATCTTCCACCTCAACGCCCGGGTTAATGGCTGTGACGCGCGCCTCCTGCACCCCATCTGTTACCAAGCCAAGCAAATCGGAAAAGCGGATAGCGCCGGCCAATCCGCGCACTGGCCCAAAGGCGGCCGCAAAGTCTAAGCCGGAAGACCG
>JBEEOY010000096.1:0-8294 GCA_041191345.1 Pseudomonadota bacterium
TCTCCGCCTTGGTAGCGGCCAGCAATCGTGCAGATGTGCTGGTGATCGAAAAGGAAAAACTATGGGGCGGCACCTCCGCCACTTCAGGCGCGGGGATTTGGATCCCGGCAAGCGATCAGGCGAAAGCGGCGGGCTTTGAGGATAAGACGTCGGACGCTTTCAAATATGTTCGCAAGCTGTCTGCCAAAAATGTGCCCGATGCCAATATTCGCGCCTTTGTCGACAATGCTGCAAAGATGCTGCGTTGGGTAACGGCCAATACCGACATTGATTATCAGGCCTTTCCCTATCCTGATTATCATGCCGAAAATCCGGGGGGCAGCCCCACCGGCTATCGCACGCATATGCCGCTGCCCATTGATGGGAAAAAGCTGGGCAAGGATGTCGAAACGCTGCGCTTTGCCTCGCCTGCGGCGAGCCTCTTTGGCTATCTCAACTGGCATTTTGATGAGACCTATATTCTCCTCTTCCGTGCGCCGCGTTGGTGGTGGCATCTGACCAAAAGCTTGGCGCGCTATTGGTTTGATTGGCCCTTCCGCTTTAAATCGCGCAAGGACCGGCGCTTAACGCTGGGCAATGCCTTGCTGGGCGGATTGCGGCTGGCCCTCAATGAAAAGGGCGTGCCCTTGTGGCTTGACACGGCCATGGAAGAACTGATCACCGAAAAGGGCAAGGTTGTTGGTGCCGTGATCCGTCATGAGGGCAAGTCACTGCGTGTCCGTGCTCGCAAGGGCGTTGTGCTGGCCGCTGGCGGCTTTGATAAAAACCAAGAGATGCGCGATGCGCACGCCCCGCTTTATCGCCGGGCGCAGCTGTCTGGTGGGACAAGCGGCAACACCGGGGATTCCATCCGCGCTGGGCTGGGTGTCGGGGCGCAGGTGCTCAATATGCAGTCGGCATGGGCCGCGCCTGTCTTTTATGTGCCGGGGGAAGACCGCGGCCGGCTCTGCACCATTGAGCGGGCCTTGCCGGGCTGCATGATGGTCAACCAAAAGGGCGAGCGCTATCTGAACGAGGCCGCCTCTTACCATATTGTCGGCCAGCAAATGGCGCGGCGTGAGGCAGAACATGGCGATGCCAGCCCGACTTGGTTCGTCTTTGATCACCGCTATCGTCACAGCTACCCCGTCGGGCCGCTTTACCCGATCATGCCTGATTGGCTGCAGCGCGGCGAAGTGCGCGGCATTTTGAAAAAGGGCCGCACGGTTGAGGAGTTGGCCGAAGCGATGGGCGTGCCTGCGGATAAGCTGGCAGCGACTGTCGCCCGCTACAATGACTTCGCCGTCAAAGGTGAAGACCCCGATTTCCATCGCGGGGAAGCGGCTTATGACAAAATGTATGGCGATCCGCGCGTTGGCCCAAACCCGTGCCTGCGTCCGCTGGAAAAAGGGCCATTTTACGCGATGCCCATCTATCCCGGTGATATTGGCACCAATGGCGGTTTGTTGACGGATGAGCTGGCGCGCGTTCTGGATACAAAGGGTAAACCAATTTCTGGCCTCTATGCTGTGGGCAATAATGCGGCCTCGGCCATGGGCGAGAGTTATCCCGGGGCTGGCGTGACGATCGGCCCTGCTATGACCTTTGGCTATATCGCGGCCCGCCACATGACAGGAGCAAATGAGGAATGAGCAAATTTGCAGGCAAGGCCGCCATTGTAACGGGCGCTGGGCGCGGCATTGGCCGTGCGATTGTGGAGCGGCTGACAGCCGATGGCGCTAAGGTCGCCGCGCTCGACATGAACGTAGATGAGGCCAAGGCATCAGGTGCTGCCCTTGCCCTGCACTGCAATGTGGCGGACTCTGCCTCGGTGCGGGCAGCCGTGCGGGCAGCACGAGAGGCCTTTGGGCGTCTGGATATTGCCGTGAACAACGCAGGCATTGGCCAAGCCGCCAAAGATGGCTCAGAGCAATTTTACGGCGCGATGGCTGAGCGCAATGCTGAGCTGGCGGAAAAAGGCACGTCTGACATCATTGTCGATCAGCTGATCCATATGGAAGATGAAGGTTGGGCGGGCGTCATGGCCGTCAACATCAACGGCGCCTTTTACGTTTGTCGAGAATTTGCCCGTGTCTTGGCAGAAGATGGCAATGCCGGGTCCATCATCAATATCAGTTCCACCAGCGCGCAATCGGGTGAAGGCTCGCCGCATTATGTGACGTCCAAGGCTGCGATTATCGGCCTGACGCGGCAATTGGCGCGCGAACTGGCCCCGCGCAAAATTCGGGTAAATGCTGTTGCTCCGGGGCCGACGAATACGCCGGTTATGGCAGGCATTCCTGATGAATGGATCAAGTCGATGGAAGCGTCCATCCCCTTGGGCCGCATGGCGCATCCCTCAGAAATTGCGGCGGCTGTCGCCTATTTGGCCAGCGATGATGCCAGCTTTGTCAACGGCTCCGTCCTCGTCGCCAATGGCGCGAGCTATTATTTCTGACGCCGGACGCCGGGCGGATTAATCCGCCCGCACCTTCACCTTCGGTGCGGCCGCCCCGCGACGCATGGCGTTCAAAAAGCCTTCCAGCGGCGCGGGTTCTGCCACCGGGCCCCCATGATCACCCTCGCGCGCCCAAAATTCGGCATAGCTTGGGAAGAGCTTGTGGAAATTGCCTTCCACCCAGTCCGTCCCGGGCCAGCGCATCTTATTGTCGCCAATGGGCGGCTTGTTGAGGTCGGTCGCATACCAATAGAGGGGCAGGCGGCGCTGGAAATACCAGCGGCCCTCAAGGCGAACATAATCATCGACATACATCATTTGCATGATGACCCATTCATCGCCCGTCTCATGCTCATTCTTGGAATAGACAACGCCATGGGCATGGTCGGCATCGTCAAACTCAATCACATGCCCGCCAATATGATGCGACGTGCCTGTAAAGGGAGAACGCAAGGTGCGGTCCATATAGGCGCGCAGTGCCGCGCGGCCTGAGGCATCTTTGCCGACACGGACATCAGCGGGGAAGAGCGAAACCATCGCGTCCATGTCGCGCATATCGAGCGCCAGCGCATATTTGGCGGGCAGTTGCCGAATGGCGTCCAAAGATTCCAACCGATCAATCCGGGCTTCCAAACTTGTCACTTCTTTGTCTCCGCAACGGGGGTGGGGGCAGAAATAGGCTCAATTGGCGGCGGGGCATAGCGCCCATCCAATGCCTCTGGCTTTGGCAAATACATCCGCATCACCAGATGATAGGCGCCATAGGGCGTGGGCAACCAATTGGATTTACCTTGCGGTGGCCGTTTCGCGCTCAAATAAATGGTCAGCCCGCCATCTGCATCGCGCTTTGCGCCCTTAGTGCGATCACCAAATTGATAGCGGCGAATGGGATTGGGCACGAGATGCGCGGTCTTCAGATCATAGGCTGTGATCGACCAAAAGGCGTTGACGGGCGGCGTTTGCCCGGGGGCAAAGCGGATGCGATAGCGCTTGGCGCCGTTCAGCATCGCACCCGTGCTATCGGTCACTGCGGCTGGATAGATCGACTCTTCTTGCGCATTCACATAGCCGCCACGGGCGATTTCCGCGCGCAGCAGATAATCATTGCCCGGCTTGTCCACCTTGTCATTGCGCATCCAGCCATTGACCATCCAGGTCGGCTTAAAGCCTTGTGTCGCCAGAATATCTGGCCCCATGCGGATGGCACAGCCCAGCCCGAGCTTTTGCCCGGCAGACAGTTTTGCCGCGTCAAAACGCGCTTTGGGCCCAAAGCCGGCTTTGTCGAAAACAGCCATCAGCGCCGCTTCCTCTGCGGGCAGGGGAAGGGATTTCAAAGCCCCATTTAACTGCGCGAAATAGTCTAGGCTGGCATAAGGCACCATTGGTGCAGCTTCTGTGATGGCTGAGCTAAAGCTGGCCGGTCCAGTCATTTTAAAGCTGCGGGCAATGGCAATGGCTTGCTGCTCATCTGCCTTGCCATCCGCTAAAATGCGGCCAAGCATCCACGCTGTGTCAGTTGGCACGGGAAAGGCCACATACCCATCTGGCACTTGGCCGCCTGAGGGGCCAATAATTGCATAGCGCGTGGCCCGGCCTTGATTGGTCCGTGTCCCCAGATGGAAGGGGCGCCCAAAAAGGTCCATGAATGCCAATGTATAATATCGCCCGTTCATTTCGGGCGTCTCAATAAGGACAGGCCCCTTGGACAGATCCAGCCAGGCATTTACATAGAGCGTATCCGCATTGGGCGCGCGGAGCTGGCCTTGTGTCTCTGGCGTCAGGATATGGGGGTAGGGGACCATAGTGTTGACGGGCGCAACAATTGGCTGGTCTGCTGCCACACGATGCGTTTCATTATGCTTTTGCTTGAGCATATCGACAATAGGATAGCCGTAGATAAAGCCCTGAAGGCCGCTGCTATAGGCCAAAGCTGCGGCAGGGTCTTTCGCAAGGGCCGTGCAGTCTTCTGTTGCGGGCAAGCTGTTCATCAGGCTGGCAGCTGCCATTAGCACAAAGCTGCTCATCTTCCTCTCCTTAATGCGCAGTCACTGTGGCCAAATTACTACGCTATTTATTAAGTTTGCCGAAGCCATCTTGCATTTTCGTAGTTAAAAGGCAATCTGGATACGCAAATGATTGCATCCTTGTGCGAAGTGTTCAATTTCGCGCTGGGACTTTGATGGGAGGATGGCATGAAAACGCATCGCATGACCCTATTTTGTGCAAGCGTCGCCGCACTGGCTTTGACGCAACCCGCTTTCGCACAAGACAGTGACGCAGCTGATACTGGCATTGGTGACATTGTCGTCACCGCGCAGAAGCGCGCCGAAAATGTTCAAGACATTCCAATCGCCATTTCGGCAGTGAGCAGTGAATATCTTCAGGCGCGTGGCATCGCGTCAATTGATACGCTGGGTTCCGTCGCGCCGAACGTAAAGTTTGAGCGTGCGCCTTCTAGCAAGACGATTTCGCAAATTTCCATTCGTGGCTCAGTGACGATTAACCCCGCGATTACGTGGGAACCGGCCGTTGGCCTGTACATGGACGGTGTTTACATCGCCAAGGCGCAGGGCTCGATCTTTGATGTCGCTGATCTTGAGCGCGTCGAAATTCTGCGCGGGCCTCAAGGCACACTCTATGGCCGTAACGCGCTGGCGGGTGCGGTGAACTTGATTACCAAGAAGCCCAAGGGCGAATTGGCCGGGTCTGCCGAAGTGTCTTATGGCAATTATAATGCTTGGAAGGCCAAGGCGAGCTTGGATCTGCCGCAGATGGGCATTTTCTCCGCCAAAGTGTCGGGCCAGATGTCCAAGCGCGATGGCCTTGTCCAGATTACCGCAAATCCCTTCCCGGCAGCCTTTTTGGCAGGCAAGCCTTCGCTGAGCCAAATTGATACAGTGGATAGCAAGAGCGCTTTGATCCAAGTTCGGGCGCAACTTTCGGACACGGTAACGGCCGATTATTCGTTTGATTACAACAAGCAAAAGCAGTTGCCGCCTTTCGCGCAATTGCTGCGCGTGAACCGCAATGGCGACCCACGGGACATTTTTGATCCCAAGTCACCCAGCTATATTGGGGTGGCACCGCTCAATCTCTATGCCAATCCCGATCGCGTCACGACGGCGAGTGTCGACGGTGCAGCCTATGAACGCTCACGCGCTTATGGACACGCACTGACGCTCACCGCTGATCTTGGCAGTGCGGAGCTAAAGTCAATTACGTCTTATCGGAATCTAGCTTGGGCAGACGGCCTTGATCTGGATGGTTCGCCGCTGAATATTGCCTTTACGCAGCGCATTACCGATTATGATGCCTTCAGCCAGGAAGTGCAGCTTGCCGGCAACGCGATGAATGATCGCTTGGCCTATGTGGTGGGTGCTTTCTATTTTGCCGAAAAGGCTGAAACGCTTGGCCCACAAGCCTTTTTTGGTCTGTTTGGCCCGGCTGGCAGCTATTTCCAGTCAGACTATGGCTCGCACACTGATGCCTATGCGCTCTATTCACAGCTTGATTATAAGCTGACGGATGCGCTGAAGCTGACGCTTGGTGGCCGCTATACGCATGAGAAGAAGGATGTCCGCCGCTATTTCGCAGCCGGATCGCCGCTCGTGAAGGTGCTTGACCTGCCTTATGGTGGTGTGCCGGATGCGACATATAACAACTTCTCGCCAGCCGTGACGCTTAGCTACGAAGCCTCTGACAAGGTGAACCTATATGGTCGCTTTGCGCAAGGCTTTAAGTCGGGTGGCTTTAACGGCGAAACCAACGTTTTCTTCGATCCTAAGGCACCTGCTGGCTGCCCGTTGGGCCTGACCGAGCTGTGCCAGCCCTATCGCCCGGAAAAGGTGGATAGCTATGAACTGGGCATCAAAACCAAGATGCTCGACAATCGCCTGATCCTGAATGTCGCGGCATTTTATGACCGGCATAAGGATATTCAGCTGTCGATCTTTACAGCAGCAGGCGCAGCTTCGTCCGTGGTTCGCAATGCGGCCTCTGCCCGTATTCAGGGCTTGGAAGTAGAAGCAATTGCACGGCCAACCGATGCTCTGACGATCAATGCGTCTTTGGCGACATTGTCGGCTAAATATCTGAGCTACACTGATGCTGGCGCAGATGTGTCAAACAACCGCGCTTTCCCGCATACGCCTAAATTCACGGCCGGCCTCGGCGTGGATTGGCGCGTTGTGGAAGGCGATTGGGGTAAGCTGAACATCAATGGTGATTTGAACCATGTGTCTGGCTATTTCACATTCCCCTATGCGTTGCGCACGCCAACTGCATCGGACCAGAACGCCTATAACACGCGCTCAAAGGGCCGCACGATTGTCAATCTGCGCGCTGCGCTGAGCGATTTTGATCTGGGTGGCGTGAAGACGGAACTCTCGGCTTGGGTGCGTAACCTTGGCAATGAGAAGAACCCGTCTAACTTCATTGACTTTGGTCCGGGCTTTGGTGGGCTGACACTGGGCTATTTCCCAGATCCGCGCACTTATGGCGTAACCTTCGGGGTGCGCTTCTAAGCGAAGATAATGGAACTCAGCCCTCGCCAAAATTGGCGGGGGCTGGGCCCATCACAGCGACATGGGCGGTGCCCGCATCGTCAACACTATGGATGAGGCACGAGGTGCGGCGTGAGCGTGTCTCCGCAATCCACCAGCGGCCATTTTCCTTCACATAGACATCGTCATAGACCACGCCCATCTGCGTCAACGTCCGCTGGCCCAAATGGATGTTGTGGAAATAGAGTGACCATGTACCCGTTGCTCGCACATCGCTATCAAAGCGGATGATGCCATTGGCGGCGTGGTGAATATCAAAAATATCGGGCGTGCAGCCCATTTGCCGGTAGATCGCGACAAAGTCTTCGCGATTGTCAAAGGGCGGAAAGCCCTCATAGGCAATGCGTGCGCCTTTAGGGTGCAGCGTGTCTAACACGCTATCGGGATCCTTCGCATCACAAGCTTGGAGATAGCGGGCCTTCAAGTCGCGAATGGCGCGATCATCTTCTAATCTCTGCAATCTTTCTTCCAGAGTCACGGCGCTTTCTCCTTTGCGTAGTTGGATGAGTTATATATTACGCAAATGAAAGTTAAAGCACGAATCCGGGAGAGGGATATGCGGTTTGAGGGGCAGAATGTTCTCATCACAGGTGCGGCATCGGGCATTGGCCGGGCCACGGCCATTTTGTTCGCCTCAGAAGGTGCACGTGTCACCATTGCCGATGTGAATGCAGGCGGCCTTGAAGAGACCGCTGCCAAAATGATCTCGCGCCCGCTGATCCAGCCTTATGATGCCGCTGATTTTGACTCGTGCCGTGCGCTGGTGGAGGTGGCGGCGAAAGATGGCCTCCATGTGCTGTGCAATATTGCAGGCATCCTCAAATGGGGCCCCACGCTGGAGTTTAGCGAGGAGGATTTTGCCCGCATCCTGACGATCAACACCACCAGCGTTTATGCCATGTGCCGGGCGGCCTTGCCCCACCTTATCAAATCCAAAGGCAATATCGTCAACACCGCCTCCACTGCGGCGTTGCAGGGCATTGCCTATACGGTGGCCTATGCTGCCTCAAAACACGCGGTGGCCGCCATTACCAAGAGCCTCGCAGTCGAGTTCGCCAGCAAGGGCGTGCGCATCAATGCAATTTGCCCGGGCCATGTGAATACGCCCATGGGTAATGCTGCACCGCCGCCGGGCGATGTGGATTGGGGGCTGGTGATGCGCAATGCGCCGAAACTGGTCGATGGCAGCTGCGACCCGGAAGATGTCGCGGAAATGTTCGCTTTCTTGGCCAGCGATCAGGCCCGCAAGGTGACGGGGTCGCTCTTCACCATCGATGGTGGTCAGCTCGCGGGTT
>JBEEOY010000097.1:0-3533 GCA_041191345.1 Pseudomonadota bacterium
CCGCCTGGCGCCACACGGTTTCCGACTGCGGCTCAACGCCGGCAACGCCGTCAAAACAGGCAACAGCACCGTCAAGCACGCGCAGCGAACGTTCAACTTCAATCGTGAAGTCAACGTGGCCCGGCGTATCAATAATGTTGATCCGGTGGCCCTTCCATTCGCAGGTCGTGGCAGCCGATGTGATCGTGATGCCGCGCTCTTGCTCTTGTTCCATCCAGTCCATGGTGGCGGTGCCTTCATGGACTTCACCGATCTTGTAGGACTTGCCGGTGTAGTAAAGAATGCGCTCGGTCGTCGTGGTTTTACCCGCGTCGATGTGCGCCATAATACCGATATTGCGGTAGCGTTCGAGAGGATGGCTGCGTGCCATGATGCTATCTCCGAAGGGGTGGAGCGCCCGTTAAGACGCTCCGATTGTTACAGCGCTATTACCAGCGATAGTGCGAGAAGGCGCGGTTCGCTTCTGCCATGCGGTGCGTGTCTTCACGCTTCTTGACCGCATTGCCGCGATTATTGGCCGCATCCATCAGCTCACCCGACAAACGGGCAGCCATGGTGTTTTCCGAACGCGAACGCGCCGCACCGATAAGCCAGCGAATGGCCAGCGCCTGAGCACGCTCTGCACGCACTTCGACGGGAACCTGATAGGTTGCACCACCAACGCGGCGTGAGCGGACTTCGATACCCGGCTTCACATTGTTCAGCGCTTCATGGAACACGCCGAGCGGTTCCTTCTTCGCCTTGGCTTCGATGGCTTCCAAGGCACCATAAACAATGCCTTCAGCAACCGACTTCTTACCGTCAAGCATGACGGAGTTCATGAATTTCGAGAGCACCACATCACCAAATTTGGGATCGGGCAGAATTTCCCGCTTCTCGGGACGACGACGACGAGCCATGTCAGCTTATCCTTCTTAAAATTTCTTGCCGGCTTACTTCGGACGCTTCGCGCCGTACTTCGAACGGCTCTGCTTACGGTCCTTCACGCCTTGCGTGTCGAGCACGCCGCGCAGAACGTGATAGCGCACACCGGGCAAGTCGCGCACACGACCGCCGCGGATCAGCACCACAGAGTGCTCTTGAAGGTTGTGACCTTCGCCGGGGATGTAGCTGATGACTTCACGACCATTGGTCAGACGAATCTTCGCCACCTTACGGAGAGCGGAGTTCGGCTTTTTCGGGGTCGTGGTGTACACGCGCGTACAGACGCCACGCTTTTGCGGGTTCTGCTCCATCGCGGGAACTTTAGATTTCGCCTTTTGAGCGACGCGGCCCTTGCGGACCAACTGATTAATTGTTGGCATGAAGCCCTTCACCTTTACGAAGTTACTCTGATGCCCGGCAAAGGTGCTTCCTTTTGAGAAAACACGAATCGGCCCCAAGGCAAAAGCCCGGGGAAAATTCCCGCACAAACAGTGTTCAAGCGCTATGTAATGCCCGAAATTCCTGGGGTTTGTGAGTCGATCTCACGCGCACCATTCCAGTCAAGCGAGGCGGTCCCTAGTCTCGTGGGCCGAAAAGGTCAATGGCTGGCGCAGGGGAAGAGCCCCGCTTTTCTGCCCCTGCCCCGCTTGCTGGCTCGCTCTCCATGCGCATCAACTGTGACGGATAGGGGGCAACGAGCCGAGATGCTGTCTTCCAATCTGCTGCAAGCCATGTCTCATAATCTTCTGGGTGAAGGATCAACGGCATGGCCTTGGGATGGACGCTGCTGACCAATGGATTGGGGTCCGTCGTTAGAAACGCAAAGCTTGGCACTTCGCTGTCCCGCCATATGCCGGCAAAGGCAAAGACCGGCTGGCTGGGCAGCGAAAACCAATGCTGCGTTCGCGCGCCTGACCGCCCACCCCATTCTTGGAAGCACGTGACCGGCACCAAGCAGCGCGAGCCCACATGGCGCAGGCTGCCAATCCAAAAGGGGCTTTCTAAATTGCGGATATTGGTGATGGGCTTTTCAACTCGCGGCGGCGGCGGCACGCCCCAGATGCGCGGCACAATGGCGCGCACCCGGTTATCTTGCCGCACAATGACAGGGGCGGGCTTTCCAGGCGCGACATATCCGCCGGCCCATATATCTGCACCCACGTCGGCCGAAAACACATCGCCTAGCACAGTCGCTGGCACATCAAGGCGATAAAGATTGCACATAGCCTCCTAGTGACGGCGCTCCACCCCCGGCGTCAAGGCTGCGCACATCAACTCTATCCCTAGCTCTTTTCGATATGCTTGCTGATCTCGGCTGTCATTTTGAACATTGAGAGGCGGTCTTTTCCAACCACTCTGGCTAAAAGAGCATCTGGCTCAATCTGACGCTTATCGTCGGCGGCCTGCAACTGATGCGCCTTGATATAGTCCCAGACTTTGGCCGTAATGTCCGATCGAGCCATCGGTCCTTTGCCAATCACCGCTGCCAAGTCGTCTGAATAATCGACTTTTGCATTCAAGCCGCTGTTCCGGTCACCGGACTTAGCCTTCCGCCCCGCCCCATTGCCCCCAGTCGCCGGGATGTCACCTGCCTTGCCCGCCATATGCCGTCCTCTCCACCAAGCTGAGTGTTGGTTGCACCACAACAGCGGCAAAGCGGGGTTGTTCCCTCCCGAAGCCCCTTCACTCACTTGGATCGAAAACGGACCAGACACCGCTTGTCGCGGCTGCCCCACTCGGGAATGAATAGGGCCGGACCCGCCATCTGGTCCGTGCAACCCCGGCAGAAGGCACATTCCCCGTGCCTTCTGCCTTTCGGTATTTAGACGGATGGACTGCGGTGGTGCCGCCACAAAAAGGCAAGAAAGCCCAACGTGAAGAGCAGATCACCTGCCAAAATAGGCGCAGCGCCCGGAGCCCCCCGACCCCGCAGGACGTCTGGCCCCAAAATCACCAAAATGCCCAATTTGCCGATAATCCCTGCCCAAAGCATCGGCGCAAAACGGTGGGGCTGCCAACTGACCAACGCATAAATCAGCCCAAAGCAACCGACGAGTAGGCTGACAATACGGTCTGAACTGGGCGTTGCCGAAGCCAAGAGCTGCGGCAGCGCGACAAGCAGGTTATACGCGGCCGCCGCGCGCAGCATCCAGACCCAGCCAGGGGCGATGGGCTTAGCCTCCGCCATATAGGGCTGCCTCAATCCCGCTCCCGGTCGCCAGCGCCGAGATAGAGCTCGCGGCCATGTTCATCATAAACCTTGCTCATCTGCGCCATGCCAGCTTCCGCTTCTTCCGCTGCGACAAAGCCGTCCGCGCTTTGGTTCTGCAATTTCGCAAAATCACGCACTTCTTGACTGATCCGCATGGAACAGAATTTGGGCCCGCACATCGAGCAGAAATGCGCGGTCTTGGCGCCCTCTGCGGGCAGGGTCTGGTCATGATATTGTTCAGCGGTATCCGGATCGAGGCTAAGGTTAAACTGATCGCGCCAGCGGAACTCAAACCGCGCACGGGACAGAGCGTCATCACGGACCTTGGCCGCTGGGTGGCCCTTGGCCAAATCAGCGGCATGGGCGGCAAGCTTATAGGTAACGACACCCACTTTCA
>JBEEOY010000098.1:0-3976 GCA_041191345.1 Pseudomonadota bacterium
ACGCACGATATCACGGCCTGGTTGACGGCCCTTGGAGAATTGGACCCCGCATGACTGACGCGCTTGAACAGACCATTGAAACTTTGTGGGAAGATCGGGACAACCTGTCCCCCGCCACAACAGGCGCACCGCGCGATGCCGTCAACGCCGCACTCGACCTGCTCGACAGCGGCACGCGCCGTGTGGCGGAAAAGATCAATGGTCAGTGGACTGTCAATCAATGGCTGAAAAAGGCCGTCCTCCTCTCCTTCCGCCTCAATGATATGGAGACAATATCTGGCGGCCCCGGTGGCGCGCATTGGTGGGATAAGGTACCTTCGAAGTTTGAAGGCTGGGGTGAAAACCGCTTCCGCGACGCAGGCTTTCGTGCGGTTCCGGGCAGCATTGTCCGCCGCGGCGCACATATCGCCAAGAACGTCGTTTTAATGCCGAGTTTTGTGAACCTTGGCGCATCGGTTGGCGAAGGCACAATGGTTGACACATGGGCAACTGTCGGCAGCTGCGCGCAAATTGGCAAGAATGTTCACCTCTCGGGCGGCGTTGGCATTGGCGGCGTGTTGGAGCCGTTGCAGGCCGGCCCTGTAATTATCGAAGATAATTGCTTCATTGGCGCCCGTTCCGAAGTCGTTGAGGGCGTGGTTGTCGAAGAAGGCGCTGTGCTCGCCATGGGCGTTTTCTTATCGTCGACCACGAAGATCATTGATCGGGAAACTGGCGAAATCTTCATTGGCCGCGTGCCCAGCTATTCGGTCGTCGTCCCGGGCGCTCTGCCCGGCAAGCCGCTGCCCGATGGCACGCCTGGCCCCAGCCTTGCCTGCGCTGTCATTGTGAAGCGCGTCGATGCGCAGACGCGGTCCAAAACCGCGATTAATGAGCTTCTGCGCGATTAATGCCCAATAAGGCGGACTTCATCATTGTCGGCGGCGGTGTCGCAGGCCTGTCTGCCGCCGCCCGTCTGGCCCTCCATGGTCAGGTGGTGGTGTTGGAAGCCGAAGAGGCGGTTGGCTATCACAGCTCAGGCCGGAGTGCGGCCTTTTACCACTTCGGCCTCGGCAATCCGCTGGTGCGCGGCCTGACTGCATGGAGCCGCCCCTTTTTTGATGCGCCGCCTGCGGGCTTTACGGATGTGCCACTGGCAACGCCAAAACCAGCTTTGTTCATCGCGACAGAAGCGATGCGGGCCGAACTTGACGATCTGGGCGCCGAAATGCGGCGCTTTACTGATAGTGTTGAAACTGCTGATGAAGCTGCGATGCGCGCGCTCTGCCCGCTGCTAAAATTCGGCGAAGGCGGGATTGTTGCTGGGCTTGTCGATCATGGCGGCCGTAGTCTTGATGCCGATGCACTGCTGCAAGGCTTTGCGCGACAGGCCCGATCGCGCGGCACGGTGCGTGTGCGGCAGCGCATTGCGCGGCTCGAACAGAGTGGCGCGGGCTGGACGGCCACAACTGAGGCGGGCGATAGCTATAGCGCACCCATTATCATCAATGCGGCAGGCGCTTGGGCAGACCATGTTGCAGAAATGGCGGGCGTGGCCCCGATTGGCCTGCAACCGCGCCGCCGCACCATCATTGTTTTTGATCCGCCCCAAGGCACAGACGTCAGGGATTGGCCGTTCATCAAGACGCCGGGCGATGTGTTTTACATTCTCCCACAGGGCAATCGTCTGCTCGCCTGCCCCAATGATGAGACAGACACTCCGCCCTGCGACGCTCAGCCTGAGGAATATGATGTCGCGCTGGCCGCGCACCTTGTGGAAGAATTTACCACTCTGCCGCCGCCCCGCCTCACTGGGCGCTGGGCCGGATTGCGGAGTTTTGTGAAGGATCGGATGCCCGTGGCAGGTTTTGCACCAGATGCCCCCGGCTTTTTCTGGCTGGCGGGTCAAGGCGGTTTTGGCCTGCAAACCTCGCCTGCCATGTCGGCCCTCGCCGAGGCGCTGGTCACAAACAGCGCTTGGCCCGAGGGCATGTCAGACTTGGGCGTAACGCCTGATGCCGTTTCGCCGCTGCGGCTGACGGCCTAAAGCGCAGCGTCAATCAGCGCCAATTGTGCCGGGGCATCCCATTCGGCACCACCCACCATGCGCCAAACTTCCTTGCCATTGGCATCATACAGGATCGTCGTCGGCAGCGATCCGCCGCCCAAGGCAAAGCCAAGGTCTGCCTTGGCATCAACATAGGTGGTCAGCGTTTTAAAGCCTTGTTTGTTCCACCATTCGGCCACCACGGGGCGGCCCTTCATATCTTGGCTAATCGCAATCACTTGCAGCTTGCCTGCGCGCTGGGCAGCCAATCGTTCAAGCGTTGGCATTTCTGCAATACAAGGGCCGCACCATGTGGCCCAAATATTTACTAGGAGCGGCTTGCCCTTAAAATCAGCCAAAGTCTTCGGTTTTCCGGCCATGCCCTCAAACACAACGTCCGGCATATCCTTGCCTTTATGCGTTCGATCGACCGTGCCAGATAGCCCTTCTTTTGGAGCCTCTTGTGAAGATTGAGGCGCTTCGCCTTGCGGCTTGCCGCCGGATTGCTTATCGCAGCCGGAAACCGTGAGCGTTAAACCAAGGCCAAGAGCAAGGATTTTCGAGATTAGCAGCCGCACGTCAAACTCCAACAGCATGTGGGGTGGCCGCTTCGCCGAAGGGCCGGCCGCCGTGATGCGTGAGATAAACGCCTCGATCCCCTTCGACAAGCGATTGTGGCAGCAAGATATCCGTGCCTCCAAAGCGCATGTCGCAATGCTTGCCAATCAGGGCATTGTCAGCGCCGAGGATGCGGCCCAGATTTCGGCGGGGCTAGACCAGATTGCTGCGGATTATGCGGCCAATGGCGTGCCGGTGGATTTAGCGCTTGAAGATATTCACATGGCCACCGAAGCACGGCTGGCCGAGCTTATTGGCCCGGCGGCTGGTCGCCTGCACACCGCACGCTCGCGCAATGATCAGGTCGCAACGGATTTCCGGCTCTGGGTGCGCGATGCGATGGACGCAGTTGAGGCGGGTCTTATCGAGCTGCAAAAGGCGCTGGTTGCGCGCGCGGACGCCCATGCAGATGCAGTCATGCCGGGCTTCACCCATTTGCAAAGCGCGCAGCCAGTGACACTCGGCCATCATTTGATGGCATGGTACGAAATGATCCGGCGGGATCGCGCCCGCTTTGCCGATGCCCGTGTGCGGATGAATGAATGCCCATTGGGCGCAGCTGCGCTTGCGGGAACGGGCTTTGCAATTGACCGCCATGCCACGGCCAAGGCGCTTGATTTTGACAAGCCGACTGACAACAGCCTCGATAGCGTGTCTGATCGGGACTTTGCGCTCGATTATCTGATGGCGGCCAGCCAATGCGCACTGCATCTCTCGCGCATGTCGGAAGAAATTATCATTTGGGCCTCACAACCCTTTGGCTTTGTCGCTCTGCCTGACCAATGGTCCACGGGCAGTTCAATCATGCCGCAAAAGCGCAATCCCGATGCCGTCGAGTTGATCCGCGGCCATGCGGGCCGGATCACGGGCTGCCTCACTGCGTTGATGATGACGATGAAGGGCCTGCCCCTCGCCTACTCAAAGGATATGCAGGACGATAAGCCGCCCGTGTTTGAGGCGCATGATCTGCTGGCGCTGTCCATTGCCGCGATGACGGGCATGGTCGACAGCGTGACATTCCGGACAGATCGAATGCGCGCGCTGGCGGAAAGCGGCTTTGCAACGGCGACTGACCTTGCCGATTGGCTGGTGCGCGAAGCAGGCCTGCCCTTCCGCGAGGCACATCATGTTACGGGCCGTGCCGTGAAACGCGCAGAAGAGCTGCAATCAGCGCTGGCAGACCTGCCTTTGGAAGAACTTAAGGCCATTCACCCGGCAATTAATGATAGCGTCTATTCCGTGCTCACAGTGGATGCGTCCGTTGCCAGCCGGATGAGCCATGGCGGCACAGCGCCCGCGCAAGTCCGCGCCCGGATTGCGGATGCCAAAGCG
>JBEEOY010000099.1:0-7543 GCA_041191345.1 Pseudomonadota bacterium
CGGTTGACCAGTTCCACACAGCCGATTTCAACAAGCCGATCGCCGGAAGCGGCGTTGAGCCCTGTCGTTTCGGTATCAAAAACGACTTCACGCATCGGCAGGACTATCGGCGCTTTCGCGCGCGAAGGCAAGCGATGAGACGACGAATTGCCGCGCGCGTTTCAATCCGCGAAGTCCCCGTCTCAATAATATGGTCGGCTTTTTGCCGTTTGATATGATCAGGCACCTGTAACTGCCGAATATGGCGCAGCTTGGCCTCCGTCATTCCGGGCCGGCGCAGCACGCGGCGGCGCTGCAAAAACCCATGGGCCGACACAACTACAGTCACATCAACTTGTTTGGCGCCGCCTTTTTCAAATAATAATGGGATATCCAGCACCACCAAAGGCCGGGCCCGATGCTGGCGCAAAAAACGCTGCCGGGCATGATAGACGGCTGGATGCACAATATGCTCCAACGCCCTGAGTTCGTCTGGCTTGCCAAGAACGGCAGCCCCTAATTTTTGCCGATCAACACCCTTGGGCCCTGTGGTGCCGGGAAAGCGCGCCTCAATTTTGTCCACCAGCGCGCCGCCCGGGCCTTGCAGGCGATGGACTTCAGCATCGGCATCAAAGACGGGCACGCCCATTTGCCGGAACATGGACGACACTGCCGATTTGCCCATGCCAATAGAGCCTGTCAGGCCAATGCGGATCATGCGAGCAACATCTCCCGCAGCTCTTCATCTCGATCTCTGGGCGGGGTGGCGCCAAAAAACAGCTCAAAGGCGATGGCGGCTTGGCCAACCAGCATTTCCAGCCCATCCACTATTTGCAGCCCGCGTGCCTCTGCTGCTGCCAAGAGGGGCGTTATCAACGGGGCATAGACAATATCATAAACCACAGCCTCTTCAGGCAGGGGGGAGAGATCTGGCACAAGAGGGGGCTGACCTGTCATGCCCAGCGACGTTGTGTTGACGAAAAGTTGGGCAGGCGGCAGGGCCGCGTCCATGGCCCGCACTTCGCCTTTTAGGCCAAAGCGCGCCAGCAAGGCCGCGCCTTTCAACGGGGTGCGCGCCAGCAGCGTGACGGGCCCGACATCCAGACGCGACAAAGCAAAAAGCACAGCATGGGCTGCCCCGCCGGTGCCAGCCACAATCACGGGCGCGCCTGCCAAAGGCACATCCGCAATCGGGCCGTAAAAGCCACCGGCATCGGTATTGGTGCCAAAAAGCCCGCCTGCCTTATCGCGGGCAATGGTGTTCATGGCGCCAATGCTGGCCGGTATATTCCCCGGATCACCAACATGGTCCATCACAGCCAATTTGTGCGGCAAGGTGACATTGCACCCCCGCCAAGCTGGGTCTTGCGCCCGCGCGCCAATAAAATCCGCCAGCCCCTCTGGCGTGACATGCGTGGCGCGATACTCAGCCTCTATGCCCAGCGCGTCTAGCCAGAAGCCATGGATGCGCGGCGATTTGCTATGGCTGATGGGATCACCAATGACTTCAGCATAAGGGCGGCTCATTGGGCAATCACTCCTGCATCTCTCAAATAGGCCAGAAGCGGCAAAAGCGGCAGGCCAATAATCGTAAAGTGGCTGCCCTCTATCTGCTCAAACAACTGGATGCCACGGCCTTCAATACGATAGCCACCAACCCCTGATAAAAGATCTGGCCCTTCTGCCTCAAGATAGGCATCAATAAACTGGGCGGAGAGGGGCCGCATTGTCATGCGGGCCGGTTCAACATGGCGCCAGATAATTGCGCCATCGCACGCAATTGCCATCGCCGCATGCAGCACGTGCGTGCGCCCTGACAGGACCGCCAATTGCGCGGCCAGCGCCGCCATATCGGGCGCTTTATCAAATTGCGTGCCATCATCGAGCGCCAAAGTCTGGTCACAGCCGAGAACCAAGGCACCCTTGTCTTGGTTTGAAACCGAGAGTGCCTTGGCTTCAGCCAAGCCAAGCGCAAGCCCGGCGGCATCCACGCCTTGTGCTCTCAGCCGGGCTTTTTCCACCTCTTCATCACACGCGGCGGACATAGCCTGATGCACAATGCCAGCTTGGGCCAAAACTGCCCGGCGGCCAGCACTTTGTGACGCGAGGATCAGCCTCATCATTTGGGGCCTTTGCGTTCGGTATAAAGCGTGATGATGGCGGCTGCCGCCTCTTCAATGGAGCGGCGCGTCATATCAATAACGGGCCAGCCATTATCGGCAAACATCCGCCGCGCATAGGCCGATTCCCGCGTTACGGCCTCTTGATCGACATAATCCGTATCGGGTGTCTGGTTGAGTGCGAGCAAGCGATTGCGGCGGATTTGCACCAGTCGTTCAGGATTGGTGACCAACCCAACAACCAAGGGCTTTGTCAGCCGATAGAGCAAATCTGGCGGCGGGCTTTCCACCACAATGGGGATGTTCGCAGTCTTATAGCCCCGATTGGCAAGGTAAATTGAGGTGGGCGTTTTGGAACTGCGCGATACGCCCGCCAAAATAATATCTGCCTGTTCCCAATTTTCCCAATTCAACCCATCATCATGGGCAATGGTAAATTGAATCGCCTCGACGCGTGCAAAATAGGCATCGTCCAACAAATGCTGCAGACCGGGCCGCGCCTTAACAGGCTTGCCCAGCACATTCGACAAAGCGTGCATCACCGGGTCAATTGCGCCGACATGCGGCAGGCCAAGCGCTGAACAGCGCTGTTCCAGCGCGATGCGAATATCAGCATTTACAATAGTGAAAAGCACAAGACCGGGGTTTTGCGCAATCTCGCCCATGATCCGCTCGACATGGCCCGGCGTGCGCACCATAGGCCAATAATGACGGACAGGCTCCACATCATCAAATTGGGCCAAAGCGGCCTTGGCCACTGTCTCCAACGTTTCGCCTGTGGAGTCTGACACCAGATGAAGATGCAATCGGGACACAGGCACTCGCTTGTTGATGTGTTGGGTTGATCTGTATGTGGACAAATCTGGGGACAGGGCTAGCGAAAAAAGCGGGATAAGCGCAAGCGCCGCAATTCGAGATAGTTCACCTTATCTTCTCCACAGCCTTGCCAACATGACAGGCTGTTCATCCCCAGATGTGGATAATGGGGATGGCTGGCAACGACTCTGCAGGCCTTGGCTCCCTGCGCTTCGTCAAGCTGTGGGGAAAGGGCGAACAAAGATGTTATTCCCGCCTCGCAGCGACCAACAATCATCTACAACCTTTCAGAGTCTTTATTAATTGAATAGGGGGAGAGTGTAATGACCCAGATGAACACGCACCCGAACCCAACCAAGCCCCTTCTTGCGACGCTGAAAGGCCAAAGAGGAGATCGGCTTCCGATGTGGCTGATGCGCCAGGCCGGACGCTATCTGCCTGAATATCGTGCCTTGCGTGCCGATAAGGGTGGGTTTTTGGAATTGGTGCATGACAGTGCGGCGGCCGCTGAGGTCACTTTGCAGCCCATTCGCCGTTTTGGCTTTGATGGCGCCATTTTGTTTTCTGACATTCTCGTCGTGCCGCACGCTTTGGGCCAAGATTTGTGGTTTGAAGCGGGCGAAGGCCCCAGATTGGCGCCCAAGCTAGTTGATACCCTGTTTGAAAGTCTCACCCCGGCCCGTGACCGGCTGGCGCCAGTGATTGAAACGGTGCGGCAGGTGAAATCTGCTTTGCCAGCCGAAACAACGTTTCTGGGCTTTGCCGGCAGCCCGTGGACCGTGGCAACGTATATGGTGGCCGGCCAAGGGAGCCGGGAACAAGCCGAAACGCGGCGTTTTGCTTATGGTGATCCCGCAGCTTTTGCAGGGATTATTGATGCAATTGCGGATTTGACTGTCGATTATCTGTCTGACCAGATTGAGGCTGGGGTTGAGGCCGTGCAATTATTTGACAGTTGGTCCGGCAGCTTAAGCCCGGCGCAGTTTGAACGCTGGGTAATTGCACCCACGGCCAAGATTATCAGCCAGCTTAAGGCACGCCATCCAGAGGCTGTTGTCATTGGCTTTCCCAAAGGGGCAGGCGGTAAATTGCCAGCCTATGCGCGCGAAACAGGCGCCGACGCGATTGGCTTGGATGAAACAGTGGATCCCGTTTGGGCGCATAAAAGCTTGCCGGCTGGCTTGCCCGTCCAAGGCAATCTTGACCCGCTGGCCTTGATTGCCGGGGGGGATATGTTGGACGATGCTGTCACGCGCATCATTGACGCGATCGCCGATCGCCCCCATGTTTTCAATCTTGGTCATGGGATTTTGCCAGATACGCCCATTGCCCATGTTGAGGCGCTGGTCGCACGCATCCGGGGGTAGAGTATGACAGCAGCGTTAATCGGATTGCTTGGCACAGCCTATCTGTGGGTGAAGGCTGGGCATTTGATTTTTGTCATCTTCTGGATGGCAGGGCTCTTCATGCTCCCGCGCTTTTTTGTCTACCATCAAGAATCCGCGCCCGGCAGCGCCGAAGAGGCATTTTGGGTAGAGCGTGAGCAACGCTTGCTGCGCATTATTTTAAAGCCATCCATTGCCATTGTCTGGATTTTAGGCCTCGCCTTGGCGCTGGACACTGGCGCTTTTGCCCAAGGCTGGTTTCATGTAAAATTTGCCGTGGTTTTGGCATTGTCTGCCTATCATGGCTGGATGGTCGGCTATGCCCGGCGGCTGCAAGCTGGCGAGCGACGGTTAAGCGGACGTACGCTTCGCCTGGTGAATGAAGTGCCGGGGCTTGCGGCTGTGATCATTGTGATATTGGCAATCATCAAACCCTTTTGACGCGCCCGTCCAGCCGTGAATCTGTGGCCGGGCGGCTGCGGAACATTTGATTGACTTTGGAGGTTATGACGCTTACTCCAAAGTCACCGCTCGGCCATTCGCGCCTTTATGAGCAGCTCCCGTTTTGTTTTTGATGCTGTTGCGGTCTTCCAACCCAAATCTTGTCCCGGATGTCCTCCATGATGCACTTGAAAGAACTGAAGAAAAAAACCCCCGCTGAGCTGGTCGGCATGGCGGAAGAATTGGGGGTGGAAGGAGCCTCCACGCTGCGCAAACAAGATCTCATGTTTGCCATTTTGAAGGTTGAGGCCGAAAATGGCGAAGAGATTATCGGCGAAGGCACAATTGAAGTGCTGTCCGACGGATTTGGCTTTTTGCGCGCGCCAGAATCCAACTATTTGGCTGGCCCAGATGATATTTACGTCTCGCCCAACATGGTCCGTAAATATGGCCTGCGCACCGGCGACACTGTAGAAGGTGAAATTCGCGGGCCCAAGGATGGCGAACGCTATTTCGCGCTGACAACAATTAAGTCGATCAACTTTGATGATCCTGATGTTGTCCGCCACCGCGTCAATTTTGACAATCTGACGCCACTTTATCCCGATGAGCGCCTAAAGCTCGACACACTTGACCCAACCGTCAAGGACAAGTCGGCCCGCGTCATTGACATCATCAGCCCCCAGGGCAAGGGCCAGCGCGCCTTGATTGTCGCACCGCCGCGCACGGGTAAAACTGTGCTGCTGCAGAATATGGCAAAGGCGATTACGGACAATCATCCCGAAGTCTTCTTGCTCGTCTTGCTGGTTGATGAGCGCCCAGAAGAAGTGACGGATATGCAGCGGTCGGTGAAGGGCGAGGTGATTTCCTCGACCTTTGACGAACCCGCGTCGCGCCACGTGCAAGTTGCTGAAATGGTCATCGAAAAGGCCAAGCGCTTGGTCGAGCATAAAAAGGATGTCGTTATCCTGCTCGATTCCATCACGCGTCTGGGCCGCGCCTACAACACAGTGGTCCCGTCATCGGGCAAGGTGTTGACCGGCGGTGTTGATGCCAATGCCTTGCAGCGTCCCAAGCGCTTCTTTGGCGCTGCACGTAACATTGAAGAAGGTGGCTCGCTGTCCATCATTGCAACGGCGCTGATTGATACGGGCAGCCGTATGGATGAAGTTATTTTTGAAGAGTTTAAGGGCACGGGTAACTCTGAAATTGTCCTTGATCGCAAGGTCGCTGATAAGCGCATCTTCCCCGCATTGGATGTCGGCAAGTCTGGCACGCGTAAGGAAGAATTGCTGGTTGAGAAGGATAAGCTCACTAAGATGTGGGTGCTGCGCCGCATTCTGATGCAGATGGGCACCGTCGATGCGATGGAATTCTTGCTCGACAAGATGAAGGATTCCAAGACCAATGACGACTTCTTCGACAGCATGAACCAATAACAGGCATAAGGGACGCTGCGGCTGCCATAGTCACTGCCCCCGCCACACAGTATTTTTGGAGATATCGCGTTGAGTTTTGACCTTATGCCGCTTTTGTCCGCTGCCACGTCCTTGGGCGGGGTGGGCGATATTTGGGGCCATATTGTTGCCGATTTCTCTAACATCACGCAGCCCGCGGCCTTTGCGGCCTTTGTGCAAGTGTTGCTGATTGATTTGGTGCTGGCTGGCGACAATGCCATTGTTGTGGGGGCTTTGGCCGCTGGCTTGCCAGCTGAACAGCGCCGCAAAGTCATTGTCATTGGGGTGGTGGCTGCGCTGGTCTTGCGCATCATTTTTGCCCTGACAGTCAGCTGGCTTTTGGGCATTGTTGGGTTGGTTTTGGCAGGCGGCTTGTTGCTGCTGTGGGTCGCGTGGCGCATGTACCGCGATATTCACCAACATCAGCCAACAGACTCACCCGGATCGCCCGAAATTGTGGGCGATGAAGACTCAGGGATTCCCGCTGCGAAAAGCTTTGCGGCGGCAGCTTGGTCCGTTGCCATTGCCGATGTGTCGATGAGCTTGGATAATGTGCTGGCTGTTGCAGGGGCCGCGCGTGAGCACCCCGGCATTCTCATTGTCGGGCTGATTTTCGCAGTCGCGCTGATGGGCATCGCGGCCAACATCATTGCCCGCTATATTGAACGCTATCGCTGGATCGGCTGGGTTGGCTTGGCCGTGATTGTTTATGTTGCAGTGAAGATGATCTGGGAAGGCTTCCACGAAGTGCAGCCGCATCTCATGGCCTTTGCCGGGCTATAAGAACGACCAGAGCAGGGGGCACAGATGGCGGACGCCTGGACCACAGTGCCAGTTTTAGACGGCGAGCATATTGTGCTGCGGCCACTGGACCGCGCCGATGGGCCCGCCATTGTGGCCGCCGCCGCCGATGGCCAATTATGGGATTTGTTCTACACCAGCATCCCCTCTGAGGCGACGATAAAGGCCTATCTGGACACAGCTGAACATGAACGGGCCATTGGCCGCGCTTTGCCCTTGGTGGTGATCCACAAGGCCAGTGGCAAGCTTGTCGGGGCCACGCGCTTTATGCGGATGCACAAGGCCGATCGCCGCGTGGAAATTGGTACCACATTTTACGCCCAATCTGTCCACCGCACAGCGGTGAACACCGAAGCCAAGCTGTTGATGCTGCGCCACGCCTTTGAGGTCTTGGGCTGCCAATGTGTCCAGTTTCGCACCGACCATTTGAACCAAGCCTCGCAACGCGCGATTGAGCGGCTGGGCGCCAAGCGCGATGGGATGTTGCGGGGGCACCGGATCATGAATGGCCGGGTGCGCGATACAATTGTCTATTCCATTCTGG
>JBEEOY010000100.1:0-5693 GCA_041191345.1 Pseudomonadota bacterium
ATCCGCCGGCAGGCATCTGCAACCGTTCCGCCCTGCGCCAGCACGATCTCCGCTTCACGCAACTTGCCAATGATATCTTCCGGCTTGTGCTTCCTTGCCATTCCATTCCTCCTTCGTGGCCATTCCTAAAATAGAAATTGGGCCACTCAGAAGGGGGCAGATCACGCATTTGCCTAGAAAAAAACGGCCAATCTCCCCGGCTAATGTGCCCCTATCATCAATGGACCTATAAGCTCGACGGGTCACTGCTTAGTGCTCGGGGACTTTCGACCGACCATGGTGACGAGCAGATTGCGCTAAAGCCCATCGCGGTAGAAGATGTTTGTGGCTTGATTTATATCTGCCTGGCTGATTCTCCGCCGCCGTTCGATACGTTCCGAAATGCCGTTGCGCCCTATATATCGCCCCATCAGCTAAATCACACCAAGCTCGCCTTTGCTTCCGACCAAGTCCACAATGCTAATTGGAAGCTGATCATCGAGAACAATCGGGAATGATGTTATTAAATCCCCACCAACCGACCGCCTTACTCATCCTAGGAAAATGCCCCGCGCCAACTGAGGTTCTCGGTTCCCTGATATCGGGGATTGAATTCCCTGTTATTTGCTTAGGGAAATTTTTTGACAGCCCGCACGTAAGCTTCGATTTCTGGCAAGTAGTTGACCTGCCAGAGGAAGGTTTTTCAGCACTTCCCTGTTTTCTCCAGATTATCAGGGAAATGTTTGGGAGAGACTTCTTCGCTCGGGACTGCGCTCCGCACCATTTACCTCTGGGGTCCTCTCCCAGAGACACAAAACCCGCTGGAAGCTGGGCCACAAGGCCCTGTTTCAGGCGGGTTTTTTGCTGGAAAGCTCGGTCACTATGCTTGGTAGGCGCTGGCAATCGCGGTCTTAAGACAGGCAAGCGAGAAGGGCTTTTGAACAATGATGGCATTGGGCACCTGTTCCCGCACCCGGGCCGCATCCCCCGTGACATAGATGTGCCGCACAAAGCCAGTGCGCGTGATTTCTTGAATGGCCTCTATCCCACTGCCTGTCGTCAAGCCTGCATCCACCAGAATAAGGTCGGGATGGTGCCTGGCGGCATCCGCCACAGCTTCGTCATAGGTGCACGACACAGCACAAACGGACCCGCCAATTTGAGTCAGCAGCTCTGAGAGGCAAAGCGCAATAATTGCATCGTCTTCGACAATCATGATGCGCAATGATGAAATCATAGCTGCTCCATTGCTGGGAATGTCATGAGGGGCTTTCATCCCAGCCTATCAATATTACGCGCTTTACGCCTTTTCGGACAAAAAGATCTTCTAACTTAAAACAACCAAATAAAGCTGCCCAACACCGCGCGCTATGTGCTAAGATTTTGGCACAGGCTGTATTCCCAAGAATTCGGCACTTGGCGAAGGAGCCCAAAATCAATGGTCATGGGAGCTCGGGCGGATAATCGGCTGGACCTGTCTGACCAAAGTGGCGCAAATGCTGGGGCAGCCTATCCCATTGTCGCAATCGGCGCGTCGGCGGGCGGACTTGATGCCATTGCGAAGCTGCTCGACAAGCTGAACGGCGTCAGCGGCATTGCCTTTCTCCTCGTTCAACATCTCGACCCCACACATGAGAGCCTTTTGGTCGACTTGTTGACGCGTCACACAAAAATGACCGTGGTTCAGGCCATGGATGGCCTCGAGATCCTGCCAGACCATCTCTACATCATCCCGCCGGGGCGATATTTGTCAGTCCAATCAAATATGCTGCGCGTGTCAGAGCCGGATGCGCGTCATGGCGCCCGGCTGCCATTCGATGCGCTGCTCAATTCGCTTGCCTCCAGCTTTGGCGCGCGGGCAGCCTGCGTTATTCTCACTGGCACGGGGACAGATGGCAGTTTGGCACTGGCTGGCTTTAAAGACCGGGGTGGCCACATCATTGTCCAAGACCCGCGCGAAGCAGAGTTTGATGGCATGCCGAAAAACGCCATTCAAACGGGCTTGGTGGATGAAATCTTGCCCCTCGCGAAAATTCCCCACGCCATTAAACGATTTGCAGAGGCGCGGCGCGGCCCTGCCAAAACACGCGGTACAGGCGCGGGCAAGGCGATCGGCCTGGCCGACATTATTGCCTATTTGCGGGACACCACCCCGCATGACTTTCGCCAGTATAAAGCAGGTACGCTCAGCCGACGCGTTGCCCGCAGAATGGATTTGACGGGAATAAAGGCCGGCGATTTTCCTGCCTATCTTGCGTTGATGGAAAGCGACCCGGCCGAAACAAAACGGCTGATCAGCGATCTCCTGATTAATGTGACGAGCTTCTTTCGAGACCAGCATGTGTTTGACTATCTTGAAACCGAAGTCGTGCCCAAGATGCTGGCGAATTTGGCGCAAGATGAACCGCTGCGGATTTGGGTGGCGGGCTGCAGCACGGGCGAAGAAGCCTATTCTTTGGCCATGATCTGTCATGATGCGATGACGGCATTTGGCCGTGAAGTTAAACTCCAGATTTTTGCCTCAGACTTAGATGGGGATGCCATTTCTACGGCGCGCGAGGGGTTTTACCCCGCCTCTGTTGCCGCCGATATGACGGCTGACCGGCTGGCCCGTTATTTCATAAAAGATGACGGCGGATATCGCGCCTGCCAAAGCTTGCGAAATGATATTGTGTTTACAGTTCAGGATTTGCTGACGGATCCTCCTTTTTCGAGGATCAACCTCATCTCCTGCCGCAATCTGATGATCTATCTAAAACCCGACGCACAAGCGAAGGTCATTAGCTTATTTGACTTTGCCCTGCGCGATGAGGGAGTGCTGCTGCTTGGAACGTCTGAAACAGTCCCAAAATCGGACAATCGCTTCACACTCGTCGCAAAGGCAGAGCGGATTTACCACCATGTCGCAAAGCGCCGAGGCGCTGGCCGCGGCTTTCCGATGAGTTTTGGGCCGGCGGATCTTAAGGCGGGCGGAGCAACAGTCCTTACCCCGTCACGCCAAGCAAGCCTTGCAGAATTGTGTCGACGTGCCGTCCTTGAAAATCATGCCCCTGCCGCAATTTTGGCCGACCAAAACGGACAATGCCTCTATTCCCTTGGGCCAACTGACCGCTATTTGCGTGTGGTTCCCGGCTATCCCTCGCTTGACTTGCTGGCCATGGCAACGCCCGTTGTCCGCACGAAATTGCGCCAGGCGCTCAAGCAGGTTTCCAAAACAAGCCCGCATGTGTCCACCAGCCGAAGCCGATTGACGCGAGATGGCAAGACCTTTTGGTTTACGATCCATGTCCATTATGTCGACTATGAAGAGACAGCCTTATCACTTGTTTGCTTTTTAGAAGAGGCGCAGCCGGAAGAATTGGGCACGCCTGTGCGGTCGCGCGGCGAAACGGCCCGCATTGCAGAGCTGGAGCGAGAGCTGGAAGAAACGCAGCGCGAATTACAAGCGACCACCCAAGCGCAGGAAATTGCCGCCCAAGAGCAAAAGGCCATTAATGAGGAAGCGCTTTCGGCCAATGAAGAATTTCAATCCACCAATGAAGAGCTGTTAACCTCGAAGGAGGAATTACAGTCGCTGAATGAAGAGCTGACGGCACTCAACAGCCAGTTGCAAGAAAGCCTCGATCGGCAGCGGACGACGGCAGATGATTTGGAGAACGTCCTTTATACAACAAATATGGCGACGCTTTTTCTCGATCGCGACTTAAAGATTCGCTTCTTCACTCCGGCAACTCGATCTTTGTTCAATTTGATCCCCGGCGATATTGGCCGCCCGATGGCCGATCTGCACCCGCTTTCAAGCGATGCAAATTTGCTGGACGATGCCGATATCGTTTTGAAGCAACAAACAACAATTGAGCGCGAACTGCAGACGGCCGATGGCACATGGTTTGTCCGCCGTATCTTGCCTTATAGTGCGCATGACAGCAGCGTTGAGGGCGTTGTCATTACCTTCCAGAATATTACCGATCGCAAAAAAGCACTCGAAGCTGTTGAGCTTGGGCGGCAACAGGCCGAACGGGCAAATATTGCCAAATCCCGCTTCTTGGCCTCAGCCAGCCATGATTTGCGGCAGCCCTTGCAATCGCTGCGCTTGATTCAAGAATTATTGGCCATGACAGTGGCAGATGAAAAATCGATCCGGCTTGTCGAACGGCTCGACGCCACACTGGCGACAATGGGCGAAATGCTCGACGTGCTTTTGGATATCAACCAGATTGAAGCCGGCATTATTGCGCCCAAGCCGGAGCGCTTCCCAATTAACATGATCCTCACGCGGTTGAGTGAGGAATGTCAGATTGCAGCCCAAGCGCGCGATGTGACCTTGCACTTTGTGCCCAGCACCAAATGGGTTGAAAGCGACCCCCATTTGCTTGAGCAGATGGTGCGCAACATTTTGTCCAATGCGATAAAATATACTGCGCACGGCAAAATCCTAATTGGGTGCCGGCCACGCGGCGGCCTGGTGCGCATTGAGATATGGGATACCGGATTGGGCATCGCTGAAGACCAACTCGAAGCGATTTTTGAAGAATTTCACCAGGTCAACAATTCCGCACGTGAGCGGAGCCAAGGCTTGGGACTGGGCCTGTCGATTGTTCAACGCCTTGCCCAATTGCTCAACCACCCGGTGCAAGTGCGGTCTTCCCTCGGCAAAGGCTCGATCTTTTCAATTGATGTGCCCGCCACGCCCCATGTCACGCCGCAGGTGGCGCGTCCAAAGCGAAGCGAAAAGGCAGCGCCCCTGCGCCAATTGGCCCCAGGCCACAAAGTCTTGCTGATTGAAGACGATCCTGATGTTCTGGCGCTTCTTGATCAATTGCTGACCCGCAAAGGCAGCATCGTGCGCACCGCGATTGACGCCCGATCTGCTGAACAGCTGGTTGGAACTGAGGGATTTCGGCCAGACATCATCATTGCAGATCATAATTTGCCAGGCGAAGTTACGGGGCTCGATTCCGTCAGCGCCTTGCGCACCTTGATTGGCCAAGATGTGCCAAGCATCATTCTGACAGGTGATATTACGGCGGCGACTCTGTCGGACATTGCGTCTCAAAAATGCGTCCATCTGAATAAGCCCGTCAAATCGAGCGCATTATTGGCCGAAATGACAAAGCTGCTTCAGGCCAAAACAGCAGGATAGTGCCCAAGCGGCGACGCGTGTCTATCAGCGCTGCATTAGCGCCGGACAGTCTCAAACAAATCAATTAGTTCGTTAAATTTCACGCGCTGCTCCTCCGCATCGCCAGAGGCAATGGCCTCTCGCACGCAGCACGCGGCATGGCTTTTCAAAACGGAGCTTTCAACTTTGGCCAGCGCGGCGCGCACAGCCTGAATTTGATGCAGAATATCGATGCAATAGCGATCATCAGCCACCATCTGCGCAACGCCGCGCACTTGGCCTTCAATGCGGCGCAATCGATTCACTGTGGCTGCCTTGTCCTTTGGCATAAGCCTGCCCTCTTGAAATACCTATGGGGGGTATCCTAAATAAGTCAGATCAAATAGGATGCAAGCCATGCGTGACAGCACAAGACTTTCACGGCGGTCCTTGGTGAAAGGACTGGGCCTTGGGGCTGCTTTTGCAGCGACACCCGCTTGGGCGCGCGGCCATAATATGAAGCGCCACAGCAGCACCCCCATTCGCTTGGGCTTTGATGAAGTGCGCGGCACAGAAATTAATCTGGCCGTGGGGGCGGGGGAGCGGATTGTGC
>JBEEOY010000101.1:0-5447 GCA_041191345.1 Pseudomonadota bacterium
AGCCATGCGGGCATTGCCGATTGATAAGCAAAAGAGCCGGCAATCCAATTGAGCCCGAGGACAAATTGCCCCAAACCAAAGGCATAGCCGCGCGCAAAAGCGGCACGCCAACTGTCTGCAATGTGCAAAAGGTGAAAAAGGAGCGCCAAGCCCCCAAGCGTTAAAGGCCAATAGCCTAAAGGCGCAAAGCCCGTGGCCGATAAAAGCCCCGCAATGAAGGCCAAGAATATGGGATAGCGCAGCACAACCTTGTGGCTAAAACGCATGGGCCAGACATTCAAGCCCAGAGATTGCGCGGCCCAGTGTTTCCAGCTTTATCTTGCCTTGGCTGTAATTGGGCCTATCCCTTTTTGCATGAGACCCTTTCACCTTGCTTTTCCCGTGCATGATCTGGATGCTGCCCGCGCCTTTTATCGCGGGGTTTTGGGCTGTGGCGAAGGCCGGAGTTCTGACCATTGGATCGATTTTGATCTCTATGGGCATCAGATTGTCGCCCATCTTGATCCCAAGGCGCAGCGGGTTTCGGCCAGCAATGCGGTCGATGGCCATGATGTGCCCGTGCCGCATTTTGGCGTGGTGCTGACCATGGACCAATGGACCGCGCTGGCCGAGCGGCTGAAAGCCGCGGGCACGCATTTTGGGATTGAGCCCTATATTCGTTTCAAGGGCCAGCCCGGCGAGCAAGCAACGATGTTCTTTTATGATCCCAGCGGCAATGCGCTGGAATTCAAGGCCTTTGCCGACGACGCGATGCTGTTTGCTACCAGCTAAGCGGGGCGGCGGCTTATTTTGCCGCCGTCACCCGCCAAATGCGGTTGCCCGCATCATCGGCCACCAACAGCCCACCTGCCGCATCCACAATCACGCCTCCCGGTCGGCCCTGTGCTTCGCCCTTGGCATTCAAAAAGCCTGTCAGCACGTCCACAGGCTTGGCCTTGGCATCGGGGAAGCCCCGTTCATTAAAGGGCACGTAAATGACTTTATAGCCCGAGGGTGGGTTGCGGTTCCAGGATCCATGCTGGCCAATAAAGGCGCCATTGGCAAAGTTTGCGCCCAGCTTTGCGCCATTTGCAAAGGCCAGGCCCAGCGAGGCTGTATGCGCCCCAAGTGCATAATTGGGCCGCTTTACATATTGTTGCAGATCAGGCCGTTGCGGCTGGACGCGGTGGTCGGTCATGCGCCAATAAAACCAAGGCCAGCCATAATGGCCGCCAAAATCCACTGTCGCGAGATAATCTGGCGGAATGTCTGGCCCCAGCTGATCGCGTTCATTCACGGTTGTCCAGAGATAGCCAGACTTGGGTTCATATGCGAGGCCATTGGGGTTGCGCAGGCCCGCGGTATAGATACGGAAGGTCTTCTGCTTGGGGAAGACTTCCAACACATTGGCCCGATATTCTTCACTTTTCAGGCCATTTTCGCCGATATTGCTGTTCGACCCCACTGTCACAAGCAGCGTCTTTTTATCGGGCGAGGCAATCACATTGCGCGTCCAATGATTATTGGGTGCCGAAGACGGCAGCGGAACAATCCGCTCTCCCTTGGCCGTGATCTTGGTATCGCCGGCCTTATAGGGGAAGGCCATGAGACTATCTGTATTGGCGATGTAGAGCGTGTTTTCCACCAGCTCCATGCCATAAGGAGAATTCAGGCCATTTTCAGCCGTTAGCAGCACCGAGCGCAAATCCACTTTGCCATCGCCATCGCTGTCCCGCAGCAAGGTGATGCGGTTGGCCGACACATCGGACCCATTGGCCGATTTCATGATCCGCCGCGCAATCCAATCGGCAATCCCTTGGGTGGGCCGTGCGGGCTGCGTGCTTTCTGCCACCAGCACATCGCCATTGGGCAGCAGCTTCATCCACCGAGGATGATCCAGATCACGGGCAAATTCTGCCACTTGCAAGCCGGGCGCTGCCACAGGCTTGGCATCACCCTGCCAGCCTGTCACTTTGGCAATGACAATGGAGGGAAAGGCTTCTTGCTGAATTTTGGTCAGATCGGGGTTGGGCCCATAGAGCTTGGCAATATCAATTTCTGATTGTGCCGGGGTGCTCAAATACCAAATGCCGCCGCCCAAACCGACAACGAGAAGCCCGGAAATGATCTTTGCGTGGGTGCGCCAGTTCATGCTGCTCTCCCTAAATGTTTCGCCGCGGTATAGCTGGCCTGCATAGATCGGCAAGCAGGCTCAAATTTGGACAGGCGTCTATTTGCCAAAGCCACTTTCCAAAACAGGGGCGTGGAGCCGCAGCCGCGTGACGCGCCGCTCATCCGCCTCTGTCACTTCCAAGCGCCAGCCACTGTCATGCACCAGCATTTCGCCCACGGCGGGTACATGGCCGGCCAGCACAAAAGCTAGGCCACCCAGTGTATCAACATCTTCGTCAATTTCGCCAAGGCGCGGGTCAATCATCTCCGCCACATCTTCCAGCGGCGCACGCGCATCGGCCTCCCAAATGCCATCCTCAACATTGGCCAGCATGGCAACGGGGGCGTCATCATGCTCATCTTCAATATCGCCGACAATTTCCTCGACCAGATCCTCAATCGTCACCAGCCCTTCGGTGCCCGAATATTCATCAATCACAATGGCAAGGTGCATCCGCTTGGCGCGCATATCCGCCAGAAGGTCCAGCACACCGCGCGCCGCTGGCACATAAAGGGGCTGGCGGATGAGGCGGGTAATGGTGGCAGGCGGTTTGCGGTTGCGCGCAAGGATGCCGAACACATCCTTGATATGGACCATGCCCACAACATCATCGAGATTGTCTTTATAGACGGGCAAGCGGCTGTGCCCGGCCTCGGCAAAGGCCTTTACCAATTCGGCAAAGCTGGTGGTGGTTGGCACCGCCATGATATCGCTGCGCGGGACGGCAATGTCGCCGACTGTGCGTTCGCCAAAATGCAGCAAGTTTTTGAGCATTTCGCGCTCAATGGCTGAAAGATCGCCTTTGGCGGGGCGTTCGCCCTCTTCCTCAGCCTCTTCAATGGCATCCTCAATCTGGTCGCGCAGCGAGGCTTCGCGCCTCCAGAACATCAGCGATCTCAGCGATTGAAACCAAGATCGGCTACTACTTCCATCCTCCGTCATGTCAGCGCGTCTCATCTCCATAGGGATCGTCATGGCCCAATTGCGCCATGATGAGGCGTTCCAGCCCCTCCATCTCTTCAGCGTCTGCGTCTGATATATGATCAAAGCCGATCAGATGCAAAACGCCATGTACAATCAAATGTGTTGCATGGGCCGCCATGGCAATGCCCTTATCCTGTGCCTCGCGGGCGCAGGTCTCTTGCGCCAACACAATGTCGCCCAGCATAATCTCGGGAAACGGGCTGTTTGCCAGTTCGTCCATCTCCTCGGGTGCAAACATGGGAAAAGACAAGACGTTGGTGGGCTTGTCCTTGCCGCGATAGTCGCGATTCAGAAGTTGGACTTCGGCATCGCGCGTCAGGCGAATGGCAATTTCGACAGGCGTGTTGATCTTCGCCAAATGGGCGTGGGGTGACAAGCGAATGGCGCAGTCGGCCGCGCGGGTGGCAAGGGCTGCCCAGTCCGTTCCTGCATCCCAGCCTTCATCCAAAAGCGCAGCTTCGATCATCGCGGCGCGCTGTCCGGCCCTTCATAGGCTTCCACGATCCGCCCGACGATGGGGTGGCGCACCACATCTGCCGCGTTAAAGCGCACCGTGGCAATGCTCTCCACACCCTCGAGGCGCGAAACGGCATCAGCCAGCCCTGATTTGCTCTGATCGGGCAAATCAACCTGACGCGGATCGCCGCAAATCACCATGCGGCTGTTCATGCCAAAGCGCGTCAGGAACATCTTCATTTGGGCCGGTGTGGTGTTCTGCGCTTCATCCAAAATGATGAAGCTATCAGCCAAAGTGCGGCCGCGCATAAAGGCAATGGGTGCAATTTCAATTTCGCCACTGGCAATGCGCCGTTCCACTTGCTCAGCGGGCAGGCAATCATAGAGCGCATCATAAAGCGGCCGCAGATAGGGATCGACCTTTTCCTTCATATCGCCGGGCAAAAAGCCCAATCGCTCGCCCGCTTCAACAGCCGGGCGTGAGAGGATCAACCGATCAACGGACCCGGTAATTAACTGCGCGACGGCTTGCGCCACAGCCAAATAGGTTTTGCCCGTGCCGGCTGGCCCCAACGCAAAAATAACGTCATTGCGCGTCAGGGCTTCCATATAGCGGATCTGCGTGGCGGAGCGCGGAACAATGGTCTTCTTGCGCGTGCGGATCATCACGGGCGACTGCTCGCTCGCGTCATGGCGAATAATGCCATCCAGCGTTGGTTCGGCAGACATGGAAATGGCAGCAGAGACTGTGCCGGCATCTACGTCTTCGCCATGCACAATGCGATTATAGAGGCCTGTCAGCACATCGCGCGCCCGGCCAATGGCACTGGCCTCGCCCTCAATCTGCAGCCGATTGCCGCGTGCCGCGATATAAACCCCAAGCGCATTTTCAATTGCGACCAGATTCTGGTCATAATGCCCAAAGACGGCGCCCAGCAATTGCGGACGATCAAACACCACCTCGATGCGGGCACGGTCGCCCGGTTGGGCAGGTTGGGGTTTACGCGGCATTCAAGTCCTTGCTTATTAGGGTGCCAGCGAGGCTGTTCGGCCCTGCTGATATCAGATGAACATCCACCATGTCACCGATTTGTGCATCGCTAATCACATGGACGGATTGGAGCCAAGGGGATTTCCCAATCTTTTGACCCGGCAATTTGCCATTTCGTTCCAACAGCACCTGCGTCGTCTTGCCCACGCTGGCCTGATTAAACGCCAGCTGCTGGGCGTTGAGCAGAGCTTGCAAGCGCTGGAGGCGATCATCCATCACCTCAGGTGCTATCTGATCATCCATTGTGGCAGCTGGCGTGCCGGGGCGCGGCGAATATTTAAAGCTGAAGGCCAGTGCGTAATTGGCCGCTTCAATCAGGCGCAGCGTATCTTCAAACTCTGCCTCGGTTTCTCCGGGAAAACCGACAATGAAATCGCCTGACAAGGCAATATCAGGCCGCGCGGCGCGCACGCGATCAATGATCTTTAAATAAGACTCGGCGGTGTGCTTGCGGTTCATGGCCTTAAGCACCCGATCATTGCCCGATTGCACGGGCAAATGGAGGAAGGGCATCAGCTTTTCCACCTCGGCATGCGCGCGGATCAGCCCTTCAGTCATGTCATTGGGGTGGCTGGTTGTATAGCGGATGCGCGCCAAGCCGGGGATGGCATCAAGCGCGCGGATCAGATGGTCGAGGCCCTTGCCCTCTTCTTCCCACGCGTTCACATTTTGGCCCAGCAGTGTGATTTCTTTGGCGCCCGCGTCGACCAGTGCCTTTGCTTCATCAACAATGGCGGCAAAGCTGCGGCTGATTTCTCCGCCGCGCGTGTAAGGCACAACGCAATAGGTGCAGAATTTGTCGCA
>JBEEOY010000102.1:0-9815 GCA_041191345.1 Pseudomonadota bacterium
CGCGCGCGATCAATCCGCTGGCGCAGATCCTCCAACTCCGCCTCGGGAATGTTGAGGGTAAAGGGGTGGATTGTCTCTGACATCGCGTCTCTCCAGCTATTCTTGAAATCATCTGACATGAAATGCCAGACAAGCGCAATGAATGTCCCGCCGCCCTCTGGACAATCGCGCCCCAAGGCCGCATAGGTAGATCAACATGATTACGCCGCTGGCCCTTCTTCTTCGACTTACGCGCCCTTAGGCGCGTTACGCTCTTGCGTGCTCAATGCACGCACCGCGACCTAAGGGACATCACAGCACGCCAACTGGCCCGGACACCCGTATTTTTCGAAGAGAAGACTTATGTTGCGCAATCCCTCAACCAAATACCGCCCTTTTCCGCAGGTCAATTTGCCCGATCGGCAATGGCCCAGCCGCACGATCACCCAAGCACCGCGCTGGCTGTCCACCGATATGCGCGATGGCAATCAGGCGCTGATCGATCCGATGGATGCCGAGAAGAAGACCCGCTTCTTCGATCTGCTGTTAAAAGTGGGTATCAAGGAAATTGAAGTTGGCTTCCCCAGCGCCGGGGCGACGGAATTTGATTTCATCTCGGGCCTCGTCACCTCAGGCCGCATTCCGGATGACGTGACCATCCAAGTCCTCACTCAATCCCGCGAAGACCTGATCCGCACCAGCTTTGACAGTCTGCGTGGCGCAAAGACCGCGATTGTCCACCTCTACAACGCTGTCTCACCCGCTTGGCGCAAAATTGTGTTCCAGATGGAACAGGCCGATGTGAAGCAAATCGCCATCGCGGGTGCCAAAATCATGCGCGATGAAGCCGCCAAGCAGCCCAATACCGATTGGCGCTTTGAATATTCGCCCGAGACCTTCTCAACCGCGGAGTTGGATTTCAGCTTGGAATGCTGTGCAGCCGTCATGGACGTGCTGCAACCGACGCCTGAAAAGCCCATCATCTTCAACTTGCCCGCAACAGTTGAGGCCGCAACGCCCAATATCTATGCGGACCAGATTGAATATTTCTGCCGCAATGTCCCCAATCGCGATGCCGTGATTGTCAGCCTCCATGCGCATAATGACCGTGGCACGGGCGTTGCCGCGACTGAACTGGGCCTGATGGCAGGGGCCGACCGTGTCGAAGGCTGCCTCTTCGGCAATGGCGAACGCACGGGCAATTGCGATCTCGTGACTGTTGCGCTCAATATGTACACGCAAGGCGTAGACCCGGGCCTTGATTTTTCTGACATTGATGAAGTCATCAAGACGGTTGAATATTGCAACCAATTGCCCGTCCACCCGCGCCATCCTTATGCCGGGGAATTGGTGTTCACGGCCTTTTCGGGCAGCCATCAGGACGCGATCAAGAAAGGCTTTGCCGCCCAAGAAGCGCGCAATGATGATCTGTGGGAAGTCCCCTATCTGCCCATTGATCCGGCCGATTTGGGTCGCAGCTATGAAGCTGTCATCCGCGTCAATTCGCAATCCGGCAAAGGCGGCTTTGCGTGGGTGCTGGAGCAAGATCAGGGTCTGAAACTGCCCAAGAAAATGCAGGCGCATTTCAGCCGCCATGTCCAGCAATTGGCCGATGAAACCGGCCGTGAGTTGCACGCGGGCGACATTTGGTCAGTCTTCCAGCGCGTTTATTGCCTCAACACACCGCAGCATTTTCAACTGCTCGATTATGAAGAAACGCGCGCCGCCAATGGTGAGCGTATCTTTGCCGGCAAAATTGCCGTTGATGGTCAGGAAAAGAGCGTCAGCGGGCGCGGCAATGGCCTGATTTCGTCAGTTGTATCCACCCTGCGCGACAGCTTTGGCCTCACGCTCGACATTGCAGATTATAGCGAGCACGCCATGGGCCAAGGCAGTGGCGTGGCCGCGGCGGCCTATGTCGAATGCACAACGGACAAGGGCAAGACTGTCTGGGGCGTGGGCATTGATGAAGATGTCGCAACGGCCAGCGTCCGTGCGGTGCTAAGCGCTGCCAACGCGCTAATGGGCTGATTGGGAGGGGCGCTGCCCCTTCCTCTTTCCCACATCTAAACTGGCGCTTGCGCGCTGAGGCCAAGGCTAAGCTCGGCCTAAAGCCCCCCCCTAAATCCCCATGTCAAATTGCCGTTATCCCCTCTCAGAAGCCTGTCAGATTGATGACGGGCCAATGAGAGACTGGGATGTGCTTGACGATGTGAACTTCGCTGGCGCCGGGGTAGAGCTGGGCCTTACCCGTCGCACAATGGGAAAAGTGCCGTCTCCCTGCCATCAGACGCCTTGGGCTAATCTCGGTCCACCCATTGATCTTGAGAAAATTGCAAACATCCGCATCGCTCTCTTTCGGGGCGACTATACAATTAACAGCCGGGCAATCGCTGATGCTATTGCCCGACAGGCCCATCTATGACGCCAGCAAATGCCTTGGACCAGCTGATCGACTGCCAAGGCGCGCTGATCCATGCGCTCGATTTAGGCGATGTGAGCGCTGTTGAACATGCAACAGCCCAAGTGGCACAGGTGCTTGATCTGGTTCGGCACGAACATATTGCTGACCATGAGGACAAGAGCCGCTTTGATTATGCCCTTCGCCAAGCTGAGTTGGCACGTGGCCGGGTCAATTCTCTGACAGATAGGATGGCCCAGCGCCTGCATAGAGCGGCGCAGCGACGCGGTGCGCGCGTTCTAGAAATTTACACAAATGGCGGAAAACTAAGCTCTGCCTAACTCAGTAAAGGCTGCTCCCAAATTTTGGCACGGCCTTTGCTGATCGCCTCCGACACGTTTCAAGAGGAGGCCACAATGGTGCAATCTGACACTCCGAAAAAGGCGCAAGCCTGATGCTGCAAGACAGCCTATGTGCCCCACGGCCTGTGGCCACGCGCCCCAGCGACGATTTGGCAAAGCAGAACCTCCCCCTTGTCCGGCGCATTGCGTGGCATGTTCACGCCCGAGTGGCCGCCAGCATTGACCTGGAAGAGCTCATCCAAATTGGGATGATTGCCTTGGTCGAAGCCGCCCAGTGCTATGAAGATCGGGGCCACGCCTTTTCAACCTATGCCTCGATGCGCATTCGTGGTGCGATGATCGATCATCTGCGGCGCGAGGCGCGGATGGCGCGGTCGGCCATGCAACGCCAGCGAACTGTGGGTGCCATGCAACGAGCATTGGAACAAAAGCTGCATCGCACGCCGACTGACGTTGAAATGGCAGATGCGCTGGGCCTGACACCAGCAGCCTATCGCGAAATGCTGATTGCCATTCAGCCTCTGCGCAATGAACCCATTGATGACGCCTATTCTGACCATTTGATGGTCTTTGCGGATCCCGCAGATCAACCTGATGCTGCGCTGGCGCGGACACGGCTGGCAGAGGCACTAAAGGGCGCTATTGATCAGCTGAACGAGCGGGAACAAACGATATTGCAGCTCTATTTCGTAGAAGAGCTGAACTTGGATGAAATTGGGCTCATCTTGGGCGTCGGTGCTGCGCGCGTCTGCCAAATCAAAAGGTCAGCCCTTGGCAAAATGCGTGGTTTGATGGGCGAAGCCTATGCCTGAGTGTTAAAGCAGGCTTGCCTTCAACCCATCAATCACAAATTGCGCCGCAAGGGCGGCCAGAACCACGCCCAAAATCCGCGTGATCATCGCTTCAACGCGATACCCCAGCACGCGCATGAGCGGCCCGGCAGCCAGCAAGGCACCCAAATTAACCAGCAGAACTGTCGCCAGTGCGCCAAGGACCACAAGGCTTTCCGTCAAGCCTTGTGACTTGGATGTCAGCAGCATGACCGAGGCAATAGACCCCGGCCCGGCAATCATGGGAATAGCCATGGGGAAGACAGAAATATCTTCATGTTCGGGATGCGATTTGACGTCTTCTGCGCGATGTTCGCGACGCTCGGTGCGCTTTTCAAACACCATTTCCAACGCGATGAGAAACAGCATGATCCCACCCGCCACGCGAAATGCATCCAGACTAATGCCCAGCGCACCCAAAAAGGCCTCGCCAAAAATAGCGAAGGAAAACAGAATGACAGAGGCAACAAAAGTTGATCGCAACGCCATAGAGCGGCGATGGCTGACGGGGCTGCCGCCTGTTAGGCTTGCAAAAATTGGGGCACAGCCCGGTGGATCAATGACGACAAAAAAGGTCACAAAGGCCGAAATGAAAAGCGCCGTCATCTGAGCGTCCATGGCTTATAGCCCTGCCTCAGCTCCAAGGCCCAGGCGCGCACGCGCCGCGACAACAGTGTTGCGCAGCAAAACGGCAATAGTCATTGGCCCAACCCCGCCGGGCACTGGCGTAATTGCCGAGGCAATATCAGCCGCTTCTTCATAGGCGACATCCCCCACAAGCCGGGTTTTGCCTTCGGCGGCATCAATGCGGTTAATGCCGACATCAATCACCACTGCGCCTGGCTTAATCCAATCCGCCTTCACCATTTCTGGCCGGCCAACTGCTGCCACCACAATATCGGCGCGGCGAACGACAGCAGGCAAATCTTTGGTGCGGCTATGCGCAATCGTGACCGTGCAGCTTTCGCCCAGCAGCAATTGCGCCATCGGCTTGCCGACAATGTTGGATCGGCCAATGACCACCGCATCCTTGCCTGACAAATCCCCCATCTGGTCTTTCAGCAGCATCAGACAGCCCAAGGGCGTGCACGGCACCAGCGCATCTTCCCCCACGGCGAGGCGCCCTGCATTGACGACATGAAAGCCATCCACATCCTTGGCCGGGTCAATCGCGGCGATAACTGCCTTGTCATCAATTTGCTTGGGCAGCGGCAACTGCACCAAAATGCCATCGACAGTGGGATCGGCATTCAAAGCCTCGACCAGCGCGATTAAGTCTGCTTGCGTTGTTGTTTCCGCAAGGCGGTGCTCAATGCTTACCATGCCCGCTTCTTGGCAGGCCTTGCCTTTAGAGCGGACATAGACCGACGAGGCAGGATCTTCCCCCACCAACACAACAGCCAGCCCCGGCGCCCGGCCCGTCTCTGCTTGAAAGCGCGCAGCTGCATCAGCCACGCGGCCCCGCAGCCCTTGCGCAAATGCTTTTCCGTCAATCACTGCTGCTGCCATGTGTCCTATTCCCCTAAGCCAGTGGCAATCTGACCAAGTTTGGCAGAATCACCGGAAATTTTGAGGCGCTTTAGACGAGCACTGGCCCCACTGGCCAGAACAACATCACGGGGCCGCACCTCAAATATCTGGGCGAGCAATTTTGCGACTGCCATATTGGCCTTCCCCTCATCTGGTGGCGCCGAGACACGCACGGCAAGCCAACAGGCATTTGCCGCATCACGCACAACCCCATCTATGGCATCGCGGCCACCGCGCGGCGTAGCGCGGACGGCCACTTCAATCCCATCAGCAAGGGGCCGCCAAAACTGAGTCACATGACGTAATAGGAAAATTGAATTTCAGTCAGGATGCGGTTGAAGATTGCCAAGCCAACCAGCACGACCAAAGGCGACAAATCCAAGCCGCCAAAATCAGGCAGGACGCGCCGAATGGGCCGATAGATAGGCGTTGTCATACGGTCCAGCGCCACCCAAATCTGACGCACAAAATCATTATGGGTGTTGATGACGTTGAACGCGATGAGCCAAGAAAGGACAGCCTGAACAATGATAATCCACCAGACAATGTCGAGCAGGATACGCAGGATATCGATCACCAAATTCATGTAACAGGCCTTATGCTGTTCGCGCTAAATTGCTTTTGCCGCAAAGTTGGGGCCGCCGCAACGGCGCTGAACGCAATTGCGCCTCATGCCGATACGGATTTGTTCCATCTTCCCTCATTTCAACGCGATAGACGTATGAAAATCGGGACAAACCGTGAAATTACGGCATTGAGCCAATAACGCCACGGTCGCTAGGTGGGCGCGACCAGAGGTGGGGAGCGCAGACTGTGAGCAACTTTGTTCGGGAATATGTTCAGATTGAGGACCATATTGGGCTGGACGAGCTTATTGATACGCTAACGGCCATTCGCCAGGCAGTGCCTGATGGCGCTGAGGCAGAATTGCGAATGCGCGGCGATGATGTTTTTGGGCGGCATATGGCAGTCTGTTATCTGCGACCAAAATCGGCGGAAGAGGTACAAACAGAGCTGTCTTATCGCCCGTCTGATCAAGCAGATCTTGCAGCTTAAGCCTTACCATTCAGCAAAGGCCCCATCCGCCGTCCGCCAGACGGGGTTGCGCCAGCGGTGCCGATGGTCATGCGCTTCCCGCACTGCCGCTTCATCAATCAGCACGCCCAGCCCCTTGCCTTGGGGTATCGGCAGATAGCCATTGGTTGGCGTTAAGACTTCTGGGTTGAGAACAAAACTCAGCAGATCATAGTCAACATTATAATGGATGCCGAGTGACATTTCCTGCAGCACAATGTTGCGGGTTGTGCCAGCAAGCTGCAAGCACGCCGCGAGCGCCAAGGGCCCCAAGGGGCAATGCGGTGCCAGAACAACATCATAAGTCTCTGCCAAGGCAGCAATGCGCCGACATTCACTAATGCCGCCGGCATGGCTTAAATCTGGCTGAAGAATGTCCACCACCCCTTGCTCTAGAAAGGGACGCACATCCCAGCGCGAATAAAGCCGCTCGCCCAGCGCAATTGGCGTTGCACCTTGCTGGGCAATCAGCGCCAGCGCAGCCGCATTTTCAGAAAGAACGGGCTCTTCGATGAACAATAAGCCCAATGGCGCAACTTGCCGCGCCAATTGCTTGGCCATGGCCCGGTGCACACGGCCATGAAAATCCAAGCCAACATCCACGCCCGCTGCTTGAGCTGCCAAAACACGCTCAACAACACCCGTTAGCGCCTTTGGCGTGCCAATCATCTCCAATTCCGCCGTTGCGTTCATTTTAACCGCGGAAAAGCCTTGGGCACGGCGTGCGGCAGCGGCGTCTGCCACATCGTCGGGCCGATCCCCGCCAATCCAAGCATAAGCGCGCACGTGATCACGCACGCGCCCGCCGAGCATTTGCCACACAGGCATATGGTGGCGGTGCCCCTTTAAATCCCATAAGGCCTGATCCAGGCCCGAAAGCGCACTCATCAACACGGGTCCGCCGCGGTAAAAGCCACCGCGATAGGCAATCTGCCAAATGTCTTCGATCGCCTCTGCATCATGGCCAATGAATCGGTCGCGCAGGGCCTCAAAGGCGCCATCAACCGCTTCGGCATAACCTTCTAGGCTGGCTTCGCCCCAGCCGACATGGCCATCATTGGTTTCCACCCGCACAAACAGCCAGCGCGGTGGCACGTAGAAGGTTTCGATCCGCGAAATGCTCATGGCCGGCTATCCTCACTTGCGTGAGAGTCAGCAGCTTGGCGTGCTGCCCGGCGGCGCGCAGCGCGCTCTTGCTCTGCCGCTTCGGCCAAATGCGCGTGCTGCGGCGTGACAATGGGCACCACCAAGCACACGCTTTGTGCCGGCAGCACATCCCGCCAATCCCGGATCAGCTGTCTATAGGCCTTGCCAACATTGCGGATATTACGATCAAGATCATAGAGCCCCAGCGGATTGACTGTGCCATTTTGCTCGCGCAGCGCAGTATCCCAATCAACTTGATCCGTCAGCGAATACCATGTGAAGCCCACCGTCGGGATGCCCACATTGCGCAGGCGCAAAACATTGGCCCATTCCTTCCACAGCCAATTTACGGCCTCGTCCCCCTGTGGCCCCTCACAATAATTCGTTTCCGTGTGCATAACGGGCAGGCCGTAGCGGTCATAATATTGGCGCGTGATCTCACTATAGCCAAAGACTTCGCCGGCAGAACAGGTCAGCCCATCGGCATGAACACGATGTTCATTGGTCCAATAATAGTCATTGCCCAATATGCAGTGCTGCTTGATCCGGTTGCCAAGGAAGAAGTGATATTCCTCGCGCGTCATGCCGTTATCCATCAGATATTCGTACATTTCGCTGTTCACCCGCCGTCCGTAGTTGAGATCGAGCGAGAGGAAACGTTTGGCATTCATGATTTCTGCAGGGCCAATGGCGGCCGGGCTATCGGCATGAAAATACTCTGAAGACTCGCTTTGAATAAAAATCGCGTCCGGCCTGCGCTTCAGAATTTCCTGCATGGCCAACACATTGGCCTTTACGATGTACTTCAGCGCGGTGACAAAGCTCTGATCCGTTGTCATCTGCTCATTCCACCAGCCATATTGGGCGGAGAAGACAGCGCAAATGAACATCTCATTGACGGGCGTATAGAGCTGAACCCAATGATAGCGCTCTGCAAAGTCTGCCGCATACCGCGCAAAAAGCACGGGAAAATCAGGGTTCTGAAAATTGCCAATCCAGTCTGGCACCCCAAAATGGCAGAGATCAACAATTGGGGTGATGTCGCGCGCCTTAAGGTCTTTGAGACTTAGGTCTGCAAATTCCCAATCATACCGGCCCGGCCCCAGAAAGCTTTTATGCAGCGGCGGGCCAAACCGCAGATAGCGGATGCCCATATCTTCCACGAGATCAAAATCCGTTTTCCAATGCGTATAATGGCCACAGGCCTCCATCTGATCGACGCGGGTGCGACCATTGTTGATTGTCGGGATGCTGTTCTCAATTCCCGTGGCAAACATGAAATTGGCCATGACGCCCTTTCTTCCGACCGGCGACGGATACTCTTCAGCCGCTAAATTCTGGCAAAGCCCAGCCATGAACGCCGGGCGTTACAACAAAGAGCGCCCCTGCCATTGGCGCGGCTGCCAATTGGGCCGCGCTTAAGCCTGTTCGGGCCGATGTAATGAACAGCTGGTCCAAATCCGCGCCGCCAAAGGCGCAGCTGGTGGGCCGCGGAACAGGCAAGTCTATCTGGCGCAAGACTTTGCCATCCGGGTTGTAGCAGCGCACACAGCCGCCATCCCAAAAGGCAATCCACACACACCCATTGGCGTCCGTTGCCATGCCATCAGGCACGCCTTGATCGGCTGGGATCTGTAGAAATAATCTTCGGGCGATAATCGCCCCATCTGGCTCTAGCGCATAGCGATATACCAGCCCCCGAGCGGAGTCCGCCAAATAGGCAGCCTGCCCATCTGGGCTGAAAGCCGGGCCATTGGGCACGCGGTAATTGCTGTCGAGCATCTGCCAGCTATGGTCGCCAGCCAAGCGATAAATATGCCCCGAGGGCCGGCGTTCTGCCGCATCCATGGAACCCACCCAAAATTGGCCATGCAAGTCTACTCCGCCATCATTAAAACGATTGCCCGCAATGCCCTGCTCAGGATGTGCTGCCACGTCATATTGATGGCCTGACGGGGGCAGCAGCACCAAACCAGCCTCACCAGCTGCTACAAAACCGCCGCACTGACGTGGGGCCAGTGCCGAGATGCGACACGGCGGCACCCAATGGTCCACTGTGCCCGGCCCAACATCCATCCGCCAAATTTCAGGGGCGAGAATATCAACCCAATAGAGCGCCTGTTCTTGGGCAACCCAGACAGGGCCTTCGCCAAGCAGATTAGCGCAGTCGAGCGCCAGTCTCACATCGCTGATTGCAAGTTGGTGGTCAGGCATCGTGCACTCAACGCGCAATTCGCGGCTTTGCTCCACTCAATGGGACCAATAAGGGCTGGCCCGCGTTTTCCTCCTGCAGATTGGGAGACGAAATGGACATAATTCCCTCTTTGATAGCTGTTGATTGGGGGACAACCAATCGACGCGTTTTCTTGCTCGACAGCGCTGGCCGCCTCGTGCGCGAAGAGCAGGATGACGCCGGCGTTGCGGCGCTGGGCCGAAAGGGCGTGTATGATGCCGTTGCTCTGCTTCGTGCCCGCTTTCCACAGCAGTTGATTA
>JBEEOY010000103.1:0-9777 GCA_041191345.1 Pseudomonadota bacterium
CCAGTTCGCCGGATGTCAGCTGGATTTGCCAAACAGCACCAACGCGGCGGGCAGACGCAACCGATGTGCGCGTTAAAATTGTGGCCCCATGTTGGGCCGCATCCATCGCATTCAGCACCACAAGCCGTGAGTCATCTACCCAGCAATCAGAATAGACAAAGCCCTTGGCCTTATCGCGCGACAAAGGGGCCGTAAAAATCGTGTCGCTTGCCCTTAATCCGCGAGAATGGGGCAGGCTGATCCGCCCGCCAATATGGTCATATAAAAATAGGCCTAGCCGCACCAGCCACCAGGGGCGCACGGCATGTTCATGCGGCAGAACGAAGTGCAGCGGATAAATAAGATGCGGGGCTTGGCGCAACAGCTGCTCACGCTCTTGTAGCGCCTCACGCACCAAGCGAAATTCAAAATATTCAAGATAGCGCAGGCCGCCATGGATCAGCTTTGTGGAGGCCGAAGACGTATGACTTGCAAGATCATCGCGTTCAAACAAAATGGTGGACAGACCATTGCGGGCCGCTTCGCGCGCGATGGCCGCCCCATTAATGCCGCCGCCAATGATTGCCAGATCGTGGATCATCCGCTGTTCATGACAAGGCTGTCATAAGATTTCAATCTGTTCCATTTGCTAGGGGGTAAAGGCTGTGGAACTTGCACGGTGCAGCTGCGGGCCTTGCCCAAGCGGCTGGGGCAAGCAGGCGACACTTATGTGCATCCGTATGCACAATCATTGTGTATGAGAGCAAATCCCTTAGGGAAAATTCTGACTTTAATCTGGTAGATATTTTATGGCATTTCTCGCCGACAAATTGGTGCTTTTTGGCGCAACGGGCGATCTTTCGCAGCGGATGCTGCTGCCATCCTTGTGCGCGCTTCATGCTGACGGTCTTGTGCCGCAAGATTTGCAAATCATCGGCACAGCGCGGTCGGAATATGGGGATGCTGATTATCGCGCATTCGCGGCCAAGGCGCTGGAACAATTTCTGCCAGAAGATCGGAAATCCGCCATAACGGGTTTTCTTGAGCGGCTGAATTATCAAACACTAGACGCTACGCGCGCCGAAGATTTTCCGGCACTTGCCGAAAAAGTCGGCACGCCGCGCCATGGTGTCGCCATGTTTTTGTCAACGGCGCCGTCCTTGTTTGAACAAACCATTGCTGGGCTGTCCGCCTGTGGTCTTGCATCCGGCACAAGCCGTATTGGCTTGGAAAAGCCATTAGGCACCAGCCTTGAGTCCAGCGCGCTCATCAATGACGCGGTTGCCCGGGTTTTCAGCGAAGATCGAATTTTCCGGATTGACCATTATCTGGGCAAAGAAACGGTGCAGAATTTGTTGGCTCTGCGTTTTGCCAATATGCTGTTTGAGCCACTGTGGAATGCCAGCCATATTGATCATGTCCAGATTACAGTTGCCGAAACTGTTGGGCTGGAAGGGCGCGTCGGCTTTTACGATGGCGCAGGCGCTCTGCGTGACATGGTGCAAAACCATATGCTCCAATTGCTTGCCTTGGTGGCCATGGAACCGCCGGCAAGCTTTGATGCAACGTCCATTCGTGATGAAAAAGTGAAGGTTCTTCGCTCTTTACGCGACTTGCGGTCGGGCGATAGCGTGACAGGACAATATCGGGCTGGCGCGATTAATGGCGCGGCGGTCCCCGGTTATGATGAGGAATTGGGCCGCGCATCTGATACGGAAACCTTCGTTGCCTTGCGGGCCCATGTCGATAATTGGCGCTGGAAAGGGGTGCCTTTTTATCTGCGCACGGGAAAACGTTTGCCCGAACGAAAGACTGAAATTGTCATTCAGTTTAAAGCCGTTCCACACAGTATTTTTGCCAAACAAGGCGCCAAGGCAGAACCGAACCGGCTGATCATCGGTATTCAGCCACAAGAGAATATCCGCTTGTCTGTCATGGCTAAAAGTCCGGGCCTAGACCGGGGAGGGGTGCGCCTGCGAGAAGTGCCGCTGGACATTTCCATGCCCAATGCCTTTGCAGGGGCCAAGCGCCGCATAGCTTATGAGCGGTTGCTGCTGGACCTGATTGAGGGCGATCAAACCTTGTTTGTCCGCCGAGATGAAGTGGAAGCGCAGTGGCATTGGATTGATGCGATCCGTGCTGGATGGGCGGAAAATGGTCTTGATCCAAAGACGTATACGGCAGGAAGCTGGGGGCCATCTTCTGCGATTGCGCTGGTAGAGCGCGATGGAGTGACTTGGCATGACTAAACTGCACCCCGCAATTGAACGGGTGACAGCGCGGATCATTGAAAAAAGCCGGGCTGGGCGTCAGCGGTATCTTGATTTGATTGCGCGTGAGGCTGACTCTGGGCTTGGCCGCCCGCGCTTATCCTGTGGCAATTTGGCACATGGCTTTGCCGCTGCTGAGGAAGACAAGGCCGTTATCAAAAATGGTCAGGCGCCCAACTTGGCTATTGTGACGGCCTATAATGACATGTTGTCGGCGCATCAGCCTTATGGCCGTTATCCCGAAGCCATTAAACTGTTCGCGCGTGAAGTTGGCGCAACGGCCCAAGTGGCTGGCGGTGTGCCTGCCATGTGCGATGGCGTGACTCAGGGCCAATTGGGCATGGAATTGTCGCTCTTCAGCCGTGATACAATTGCAATGGGCACAGCTGTTGCGCTGAGCCATGCGATGTTTGAGGGCATGTTGCTGTTGGGTATTTGCGACAAGATTGTCCCTGGCTTGTTGATTGGCGCCCTACGCTTTGGCCATTTGCCGGCAATTTTGGTGCCTGCTGGGCCAATGCCTTCGGGCCTGCCCAACAAGGAAAAGCAGCGCATTCGCCAGCTCTTTGCAGAAGGCAAAGCCAACCGGGCAGAATTGCTGGAGGCCGAGTCTGCGTCTTACCACAGCCCAGGAACGTGCACCTTTTATGGCACAGCCAATTCCAATCAGATGATGATGGAAGTTATGGGCCTCCACATGCCAGGCGCTGCCTTTGTAAACCCGGGCACGAAATTGCGGACAGAATTGACACGTGCCGCAACGCATCGCGTGGCTGCCATTGGTCGCCATAGTGAAGATTATCGTCCGCTGGGCCAGTGCGTTGATGAAAAAGCAATCATAAATGCGTGTGTCGGCTTGCTGGCAACAGGCGGTTCGACGAACCACGCAATCCACTTGCCCGCAATTGCACGTGCCGCTGGGATTTCAATTGATTGGCAAGATTTAGATGAACTGTCGGCTGCTGTTCCCTTGATTGCAAGGGTGTATCCCAATGGATCGGGGGATGTGAACCATTTCCACGCCGCGGGCGGTATGGGCTTTGTCATCCGTGAGTTGCTTGACGCAGGTCTGCTCCATCGGGACATCATGACTGTCGCTGGCAATGACTTAACGGCCTATGGCCAAGAGCCTGTTTTGCACGACGACCAATTGGTGTGGCGGGATGCGCCTACAGCCAGCGGCGATGAGACAATGCTGCGCACCCCCGCCAATGCGTTCCAGCCTGATGGTGGAATGCGTTTGGTGCAGGGTAATTTGGGCCGTGCCACCTTCAAGACCAGCGCCGTTGAGATGGATCGTTGGACCATTGAAGCCCCGGCGCGTGTGTTTGATAGCCAAGAGGCCGTTTTGGCGGCCTTTAAAGCAGGGGAGTTGGAGCGCGATGTTGTTGTCGTGGTTCGTTTCCAAGGCCCGCGCGCTAATGGCATGCCAGAATTGCATAAATTGACCCCGCCTTTGGGGGTTTTGCAAGATCGTGGGTTCCGCGTCGCCCTTGTGACGGACGGACGTATGTCTGGCGCAAGTGGGAAAGTGCCTGCCGCCATCCACCTGACACCAGAAGCGCTTGGCGGTGGCCCGCTTTCGCGTGTGCAGGATGGAGATGTCATCCGCCTATGCGCTCGGACAGGCAGCTTGGAAGTCTTGGCTGATCTCGATACCCGTACGCCTGCTGAAGCTGCGATTATTCCAGACGGAACGGGCCGAGAAATATTTGCGATGATGCGTTTGGGGGCAGATGGGGCAGAACAAGGCGGTTCTGCGATGCTGGCCGCGGCGGGGCTGTGATGCAGATTGTCAGCGTTGATATTGGGGGCACCCATGCCCGCTTCGCGCTTGCTGAAATTGAAGGCGGCCGTGTGACAGCGTTGGGCGAGGCCGTCACGATGCCAACGGCGGAGCACGCCTCTTTCCAAACTGCTTGGGAAGCCTTTGGTGCCCAGATTGCTCAGCCCATGCCCAAGGCCGTCGCCATTGCCATTGCGGCCCCCGTGGTTGGCGACATCATTAAGTTCACGAATAATCCTTGGATTATTCGTCCCGGCCTGATCCCAGAAAAGCTCGGTGTCGATCACTGGGTGCTGGTCAATGATTTTGAAGCTGTTGGTCACGCAGTCGCACAGGCAGAGGCCAATCATTTCACACATTTATGTGGCCCTGACGCGCCATTGCCTGCCGAAGGGACAATCAGCATCATTGGGCCCGGCACGGGTTTGGGTGTTGCCCATATCTGGCGGGGGCAGGGCGACTATCATGTTGTGGCGACGGAAGGTGGGCATATTGATTTTGCCCCGCTCGATGGCATTGAAGACGCCGTTCTAACGCGGCTGCGCAACCGCTATCGCCGCGTGTCAGCGGAACGCGTGGTGTCTGGCCCTGGCCTTGTTGATATTTATGAAACTTTGGCGGGCATTGAGGGCCGTCCAGTTGTGCCTTTGGAGGATAAGGCACTTTGGGCGCTTGGGACATCTGGCAAAGACAGCCTGGCAGCAGCTGCGGTTGATCGCTTTTGTTTGTCGCTTGGCAGTGTGGCTGGCGATATTGCTTTGGCCCAGGGCGGCAAAGGCGTGGTGATTGCCGGCGGCCTTGGCCTAAGGATTCGCGAGACGCTGTTACGGTCTGGCTTTGCAGAGCGCTTCCGCGCCAAAGGCCGCTTTGAAGCTCTGATGGCGTCGATCCCCGTCAAGTTAATTACGCATCCGCAGCCTGGTCTGTTTGGCGCGGCGGCGGCCTTTGCAAAGGACCATGGTTAGTGCGCTCGATTGAAGCAATTATGCGAACATCTCCTGTCATTCCCGTGTTGGTCGTTGAGGAGGTGCGCCACGCAAAGCCCATGGCAGAGGCGCTGGTCGCTGGCGGTTTGCGCGTCTTGGAAGTTACCTTGCGGACGCCCTGTGCGCTGGAAGCTCTTCAGGAAATGAAGCAGGTTAAAGGGGCAATTGTCGGCGCGGGTACAGTTTTGAACGCCGCGGATTTACGCGCCGCAATTGATGCGGGAGCAGAGTTTATTGTTTCGCCGGGGCTCACAGAACCGCTTGGCAAAGCGGCGATAAACTCTGGCATTCCATTTTTGCCGGGCATTGCCAATTCGGGGGATATCATGCGCGGGCTAGACCTTGGCCTGCAGCACTTTAAATTCTTCCCCGCAATGGCCTCTGGCGGGTTGCCTGCGCTTAAGGCTTTGGCCGGACCTTTTGGTCAGGTGCGTTTTTGCCCAACTGGCGGCATCACGCCGCAGACTGCGCCAGAGTGGCTAGATTTTGATCCTGTCTTATGTGTTGGCGGCAGTTGGCTTGTCGGGAAGGGGAGCCCGAACTCCGCGGACATAATGTCTAACGCGCAAGCGGCTTTGGCGTTGAGAAAAACATCCACCTAATTTCGGCGTTGGTGCAATTGGCGTTCCCAGGCGAGCGCGTGGGCAACAATTGTTTCAAGGTCTTGATATTTGGGCTGCCAAGGCAAAAGCTCTAATATCTGGCGATTATCGGCCACCAGCGCGTCGGGATCTCCCGGTCTGCGGGCTTCCACGTGCCGCTTAAGTGTAACGCCCGAGACACGATCAACAGCATCGAGCACTTCATTGACGGAAAAGCCTCGGCCATAGCCGCAATTCAGCACAAGGCTTTGCTGCGGATTGGCCATCAGAGCTTCCAGCGCAAGCACATGGGCTTCGGCCAAATCAGCGACATGAATATAATCGCGCACGCCCGTGCCATCGGGCGTTGCATAATCTGTTCCGTAAACGCTGACATGATCCCGTTTGCCGAGTGCCGCTTCCACGGCAACTTTTATGAGATGCGTGGCGCCTGCCGTAGACTGACCTGATCTGCCCTGAGGATCAGCACCTGCAACGTTAAAATAGCGCAAGGCGCAAAAGTTGAGGGGGTGTGCCCGCGCCACATCGGCCAGCATGAATTCACTCATCAGCTTTGACATCCCATAGGGATTAATTGGCGCTTTGGGAGCATCTTCAGAAATTGGCACGGATTGTGGGATGCCATAAGTTGCCGCTGTTGACGAAAAAAGGAAATGCGAAACGCCCCCGTTCACGGCACATTCCAGCAAAGTGCGCGTGTTTGCAGTGTTGTTCTTGTAATATTTTAGGGGCTGTTCGACTGATTCTGGGACGATAATCGACCCAGCGAAATGAACAATTGCGCCAATGTTATGCGCGCTCAACAGCGCGTCCATGGCTGAGGCATCGCCAATATCAGCTTCAACAAATGGAACATCTTCTGGGACAGCCCAGCGAAATCCTGTCGAGAGATTGTCAACGACGACCACTGGCCAGCCTTTGTCTCGCAAAGCTAGCACAGCGTGGCTGCCAATATAGCCCGCCCCGCCAGTTACCAAAATCGACGGCCTGGCTGGATTGTTCATTGTCTTCCCCTAACAAGATACTGGCCATGCCCGCTGGCGAAAATTGCGGAACGGCATTTGGGGATTATCGACGCTCTGTCCCGCTGTCGTCAAGCGCCATACGGAGCTCAATTTCGCTAAATGGCTTATGCAAAACGGCTGAAAATCCTAAACGGATCGCTTCTCGCTCTACCTCTTTGCAGCCATGCCCTGTCATTAAAAATGCTGTATGCTGAGGATATTGAACGCGAACTTGCTGCAAGAGCGTAAACCCATTCATGTCCGGCATGTTGAGATCAAAGAGAAGAAGGTCGTTGTCCGTTAGTTTGGTTTGTTCGACAAAGGCCGCGCCGCTTGGATAGACGCAAGGGGTATAGCCCAAAAACTTCAGGAGCAGCGCCAGTGAGTCGAGGACGTTGGGATCGTCATCGACGATGTGGACCAATTGCTTATTGGCATCCGAACCCATGCGCCTGTCCTGATGAAGAGGCACGCCCACCATGCCTCAAAGTGGTTTGAGATAGACATTGCGTATCGGCCGCAGAACAACGTCCTCACCAACGTCTCCGTGAGGATTGGGGTAAAATTACCTCTCTTTCCGAGCAATTAGGCAAAATTACCTAAGTGGCGTGCGGCGAAGTGGCCAGTCTGTTGGCTGGCATTGCAATATGCACTCCCAGCGCCTTATGGCCGAAACATCCCTTAAGTGATTCCCAGAAGGTTTAATTGGCAATGGCGACAACCCACCATACCCGCATGCTGATCATCGGTTCCGGCCCAGCTGGCCTTTCGGCAGCGATTTATGGCGCGCGCGCCGGCATGCAACCCATTGTTGTTCAAGGCCTTCAGCCGGGCGGCCAGCTGACCATCACCACCGATGTTGAGAATTACCCTGGCTTTCGGGATGTTATTCAAGGGCCTTGGCTCATGGAAGAAATGCAAGCCCAGGCCGAGCATGTCGGAACCCGCATGATCTGGGATATCATTTCTGGGATGGACTTATCGCAACGCCCGTTTCGTTTAACTGCGGATAGCGGGGATGAGTTTTTTGCCGAAACATTGGTGATTGCCACGGGCGCACAAGCGCGTTGGCTTGGCCTTGAAAGCGAATCCGCTTTGCAGGGCAAAGGCGTGTCTGCGTGCGCGACATGTGATGGCTTCTTCTATCGCGGTAAGAAAGTGGTTGTGATTGGCGGCGGTAATACGGCCGTTGAAGAAGCTTTGTATCTGACAAACCATAGCCAAGATGTCACCTTGATCCACCGCCGCGATAGCTTGCGCGCTGAGCGGATCCTGCAGGAACGGCTTTTTGCGCATCCCCATATTAAGGTTCTTTGGAACAAGACAGTGGATCGCTTCGTCGGGGGTGGCGAGCCAGAAGTTCTAACTGGGTTGGATTTGCGAGATACAGTTACCGGGGAAGTTTCACATATCCCGACGGATGGGGCCTTTGTCGCGATTGGGCATAAGCCTGCGACCGAAGTTTTTGTCGGCCATTTGCCAATGGATTCTGAAGGGTATCTTCTTGTTGAACAGGGCAGTACCCGCACATCTATTCCGGGCGTTTTTGCCGCTGGCGACGTCACAGATAAAGTCTATCGCCAAGCTGTCACGGCAGCTGGCATGGGATGCATGGCCGCTTTAGATGCGGAGCGGTATCTTGCTGAAGCTGAGTTTGCAGCAGCACAGGCGGCCCGCGCTGCGGCGCAATAGGCTGCTATTTGACAGGCTATTGCGCATTACTGCCCATAAAATTTATCTTCTCCTAACCTGATCTTCACCTCTTTGCGCCACAGCCAAGCGCATGGCTGAGCCGCGTGTTCGGCCCCATGTCGAACTGGGTGAGGCGAAAATGGTTCAGATCAAGCAGTCGCGGCGCAGCTTGGCCCTACTGGCAGCAGCGTTGAGCGGTTTTGGCCTGTTGACGGGCTGTGCGCATAGGCCGGCCTCTACTCAGCTTGCACCTGCGACATTTACGGCTCTGCAAGAAGGGCCGGGTGAAGATTATGTCATTGGTCCTTTGGACACTTTGCTGATCTTCGTCTGGCGCAATCCGGATTTGTCTGTTCGAACGCAAGTCAGGCCTGACGGTCGCATTACAACGCCACTTATCACTGATCTGCCAGCAGTGGGCAAAACGCCAACTATGCTGGCGCAGGATATGAAACTTGCTTTGTCCGAATATATTCGTGACCCCCTGGTTTCGGTTACAGTTGAGGGGTTTGCTGGCACTTTTGGTCAGCAGGTCCGCATTGTTGGATCTGCCACGCGGCCAGCGGCCATTCCTTACCGCGCCAATTTGACATTGCTTGACGCAATGATTGCCGTTGGTGGCCTATCAGAATTTGCAGCCGGCAATCGCGCGCGGCTGATCCGCTTGGACCGAACAACGGGCCAACAGCGGGAATATAGCTTGAAAATCAATCGTCTGCTGAAGCGCGGTGATACGCGCGCGAATGTCCGACTTGAGCCGGGCGATGTGATCATAATCCCGGAAGCAGGATTTTAAGATCGCAATGGGCGGCATCTACCAAGAATTTCTGCTGGCCCTTCACGATATGCGCATTCGGCGCATGTTTGCTTTGGGTGTGGCTGCAGCGATATGCTTGGCGGGATGGGCGGGCGTGTGGTTTGTGCCCAATCGCTATCAGGCGGAAGCCCGCATTTTTGTGCAAGTGGATAATCTCCTGCCTGATAAGATTGGCGTTTCCATTGCGTCGCGCCAGCGGCAGATTAGTCAGTTCAAACGAACTTTGACGTCAACTGTTACAGTTGAACGGCTGATCCGAGATCCTGAAATCGCTGTTTTCATGCCGAAGGATCAAAGACCTATTGATGTGATCATTGATTTGCGTCGCACGATTGAGGTGGTGGAGCAGCAGGAAAATCTGTTTCGCATCTCGGCGCGCATTGGGTTTCGCCACTTATCCGATAAGCAAAATGCCCAATTGGCCCGTCTGACAGTGCAGAAGTTGATCGACATATTTGTCGCAGACAATGTTGCGGGCGGACGGAATGAGACTAACACTTCGCCGCGGTTTCTAGACCAGCAAATTGTCGACCTTCAGACAAAGATGCGCGCGGCAAATACACGGCGGGCACAATATGAGCTGAGCATGTTTGGCAAGATGTCAGGCACTGGTTCGGTTGAGCAGCAAGTTGCTGACGCGC
>JBEEOY010000104.1:0-26314 GCA_041191345.1 Pseudomonadota bacterium
CGGCGCGCGCGGGCGTGAAGAGCCTGGTGCATATGTCTGCCATTGGTGCAGATGCGCAAAGCAAGTCGGCCTATGGCCGGACAAAGGGCGAGGGCGAAGCAGCTGTGCGTCAGGCCTTTCCCAAGGCCGTTATTGTGCGGCCTTCCATCGTCTTTGGCCGGGAAGATGCCTTTATCAATCGGTTTGCCGCTTTGATCCGCGCGTTGCCAATCATTCCAGTGATTGGCGGCAAGACGCGCTTCCAGCCTGTTTTTGCAGGCGATGTCGGCCATGCTGTTGCGACACTGGTCGCTGATCCGGCAGCGCATGGCGGCAAAACCTATGAGCTGGGTGGCCCGCAGATTTTGTCGATGCGCCAGATTAATGAATGGATTGCGACGCAAACCGGCCGGTCACCTATTTTCATTGATGTGCCTGATGTTGCGGCTGCGGCGCTTGCCACTTTGACAGGCTGGCTGCCGGGCGCGCCCATCACGCGTGATCAATGGATCATGCTCCAGTCGGACAATATTGTTTCAGCCAAGGCGCGTGGCCTTGCAGCGCTGGGAGTTAAGGCAACCCCGCTTGATGCCGTTGCACGCGGCTGGTTGCTTATTTATCGTCGTCATGGTCGCTTTGGGGCTGCTGCATGAGTGTGCTGTTAACTGTCATCCTCTTGGGTATTGTTGAGGGGCTGACAGAGTTTATTCCTGTATCCTCCACGGGCCATTTGGTGCTGGCGGGGGAGTTGCTGGGCTTTAAAGACGGCTCTGGCGGTGCCTTTGATGTCATCATCCAGCTGGGCGCCATTCTGGCCGTGATTGTGTTGTACTGGCGGCGCTTTTGGGATGTCGCGCTGGGGCTATTCTCGTGGCAGCAGGGGCCAGTTCGCTTTACCCGCAACATCTTGCTTGGCTTTTTGCCGTCAGCAGCTGTCGGTGCGCTTGCGTATTCCGCCATTAAGGCCATGCTTGAGACGCCCGAAATTGTGGCGTGGGCGCTGATTTTGGGCGGTGTTGCCATTCTTGTCATTGAACGCTTCGCGCGCGACAGCCACACCGAAAATGTAGAAGCGATGAGCTGGCAAACCGCGCTGACCATTGGCTTTATTCAATGCCTCTCGATGATCCCCGGGGTAAGCCGCTCTGGCGCGACCATCATGGGCGCACGCGCGCTGGGGATTGAGCGTAAAACTGCGGCGGAATTTAGCTTTTTTGTGGCTGTGCCAACGATGATGGGGGCCACAGCGCTTGCGCTTTATAAGGAAGGGGCCGCCCTTGCCGCGCAGGATGTAACCAATATTACCATTGGCTTTGCCGTGTCCTTCATTGTGGCGTTGATAGTGATTAAGGGCTTTCTTGCCATTGTGACGCGCTATGGTTTTGCGCCCTTTGCGTGGTATCGCATTGTTGCGGGCTCTGTCGCGCTGGTCTGGCTGCAGCAGATCGGTTGAGTTGCCCCCTAGCTATCTAGCCGCCCAGCGCCTTTTGTCGGCGCCGTTGGACGGAGGATCCAATGCCCATAGCCTCGCGATATTTGGCGACTGTCCGGCGGGCCAGATCAAAACCTTGGGCCTTGAGTAAATCCACCAATGTGTCGTCAGAGAGGATCGCTTTCGGGTCTTCTGCCTGAATAAGTGTGCGAATGGCGCTTTTCACGGCTTCAGCGGAAATCGCATCGCCCCCATCTGCGGCAGCAATGCTGCTGGTAAAGAAATATTTGAGTTCAAAAACCCCCCGGTCGCAGGCGAGATATTTGTTGGAGGTCACCCGGCTCACGGTCGATTCATGCATGGCAATAACATCAGCAATTTGACGTAAGGTGAGGGGCTTTAACTGGCTGACACCGTGGCGAAAAAACCATCTTGCTGACGCACAAGCTCTGTTGCGACCTTCAAAATGGTCCGCTGCCGCTGGTCGAGCGTCTTGATCAGCCAATTGGCCGATGTCAGGCACTCATTAAGCCATGCACGGCTTTTCCTATCCGCGCTGCTGGTAAGCAATTCGGTATAATAGCTGCGGTTGACGAGCAGCCGAGGCAGGCTGGCGCTGTTAATTTCAACCGCCCATCCCGCGCCGCGCCGCGATACGAAAATATCCGGCGTCAGGCTGTGGGCGGCCTCCCCGCCAAAGCGTAGGCCCGGCTTTGGGTTGTAGCTGCGCAGTTCGCGGATCATATCGGCCAAGTCTTCGTCATCGACACCGCAAATCCGCTTGAGTTGGGGCAGACGGCCCAGTGCGAGTAAGTCCAGATTGTCGAGCAGCCGGGCCATTGCCGGATCATATCGATCCGCTTCCTTCGCTTGCAGCGCGATGCATTCCGCAAGCGATCGTGCGCCCACGCCTGTGGGGTCAAAGCTCTGGATTTGCTGAAGAACCGCCTCACAGGCCGCCGGTGGGGTGCCCAATTGCTGGGCTATGTCTGCCAAAGGCGCCAAGAGATAGCCTGACTCGTCAATTTGGGCGATGATGTGGCCGGCAAGTAAGAGCTCGGGGCCAGACAAAGTGGCACCTGCCTGTTGCATCAAATATGTGTGAAGCGACAGGCCGTCTGCGGCAAAATTCTCAAAATCTGGTCCATCCTCGTCAAAGCTGCCCAAGGCGCCGTTAACGCCTAAGGCCCCATCTCGCCCGGGGCCGCCATCAGCCGCGCTGTTGTGATGAAATGTCTCGCTGGCATAATCGACATCTAAGGGACCATCGCTATCTGGCCCAGTATCGGCTTCGATCAACTGTTCCGTTGTGACAGGATCATCCCCATCCTCGCCGGACAGTTCATGCCAGTCTTCATCTGCGCTGTCTTGCGCGGGCAAGTCAGGGCCATCGCGCTCCGCATCAAGTAGCGGATTTCGTTCAACTTCTTCTGCAATAAACGCGTCGATTTCTAGGTTGGACAGCGCAAGCAGCTTAATGGCCTGCTGCAGTTGCGGCGTCATCACCAGCGACTGGCTCTGCCGCAAATCCAGGCGAGGGCCGAGCGCCATGGCTATAGGCTAAAGCCCTCGCCAAGATAGAGGCGACGGACATTCTCATCCGCGACCAAATCTGCAGGGCTGCCAGCAAATAGCACGCGGCCATCATAAATGATGCAGGCTCGGTCGACGATGTCCAAGGTTTCACGGACATTATGGTCAGTAATCAGGACGCCAATTTGGCGTTTTTTCAGCTGTTTCACCAAATCGCGAATGTCTGCGATGGAAATCGGGTCAATACCGGCAAACGGCTCATCGAGCAGCATGATCGACGGGTCCGCCGCAAGCGCGCGGGCAATTTCACAGCGCCGGCGTTCCCCGCCGGAAAGCGCCATGGCAGGCGCGCTGCGCAGCCGGGTCAGGCCAAATTCCTCCAGCAGGGTTTCCAGCCGGGTGGCGCGCGCATCCTTATCTGGCTCTGCCAGCTCCAGCACGGCCATGATGTTTTGTTCAACTGTCAGCCCGCGAAAAATCGAGGTTTCTTGAGGCAAATAGCCCAGTCCTAAAATGGCGCGCCGATACATAGGCAGGCCGGTAATATCTTGCCCATCCAGCTCAATGCGGCCGGAATCGGGCTTCACCAACCCCATGATCGAATAAAAACACGTGGTCTTGCCTGCGCCATTGGGGCCAAGCAGGCCCACCACTTCGCCCCGACCCACGGCAAGCGAAACATCCGTTAAAACAGTGCGCTTGTCATAAGATTTGGCAATCGACACCACAGACAGTCCGCCCAAAGGGGCGGGGCTGGCGCTCTCGGCGCGATCAAGGACGGCGGCTTTGCTCATAGTCGTTCCTGCTGGGTTTATGCCCTTAAAGTAAATCAGGCATAAATATCGGCGTCATTTGGCAAGATTATTGCATAGCTCGCGCCAAAGGCAACTGCTGCGTCGCCAAGACGCGCCGAATTTCGTCCATTTTCGGATAAACTGATCTATTTCTTGGTGTTGGCGACCGTGAAGCGGCCCGTGACGCGGCCTGAATTGCCCGTGCCCGGCGCGCTGCGGCCATCCACTGTTGCCCGGCCCGTATCTAGGTCAATCACCATGCGCCCACCCTGAACTCGGTTATTGCCCTGAGTCAGTTCAACACCCCCAACCAGCGTGATAATCCGGCGGTTAAGATCATATACCGCAAAATCACCACGGGCCGTTTCACTGGGACTTTTGACAGACACACCACCAGACGCATCAAGCCGTTCAATCGTCACGCCGCCATCCGCGCGTGCATAGGCAACAGTCAGGCGGCTGGCCGTGAGCGTAAGATTGGATTGGCGAACAACAACATTGCCCGAAAAGACGGCACGATCTGCTCGGTCCTGCACCTCAATACGGTCTGCCTCAACATCAACTGGCGATTTGGCATCATGGCCTTTCAGCGCTTGCCCAATGGCAGGCACGGTGCACACAAGGGCAAGGCCGATAAGAAGGGGGGCGTAACGCATCGGCGCTATCTGGCCTGCTGCTGCACGATATGCAAGCGGGCGCGACCCTTCAACGTAACTGTGCGTGCAGAAAGGTCTGCCTCCAGCCGATCTGCATTGAAGGTGCCCAGTGGCAGCTTGCCTGCCACAGGCCCCGCACTGCCCAACCGTCGAGATTTGAGGCCCAAAGCCACATCATTGGCTTCAACGCGATAGCCATCGGCCGTTTGAAAGATCAGGGGCCCGTCCACGCGCACAATTTCGCGGTCCATATCATAGCGACCAGCATTGGCAGTCAATGTGGCTGGGCCTTCTGCCATCTCAAGCTGGCCGACAAGGTTGCGCATCCGCACAATTGGTTCTTGCGAACTACGTTGCACAGCCGAGCCGGCCCGAATTTCAAACGGGCGGCCCTTGCTGTCTTCTCCGCGATAGGTGGCCGCTGTCACGCGTAGGCGTTCTTGCGCCATCGACACATTGTCTTTTGCCAGCATGAAGCTGACATCCCCATTGGGGCTCGCAATTGGGGCGAAAACCAAGAAAAGTCCCAAAACCCCAATGCCTGCAGGCAAAATGCGGCGCAGAATGTGCAGCACCTCATCATGGCTGCCGCCGGGCCGTGCCCATAGCTGGCGTGCCGACCGATCAAGAAGGGCTTTTTCCGACATATTTAGATATGCGCAAAAATATCGACTTCGGGCCAGCCTGCAAGGTCCAGCCGCGCCCGATGGGGCAAAAAGTCAAAACAGGCTTGGGCCAGCGCCATCCGGCCTTCGCGTTCCAATCGCGGGTCCAAAATCTCTTTCACGCGGTGAAGATAGCGGACATCAGAGGCTGCATATTCCTTTTGCGCATCGCTCAACACTGGCGCGCCCCAGTCTGAGGATTGCTGCTGCTTCGACAGTTCAACCCCCAGCGTTTCGCGGACAAGGTCTTTCAGGCCATGCCGGTCAGTATAGGTGCGCACCAGCCGCGAGGCCGTTTTGGTGCAATAAACGGGTTCTGCCATCACGTTCAGATAGGCCATGATAGAGGCCAAATCGAAGCGCGCAAAATGATAGAGCTTCAGCCGATTGGGGTCTGCCAGCACGGCTTTCAAATTGGGGGCGGCAAAGGACGAGCCGGGGGTGAAACGCACCAAATGCTCGTCCCCGCGCCCATCCGAAATCTGGACAAGGCACAACCGATCCCGACCAGGCAACAGACCCATTGTTTCCGTATCTACTGCCACGGGCCCATCCCCCAGCGCGTCTGCCGGCAAATCTTCTTCGTGAAGGTAGATGGCCATGTCTGTCTCCGCTTGCCGTGGCTCGGGCGCAGAATCACTGGCGTGCCGCCACATCTGGCTGAGTCTTGGTCAGATTAAAAAAGTCCCTTTGCACCGCTGCGAGGCTGCCCGCAAGCGTATGTGAACAGCATAAAAAAGCGAATGTGCGAAAAAGCTATCGGAACTTTGCATTGTGGGTTATAGTTGAAAAGGCGCGTACTGTATTTTGCGTCAAATTTCCGTCGCTCTCGTCCTGCGGCCGGAGTTAGTTTAATCTGGGCGAACACGATTACGAAGAAAGTTTTTTGACGGATGGGTTTTGATCGAGGGCGGCGCGGTGAGCGTGGTGGTCGCGGCTTTGATAAGCGCGATGGTGGTTTTGACGGCGGTTTTGACGGCGGCTTTGGCGGTGGTGATCGCTTTGGCGGTGGTGGAAATCGCTTTGGCGGTGGCGGCGATCGTTTCGGCGGTGGCGGTGATCGCTTCGGCGGCGGTGGTGATCGCTTTGGCGGCGGCGGCGGCGGTGGCGGCGGTTTCCGCGGCGCTCCCCGGCCTCAGATGCCCGCCCAAGTTGTTGGCGAAGGCAAAGGCGTCGTAAAGTTTTTCAACGCGCAAAAGGGCTTTGGCTTCATCGTGCAAGATGGTGGCGGCGAAGATGTCTTCGTGCACATCAGTGCGGTGGAACAAGCTGGTCTTGCTGGCTTGGCTGAAGGCCAGCCGCTTGGCTACACGCTGGTTGATCGTGGCGGCAAGATCTCTGCGACTGACTTGGTGATTGAAGGCGATCCGCTTCCTGTGGAAGAGCGCGCCCCGCGTCAGGACCGCATGGGCGGTGAGTCGCGCGGTGGCTTTGGGGATCGTCCGCCGCGTGTCCAACGCACGCTGACGGGTGAAACCGCGACAGGTACTGTCAAATTCTTCAATTCCATGAAGGGTTTTGGTTTCATTCAGCGCGATGATGGCCAGCCGGATGCCTTTGTGCATATTTCTGCTGTTGAGCGTGCCGGCATGGGCACGTTGAACGAGGGCGACCGCGTGAAGTTCGACATTGAAGTCGATAACCGCGGCAAGAATTCAGCGGTCAATCTTTCGTCGTCTGACTAAGTCACGCGAGAGACCATTGAACGAGAAGGGCGGCCCTTGCGGGTCGCCCTTTTTCGTTTCGGCCTTTGCGTGACAAAACATAGTCAGGCTCTACCGCAGGGTTTCTTCCAAAAACCAAGCCCGCCGTTCCGCTTCGTCGGTCCAGGTGTCAACAAGGCCAGAGGTGGCATTGTCCTTCGCTGCATCAACAAGGGCTTTCACGTCCTTCAGCGTCTCGACCAGCGCGCGCGTATCGTCACGCAATTCGGCCAGCATGGTTGGGGCGTCCAGATCCTCCTCGTCATTATCTTTCACGCGGCTGATCCGCGAGATTTGGCCAATAGACCGCAAAGTGGGGGCACCTTGTTTGCGAATCCGCTCGGCAATGACATCTGTTGTTGCCAGAATTTCGGCAGCCTGTTCATCCAACAGCACATGAAAATCCCGAAAATGCGGGCCTGAAATGTGCCAATGAAAGTTCTTGGTTTTTAGGTAGAGCGCAAAATAATCGGCCAAGGTGGCGTTCAGCGCATCAATATGGCTACGGTTGGGCATGCGTGTCTCCTTCTCTCTGACAAAAGAGATAACACGCACCGCCCGGTCGTGGTTGCAGATAAGTTTGCTTTGACTAAGTGATAAATCAGATCAGCGGAACGCAGATCGCCCAGTCTTCTCGCCCTGCGGCGCTTGACAAACTGGCCGCACTCCCCCAATGGCCGCGGCTTACCGCGCTCCTGCGCGAATCCTTTTTTAACAGATACGAAGGTTTATCGGGTCATGGCCAAGCCGACCACTGTCAAGATCAAGCTCGTGAGCTCGGCCGATACGGGCTTCTTCTATGTCACGAAGAAGAATCCGCGGACCCAGACCGAAAAGCTGTCTTTCCGCAAATATGATCCCGTCGTGCGCAAGCATGTCGAGTTCAAGGAAGCTAAGATCAAGTAATTCGGCCTGCCGCTTTAATGCGGCAGTCGCATTTCGGTCTCTTCAATCAGCGCATTGATGCTGTCCATAAAACGCATAAGCGTGATGGGCTTTGAAACAAACGCGTCTGCGCCTGCGGTGCGAACCCGGTCTTCATCGCCTTTGCCGGCATAAGCTGTCACCGCCATAATGGGCGTGTGGCGCAGCTTTTCCTCGCCACGGATCGCTTCAATCAGGTCAAGGCCGCTGAGATGCGGCATCTGGATGTCCATCACAATAAGGTCTGGGCGAATCGCACGGGCCCGGTCCAGCGCCTCACGGGCATCGCGCACGGGTTCAGCCATAAAGCCATGTGCTTTTAGAAGATCACAAAAAAGCTTGAGGTTAAGTTCGTTGTCCTCGACAACAAGTACCCTTTTGGTCATCGGACCATCCCATTTCGTTAGGCCTTATTCTAGTCGATGAAATTAGACCGAACAAATGAACAAGACGTCACAACCGCCGCGATTATGGCGCTTGGCTGGGTGTTGGCAGATGATGCTCGTGCCCAGCGCTTCTTGGCTTTGACCGGATTTTTCCCCGACGATTTACGTTTACGGCTGGCTGATCCGGGTCTTCACGATGCGGTCAGACTTTTTTTAGAAGGCCACCAGCCTGACCTATTGGCTTGCGCCGAGGCCATTGGTGTTGCACCGGCCATATTATTGCCACCAGCACGGGAGAATTGGGCATGAGCGGGCGGCCTTTGCTGATTACAGATTGTGATGAAGTGCTGCTCCACATGGTCGTGCCTTTTGCCGACTGGGTGGATGAGGCACACCATATCCATTTCGACCTTGAAAGCGGGGAGTTCGTCAACGCGCTGCGCCACAAGGCGACGGGCATTGCCTTGGGGCATGACGAAATTTGGCCGCTGCTGCGCGGCTTTTTTGCGACAGAAATGCACCGCCAATATCCCATTGAGGGCGCGTTGGAGGCTATTCACGAGATTGCACAAGTGGCGGATATTGTGGTGCTCACCAATTTGTCAGACCATGAGCGGGAAGGCCGCATCCACCAATTACGCAGTGTGGGCGTGGAATTTCCGGTGTTTACCAATCAAGGCGGCAAAGGGCCTTTGCTACGCCAAATTGTTGCAGATTATGCGCCAACGAGCACGGTTTTTGTCGATGATCTGGGCCATAATCACAGCTCAGTGGCAGAACATGCGCCTGATGTGTGGCGGTTGCACATGGTGGGCGAGCCCCGGCTTGCCCCGCGCATTAAGCCGCATCCCCATGCCCATGCCCGCATTGACGATTGGCCCAGCGCGCGCCAGTGGATTTTAGACCGATTTGAAGAAGGAATTCCCAATGGGCAGTGATCACGCCGCATCTGCATCATCCCCCGAAGCGCGTTTGGCCGAACTGGGCATTATCCTGCCTGAGGCTGCTGCCCCTGTTGCGGCGTATGTGCCCACAGTGGAAGCTGGCGGCCTGCTGCACATTTCTGGCCAGCTGCCTTTTGACAATGGCACAGTGATGACTGGTCGGATCGGTGAAGATCGGGATCAGGCCTATGGCGAGGCCGCGGCACGGGCCTGTGGTTTGATGTTGATTGCCCAGATGAAGGCGGCGCTTGGCAGCCTTGATCGGGTGGCGCGTGTTGTGAAGCTGGGTGTGTTCATTAACTCGCATGGTGATTTTACCAACCAGCCGCTGGTTGCCAATGGCGCGTCTAACCTGATGATTGATGTCTTTGGCGATGCAGGGCGCCACGCCCGCTCGGCAGTGGGTGTGCCAGTGCTGCCGCGCGGTGCGGTTGTTGAGGTCGATGCCATTGTCGCCATCCGGCCCGCCTGATCCGGGCATCAGCGCCCGTGTGGCAGAGGGCGTTACCCAGATTGACGCCGCCCAATGGACGGCCTGTGCTGGCACGGGCAATCCTTTCATGTCTCATGCCTTTCTGGCCGCGTTGGAGCACTCTGGCAGTGTCGGGCCGGGCACAGGCTGGCAAGCTGCCCTCATTTTAATTGATGGGCCAGATGGGGCCCTTGCAGGCGCTGTGCCCGCCTATTTAAAATCGCACAGCCAGGGCGAATATGTGTTTGACCATGGCTGGGCCGAAGCCTGGCAGCGGGCAGGGGGGCAATATTACCCCAAGTTGCAGATTGCGGCCCCGTTTACGCCAGTGCCCGGTCCACGTCTGCTGGCGCAAGAGGCCAGCGTGGCCCGCCAGTTAATTGCGGCAGCCGAAGCGCTAACGGACCAGAATGAGCTATCCTCTGCTCACGCCACTTTTGTGTCGGCTGACCAGCTAGACCTGTTTCAGGCCGCGGATTGGTTGATCCGAGAGGGCATCCAATATCATTGGTTTAATGACGGCTATCGCGACTTTGACGATTTTTTGGCGGCACTGTCATCCCGCAAGCGCAAGGCCATCCGCAAGGAACGGGCGGCAGCCCAAGCCGGGCTAGAGATTAAGGCACTGCGTGGGCCTGAGATAACAGAGGCGCATTGGGATGCCTTTTGGTATTTTTATCAAGATACTGGCGCGCGCAAATGGGGCCGACCTTATCTCACGCGCAGTTTCTTCTCAGAAATTGGCGCGACAATGGGCGACCAAATCCTATTATTTTTGGCAGAGCGCGCGGGCGTGCCCATTGCAGGTGCGCTGAACTTTCTTGGGTCTGAGGCGCTTTATGGTCGCTATTGGGGCTGCACGGAGGAGGTGCCCTTCCTCCATTTTGAGCTCTGCTATTATCGCGCCATTGAAGAAGCGATTGCGCTTGGCCTCGCGCGGGTCGAAGCGGGCGCACAAGGCGAGCATAAGCTGGCCCGTGGTTATGTCGCAACGCCCACTTATTCCGCGCATTATATTCCGCACCCCGGCTTTCGCGCTGCCGTTGCCGATTTTCTGGACCGGGAACGCCGGGCGGTTGCGCGCGATAGAGACTATTTGCAAGAGCTGACGCCGTTCCGCAAAGCTGATTAAGCGGCCTTGCGGTTGGTGCCGACCAGCCAATCCCGCGCAGCCCGCTGGGCCAACGCAATCTCGCGGGCTGACATTTCCGCTGCCAGATCGGCGCGATATTGCTGGGCGCGCTCATCCCCGCTCATCGCCGCCAAGTTAAACCATTTATGCGCCTCGACATAATCTGGGGCGATGCCATCATGCCCCGAGGCATAGGCTATGCCCAATTCAAAACAGGCATCGGGCGCGCCATTGGCTGCATCTCTAAGCCAACGGTTTATCTTGAACACCCCAGTGATCAATGTGTCTGCCATGATCGTTCATCCTCTATCCGCCTTGGATGAGGTGATTGGACCAAAATGGTTTAAACAAGCAGTTAATGGACTAACAAATTTATGCAGCGGGCAGCACTGGCAGATTGTCTATCAAGCGCGCCTTGCCAATGCGGGCAGCCGCAAGCAGCCGGCCAGGGCGATTGAGTTTCTCAAGCGGAACAAGGGTTTCGGCGTCGACCAACTCGACATAATCAACTGAGGAAAAGCCGGCCTTCAGCAGGGCAGGTGCAATGCTGGACAGCGTATTGGCAATGTCGTCACCACCCTCAATGGTCCGCGCGGCATGGCCCAAAGCACGCGGCAGCGATACCGCAGCGGCGCGTTCCTCCGCCGTCAAATAGGCATTTCGCGATGATAGGGCGAGGCCATCATCCTCGCGCTGGGTGGGAAAGCCAACCACATCTATGCCCATGTCCAAATCAGCAGCCATGCGGCGGATAATGGCCAATTGCTGCCAATCCTTTTCGCCAAAAATCGCAATGTCGGGCCGCACTTGGTTGAACAGCTTGGCAACCACGGTTGCCACGCCATCAAAATGGCCGGGCCGCGCGGCGCCGCACAGCCGGTCGGGCAGGCCATCCACGCGGATATTGGTGGCAAAGCCTGTGGGATACATTTCGTCGACGCTCGGCATCCACAGCACATCGACACCGGCAGCCAGCAGCTTGGCAGAATCTGCCTCGGCCCGGCGGGGATAAGCCTCAAAATCTTCATTCGGGCCAAATTGCTTGGGGTTCACAAAGATAGAGACGGCAACGCGCGTGGCCCGTTTTTTTGCCTCAGCCACCAAGGCCATATGCCCGGCGTGCAGCGCCCCCATGGTCGGGACCAAGGCAATCGTCTCGCCAGCGGCGCGAAAGCTGCCCAAATGCGCGGTTAGCGCAGCACGATCATGGATGGTTTGCACGGTCTTTCCTGCACGGCTATTAAGGGCTTTCGTCTCTAGCGAGAGTAAGGGAGGCGAATCAAGGAAGGATCGCAGCAGGTTCATGTCGGGGGCAAAGCCGCACATCATCGTTTTCGCCAATGAAAAGGGCGGTTCAGGCAAATCGACAACGGCGGTGCATACTGCTGTGGCGCTTGCTGTGTCTGGGCATAAGGTTGCCGCGATTGATCTGGATACGCGCCAGCGCACATTGGCCCGCTATTTAGAAAACCGCGAGGCCACAGTGCGCCGCCGCGATGCGGATCTTGAGTTGCCACTTTATTCTGTCCTCGATCCACTGACGGAAGCCGCGCTCGAGGCAGAAATTGCGCGCTTGAGCGTGGGGCAAGATTTTCTGATTATTGATACGCCGGGCCGGGATGATCCCGTGGCGCGCGCCGCCATTGCCCGGGCGGACACAATAGTGACGCCCATTAATGACAGCTTTGTTGATCTGGACTTGATTGGCCAAGTTGATCCGGAAAGTTTCCGCGTCAGCAAGCCCAGCTTTTATGCCGAGCTGATCTGGGATTTGCGCAAAGAACGCGCCCGCGCCGATGGGGCGACCGTGGATTGGGTGGTGCTGCGCAACCGGCTGCAGCATCTGGATGCACATAATATGCGACGCGTTGGCGCTGCCTTGGGTGAATTGTCCAAGCGGGTTGGCTTTCGCACCGTGCCGGGGCTGAGCGAACGTGTGATCTATCGTGAGCTTTTCCCCAAGGGGCTAACGCTGCTCGATAAGAAAGAACTGGGCGGTTTTTCCGTCAGCCATGTCGCGGCGCGGCAGGAATTGCGCGAGATGATTTCTGCGTTCGCGCTGCCCACACATGACGCCGCCCAACGCGAATTGGCGTTTGGCTGATGCGTTTTATAATTTTTTTTGCTGTCATCGCGGCCATAATTTGGCTGTGGCGCAGCGCCAAACGCCCTTCTGAAATCATGCGCCGAGGCGAGGCCGCACGCCTATTGGGTGTGGCGGAGGATGCAACAGCCGATGAGATTATTGAGGCGCATAAAAGACTTATCGCCAAGGTGCATCCCGATGCCGGCGGAAGCGCAGATTTGGCCGCCCAAGTGAACCGCGCGCGTGACGTGTTGTTAGACGCCAATCAAGGCTGAACGGGGTTAGCAAATCCGCCCGGAGGGGTACTTGATTCCCCGTGCCGATTTGGGCAGGCCGTGACGATCAATTTTCCAAGGAAAGCCGGGCCAAATGACGCATGAGTTCCACGCCACAGCGCTGCGCGAATATGATATTCGGGGAATTGTTGGCGACACGCTGACGCAAGCGGATGCTTGGGCCATTGGCCGCAGCTTTGCGACCATCGTGCGGCGTGCAGGCGGCAAGACAGTGGCTATTGGCTATGATGGTCGCTTGTCCTCCCCCATGTTGGAGGCAGCCCTGATCAAGGGCCTGACAGAAAGCGGTGCTGATGTCGTGCGCGTGGGCCTAGGGCCAACCCCAATGCTCTATTATGCGGAGGCCGCTTTGGAGGGCGTAGATGGCGGTATCCAGATAACCGGCAGCCATAATCCCCCCAATTACAATGGCTTCAAGATGGTGCACGCCCATGCGCCCTTTTTTGGGGCAGATATTCAAACCATTGGCGCTCTTGCCGCTGCGGGGGATTGGGAGGCTGGGGTCGGCACCGTCCGCGATCACGATATTTTTGACCAATATGTCGCCCGGCTCGCCCAAGACTTTACAGGCGGCGCCTTCCGTGTGGGGTGGGATGCCGGCAATGGTGCGGGCGGCGCTGTCATTGAGGCTTTGGTCAAGCGCCTGCCTGGGGAGCATCACTTGCTCTTTACCGATATTGATGGAACTTTCCCCAACCATCACCCAGACCCCACAGTTGAAGCCAATTTGGAAGATCTGCGCCGCCTTGTCGCAGAGAAGAAACTCGATTTCGGACTGGCTTTTGACGGCGATGCCGACCGGATTGGGGCGATTGATGGCGAGGGCCGGGTGGTATGGGGGGATCAGCTGCTCGCTATCCTGTCAGAAGCCGTGCTGAAGGATGTGCCGGGGGCAACAATCATTGCCGATGTTAAAGCCAGCCAAGCGCTTTATGATCGCGTGGCCGAATTGGGTGGCACACCGCTGATGTGGAAAACGGGCCACAGCCTCATCAAAGCAAAGATGAAAGAGGTCAACTCGCCCCTCGCAGGCGAAATGTCGGGCCATATTTTCTTCAAGCATCGCTGGTATGGCTTTGACGATGCCATTTATGCGGGCTTGCGCCTGATTGAAGCTGTCAGCGAATTGGGCGGTTCTTTGACGGCCCTTAGATCTGCCATGCCCGCCATGATCAACACGCCTGAAATGCGCTTTCAAGTTGATGAAAGCCGCAAATTCGCCGTGGTGGAAGAAGTTTTGGCCCGGCTGGAAGCCGAAGGCGCAGATGTGAACCGCACCGATGGCGCACGGGTGAACACGCCAGATGGTTGGTGGCTGCTGCGCGCGTCCAACACGCAAGATGTGCTGGTGGCCCGCGCCGAGGCGAAGGATGAAGCCGGATTGGCCCGGCTCTTGGCGCAAATTGATGCGCAACTGGCGGCATCCGGCTTAGAGCGCGGGGAAAATGTGGGGCATTAAACCCGCTTGGCCTTGGCTCGCACTCGCGCGGTGATGGGGCGGACAATGCCAATCCCCAAATTGCCTTGGGCGTAATCAGCCACCAACTCTTCAGTTGGGTAGCGGGTTTTCAGCTCATCCCAAAAGCGATGGACTTCAATTTCGGGGTCAAATCGGTTGGGGATGACATCATGCAGCGCGATAAAGCCATTTGCGGCAACAAGCGGAGCGTAGAGTGCAAAATCTTGCCGAACGCCTGCATAGCTATGGTCAGCATCAATCATCAGCACATCAATTTTGCGCCCCGCCAACAAGGTTTCGATGCGATGGCGCGTTTCCACGAGGTGCGAATTTGCTCGCACCAGGTGCAGCGTCTGGCCGGGCTTGGTGAATTTGCGATACAGGGCCTCTTTCCAGCGTGGATAGCCGCCGCCATTGCGGCCATAGGGCAAATCAAGGCTGATGATCAGCGCATCCGGTGCCGCGTGCTGGCAAAACAGGAATAAAGTGCCCCCTTTGGCTGTGCCAATTTCCACAATGACGCGCGGCTGCTTTTCACGCACGCGGTGCATAAGCTGACTAATTTCCCAAGGGTTTTGCAACGGGCGGATCGCGCCGCCGCTTTCCTGCATCGTAAACTGCACAAGCGCCGTTGTATCGTCTTTGAACGCACGTTGCTGCAACAGCCGGGCCATACGCCCCGCGCCCAGCCAATCTCGAAAATTCTTCGCTTGATAATTAAGATAGGCAAGCGCGTTGATGAGGCGGACTGCCCTGCCTTCACGCCGCATTTGGCGCAGCCGGGTTTTTAGAAACGCAATCATCCATCTCTCCGCACTCTATGGGGCAAGAGCCATAGGCTATCATGCAGATCCGCCGCCTGGGCGTGAAAACTTGGTTAGAAAGGCAGTGAGACGCTGATCTTTTTTACTGGAATGACAGGGGCGGAGCGGTGCAGAGAAGGTGTGTGTCAGAATTACCCTCTCTTCTTCAAAATTGGTTCGCCAAACGGGGCTGGTCGCCGCGGCGCTACCAAATGGAGATGCGCGACGCCTATATGGCGGGGGAGCACGCCTTGCTGGTTGCACCAACTGGGGCGGGCAAGACGCTGGCCGGGTTTCTGGCGACATTGGCTGATCTGGTCGCGCATCCGCGTGACGGGCTGCACACAATTTACATCTCGCCATTAAAGGCGCTGGCCGTTGATGTCCGGCGCAATTTGCTGCAGCCCATTGAAGACATGGGCCTCGATATTCGCGTGGAAACGCGCACAGGCGATACTCCGTCAGATCGCAAGGCCCGGCAGCGGGCCAAGCCGCCCCATATCTTGCTGACCACGCCGGAAAGCCTCAGCCTGCTGCTCTCCTATCCCGAAAGTGTCGACATGCTGGCCGGGGTGCAGCGGATTGTGATTGATGAGGTGCACGCCTTTGCCACAGGCAAGCGGGGGGATTTGCACAATCTTGCCATGGCCCGGCTGCAGGCGCTTGCCCCGCAGATGCGCCGGGCGGCCTTGTCTGCCACAGTGGCTGAGCCAGAGCTGTTCCAGCGCTGGCTTGCCCCCAAAGGCGGGACGGTGCGGCTGGTGCAGGGCGATGCTGGGGCCCCGCCTGATCTTGCCATTTTGCTGCCGGAAGATCGCGTTCCTTGGGCCGGGCATAGTGGCGCTTATGCTGTGCCGCAGGTCATGGCCGAAATTGAAACACATCAGACCACAATTGTCTTTTGCAACACACGCGGCCTGTGTGAGCTGATTTTTCAGGAATTATGGAAAATCAACGATCATAAGCTGCCGATTGGCATTCACCATGGCAGCTTGGATATTGAGGCGCGCCGCAAAGTGGAAAATGCGATGGCAGATGGGCGGCTGCGGGCCTTGGTTGCCACGGCCAGCCTCGATCTGGGGGTGGATTGGGGCAATGTCGATTGCGTCATTCAAATGGGTGCGCCCAAAGGCTCGTCGCGCCTGTTGCAGCGCATTGGCCGCGCCAATCACCGTTTGGACGAGGCGTCTGAGGCCATTCTCGTCCCCGGCAATTGCTTTGAATATCTGGAGGCTTTGGCCGCGTGGGATGCCATTGGGGAAGGCGTGCTGGATGGCGAGCCCTTTCGCCCTGGCAGCTTGGATGTGCTGGCCCAGCATCTTATGGCTTGTGCTTGTGCCGCACCTTTTGATGAAGCAGCCATGCTGGCGGAAGTGCGAGGGGCAGCCCAATATGCGGATTTAGAGGAAGAGACATTCTCTCGCCTGCTCGATTTCATTGCGACAGGGGGCTATGCGCTGCGGGCTTATGATCGCTTTCGCCGGTTGACGCGAACGCCCGATGGCCTGTGGCGGATCACGCATCCGCAATTTGTGGCGCAACACCGGCTGAACGCCGGCATTATTGTTGACACCCCCATGCTCGATGTCAGCTTTAAAAATGGGCGGCGGCTGGGCCAGCTGGATGAATATTTCGCGGCCAGCCTGATGCCGGGCGATAGCTTTTACTTTGCAGGGCTAAGCTTGGAGGTAGAGCGCACTGACGCACAGGGCCTGACCGTTCGGGCGACCAGTAAAAAGGCCCGTATCCCCAGCTATATGGGTGCGCGTATGCCGCTAACGACGCATCTGGCAGATCGTGTCCGGCATTTTCTGCATGATCGCGCCAGTTGGGCGCGTTTTCCCGATGATGTGCGCGATTGGCTGGAGGTGCAGGACCGCGTCTCCACCCTGCCCGCACCCGGGGAGCTGCTGGTCGAAACTTTCCCGCATGAGCAGATGCACTATATGGTCGTCTACAGCTTTGAAGGCTGGAATGCGCACCAATCGCTTGCCATGCTCCTCACGCGGCGCATGGAGGCCCAAGGGCTGCACCCCATTGGCTTTGTCGCCAGTGATTATAGCTTTGCGATTTGGGGGCTTGAGCCCATTGACGATCCAGCAGCCCTCTTGTCCGCCGATATTTTGACTGACGAATTTGTCACTTGGGTGGAAAATTCAGCTCTGCTCAAACGCGCGTTTCGCGAAGTGGCGGTCATTGGCGGGCTGGTGGAACGGCAAATCCCCGGCAAGCGCAAGACGGGGCGGCAAGTGACCTTTTCAACGGATCTCATTTACGATGTGTTGCGCCGCTATGAGCCTGACCATCTGCTCATGCAGGCGGCGTGGGCCGATGCGCGGACGCGGATGACGGATGTGGGCCGCTTGGGCGCGCTGCTCGACCGCGCGGCGCAAACCATGGTCCATAAAAAGCTAGATCGGATCAGCCCCTTGGCCGTGCCTGTTATGGCAATTGTTGGCCGGGAAAGCGTGGCGCAGGGGGCAGCCGAAGATCAGCTTTTGTTTGAGGCTGAGGCCTTGGCCAAAACCGCGATGGGCAGCCGGACCTAGTCTTTCGACTCATTGCGCTAAGGCCCGGCTATGATAGGCTTGCCAAGCGTTGCCCAATGGCACGCCCATCATGGAGATACCGATGCACGCTTTGGTGCTTGCGGCCTTGCTGTTCAGCCCCAGCCCCGTGCTGGCGCAAGAAAGCCGCGACACATTTGTTGCCGAGGCGACGGCCTCTGCTGCGGCAGATGTGGTGCCCACGGGTGATGATGGCGCGGCTCGCATGACAGTGCCTGTTATGGTCAATGGCGAGGGGCCGTTTTCCTTTGTGATTGATACGGGCGCGGATCGCACTGTTATTTCGCGCGAATTGGCAGAGCGGCTGGCCCTGCGCAAAGCAGGCAATGTGCGCCTGCACGCCATGGGCGGCAGTGGGCGGGTGGATGTGGTCAAGGTGGATCATCTGCAAATCTCGCCGCGCGTCTCGCGCCGGTTAGAGGCTGCCGCCTTGCCGCGGCAATATATTGGGGCAGATGGGCTTCTGGGTCTTGATAGCTTGAAGGGCCAGCGGATCATTATGGATTTTCGGGCTGGCACAATGACGCTGGAACCCGCCACCCAGCGTGAGCGTGACGTTGACTCTGCCAGTGATGTCATTGTGGTGACGGCTCGGTCGCGTCTCGGGCAATTGGTGATGGTAGATGCTGATGCCAATGGCCAGAAAGTCTGGGTCGTGGTGGATACGGGCGCCCAGAATAGTGTGGGCAATTTGCGGCTTAAGCGGCTGATGCTGGCGCGCGACCCGCGCACGACAACGCGCCCAATTGAGATGATTGATGTGCTGGGCCAGCGCACCCCGGCAGACTATACCATCGTCAATCGGCTGCGGATTGGCGGCGTGTTAATGGGCAATGCGGCCATTGCCTTTGCCGATGCCCATCCCTTTCGCCTGTTTGATTTGCACAATAAGCCATCCATGCTGATGGGCATGGAAAGCCTGAAAAGCTTTGATCGCGTATCCGTGGATTTCATGGCGCGCAAAATTACATTTTTGCTGCCCTCTGGCGCGCCGCGCGCCGGTGCCAGCCAGTCAGCTGGGGGTGCCACGGGGGCAGGGCGCCCCTGATTATCGGCGGATGCAGCCAAGGGCGGCGGCATCTATGGCAGTGGCTGCGCCTTGCAGGCGATAGCTATCTGCAAAGGGCCGGCCATTTACATCAACAGTTGAGATGCTCATGCTGCGCGCTGCGCGGATTTTAGCAACAATAAAGGCATCATGACGGGGGCTTGGCCCCCAAGCGTCATATTCCCCCGCCATCAGCCGCCAGCGCCGGTCCCCCACGCTCAGCATAACATCGGCGCCTGCCTGGCGTTGCCGGCTCAGCCGAAAATGGACTTGGCCACGGATCGCCTTGTCCGGCCAATGGGAAATGGCGGCAAAGCCCCGCCATTTGCCTGTGCCCGGTTCAACGGGCGTTGCAATGGCAAAGCAGCGCAGTGGCTGGGTGTCTCGAAAGCTGCCCCAACTGCCAAACATCCCCAGCGGCGCGCGCGCCATGGCCGGGCTGGCGCTCAGCCCCCAGAGCGCAAGACAAGCGGCCAGACTGCGCATGAGGTTAGGCCAGATGCCCGCCGCCGCCTTGGCGGACAATGCGTTCTGCGCCATTTTCGATGACGACCATGGTCCCCTGCGGCAGGCTGGGGGCAATGGGGGCTTTCCACGGATCAGTGATGGGCAGGCCCAGCAACAGCCCGCGCAGCACCCGGCTCGACATACCGTGCATGATCACCAGCCGGTCGTCTTCAATATGCGCCGTCTCTTCCAGCCAGTGCGTCAGCCGTGCGGCAATCTCATCATACCATTCGCCTTTTGGCGGCCGGACGCTGAACAACCCGGTGTCTGCGTCCATAATCGGCCCGATTTCGCTCATAATATCGGCATAGGTGCGCCCCGCCCAATCCCCCACATTGATTTCGTACAAACGCGGCTCGCGCGCGGTTTGGTGCCAATCATGGCCAATATGTTCCGCGACAACGGCCAAAGTCTGCAAGGCCCGGCCCGAGGGGGAGCACCAGAGTTGGAGTTTTTCGCCCGGCTTGAGCCAGTCTGCCAGCGCGGCACCCATGGCATCGGCTTGTGCGAATCCGGTGCGGGTCAACGGGGTGTCGAGCTTGTCGCCCTGCATCCGTTTGGCAAAGTTGAAGACTGTCTCGCCATGGCGAGCGATGAAGATGCGACCTTTAATGTTCATAGCCCGCTTTTCCCACAATTTATTGCTAGTGCAAGCGAAAGGCGGGGGTTGCCGTGCCCGCCAATCTTGTTCATGACCCTAGAATATTGATAAGGCCGACTCCCATGCGGCCAGTAGACGATTTTCGGGGGTTTGAATGAAGGCGACGATCGAACGCGCAAATCTGTTGAGGAGCCTCGGCCACGTCCAGTCGGTCGTGGAGCGCCGCAACACTATCCCCATTTTGTCGAATGTCCTGTTGGAAGCCACAGCAGATGGCACCATCCGCCTGATGGCGACGGATCTCGATTTGCAGATTAATGAGTCGCTCGAAGCCGTAAGTGTCGACGTTCCCGGCGCCACCACGGTGTCGGCGCACACGCTGTTTGATATTGTCCGCAAGCTGCCCGAAGGCACGCAAGTCTCGCTGACGGCAGCCGATGGCAAAATGCAAGTTGTGGCCGCCCGCTCGCGCTACAGCCTCAACACGCTGCCGCGCGATGATTTCCCGATGATTGCGGAAGGCGATTTGCCGACCCGTTTTGAATTGCCCGCCGCTGCGCTGCGTCAAATTATTGATAAGACGCGCTTTGCAATTTCGACGGAAGAAACCCGCTATTATCTCAATGGCATTTTCTTCCATGTCGCAGATGACGGCCAGCCTGTGCTGAAGGCCGCTGCCACGGATGGTCACCGCTTGGCTCGTGTCACCATTCCGCGCCCGGAAGGGGCCGAGGGCATGCCTGACATCATCGTGCCGCGCAAATGCGTGGGCGAATTGCGCAAGCTGCTGGATGAAGTTGAAGGCACAGTGGAAGTATCGCTGTCGGCCACCAAAATCCGCTTTGGCTTGGGCACTGCTGTCCTGACGTCTAAGCTGATTGATGGGACTTTCCCAGATTATAGCCGCGTTATCCCAACCGGGAATGATAAGCTGCTGCGGATTGACCCGAAAAGCTTCATGGCTGGTGTGGACCGCGTGTCGACCATTGCGTCGGATAAGACTCGCGCAGTTAAAATGGCGCTTGAGCCAGATCGGATTACGCTTTCGGTCACCTCGCCGGAAAATGGCACCGCGGCGGAAGAAGTGCCGGGCAGCTATTCCTCCGAAGCTTTCGAAATTGGCTTTAATGCCCGCTATTTGATGGACATTCTCAGCCAGGTGGAAAGCGACAGCGTGGAAGTGCATCTGGCAGACGCCGCTGCGCCAACGCTGATCCGTGAGAATGATAAGTCCGCCGCGCTCTATGTGCTGATGCCAATGCGCGTCTAACCTTGTTCAGCCGCCCCGCTGTGGCTGGGGCGGCGTGAACATGCGGTTCAGCATCCGGCGGGCAGCGGCCATCAACGCCAGTGCGCCGAAAAGCAGGATGACCGCGGTCAACGCTGCGGCAACGGGCGCGTTGAAGATGAGAAGCACTAGCCCGGCTGAAATTACATCTTCGCCTATTGAGACTGCGATATTGCTGAACGGCTCTGGGCTCGCATTGATGATGGCGCGTGTTCCCGCCTTGGCACTATGGCTGATAAGCGCACCGCTGCCGCCCAAAAGCAGGGCGATGATCTGCCAAAAAGGCTGCGACGGATCAATAATGGCGAGCGCCAACAGCGCGCCGCCAATCGGCCGGACAAGGTCGTGCACCACATCCCATAGCGAATCGAGCCACGCGACCTTATCGGCAAAAAATTCCAGCATAAGGCCAAGGCCCGCTATCCCAAGCACCCAAGGATGCGCCAAAATCTGCAAGCCCGCCGCATGGCGTGGCGCCTCAATCATCCCAAAGTGCATGGCAAGGCCCGTGGCAAACACGCACAGATAAATCCGCCAACCCGCCAACAGGCTTAGGCTTGCGGCAATGCCCAGCATGGGGATGATGTCCATCGCTTTTGTCTCTCCCTTGCGCGCGCTTCCGGCTTGCCCGCTGGCGCTGGCTGGTTCAAGACAGGCATACCAAGCGATTGCGGATAAAGGGAGTGGTGCGGCAGTGAATATTGATATGGCTGAAGCCGGAGAGACGGTTCCCGCAATTCCCGCGGCCACGTTGGTCTTGTTTCGTGAACGCGCGGATGGCCCGCCTGAATTGCTGCTGGTCGAACGGTCCAAAGGCATGGTGTTTGCCGGTGGGGCAATTGTGTTTCCCGGCGGGCGTGTCGATGCAGATGATCATCACTTGGCCAGCCGCCACAGCCATATTGAGGCAGAGTGCGCCGCGGCCCGCATTGCCGCCATTCGCGAGACAATTGAAGAAAGCGGCGTGCCTGTGGGGCTCGCCTCTGCGCCGCCCTCGGGCTGGTTGGAAGAGGCACGCAAGGCACTCCACGCGCGTGAAAAATTCAGTGCGCTTCTCGATGCAGCAGATTTAGCCCTAGATTTGGAGGCGCTGATCCCCTTTGCACGCTGGCGGCCCAATTTTAAGGAAACGCGCGTGTTTGACACGCGCTTTTACATTGCCCGCGCGCCTGATGATCTGCCCGAAGCCATTGTCGATGCGACGGAAAACGTCCGCACCTTTTGGGACAGCGCACAAGCAACAATAGAGGCGGCCTTGCGGGGTGATGTCCACGTCATCTTCCCCACGCACCGCAATTTGGAACGGCTGGCCCTGTTCAACACTTTTGAAGAAGCCCGCGCCCATGCGGAAACTGTGCCCGTAGAAACAGTGACGCCATGGGTGGAGAAAGATGGGGAGAATATCTTCCTCTGTATTCCCGAAGGCCTGGGCTATCCCATCACGCGCGAAAGCATGAAGACGGCCAAACGCGCGGGGGATTAACGCCCCCGCAGCGCGGAAATGGTCGTCCCCACACTAATCCGCTCTGCCTCGGTTTTCAGATGCAGCAGGCGCAGGCCTTGATGCTGCATGGCCTCGGCCAGTGCGGGGGCAAATTGATCAGTGGTTTCAACAGTCGCCGCCCAGCCGCCATAGGCGCGCGCCAACGCGGCAAAATCAGGGTTGAACAGCCCCGTTCCGGAAACACGCGTCGGATATTCGCGCTCCTGATGCATGCGGATGGTGCCGTACACGCCATTGTCCACCACCAGCACCAGCATATTGCAGCCATATTGCATCGCGGTGGCGAGTTCTTGCCCATTCATCATAAAATCGCCATCGCCTGCCAGGGCGACGACCATCTTGTCGGGGCAACGCAGGGCGGCCGCAACAGCGGCAGGCGGGCCATAGCCCATGGCACCCGCCGTTGGCGCCAATTGCGTCCCCGGCCCGCCATAGGGCCAATAACGATGCCACCAGCCTGAGAAATTGCCCGCGCCATTGCACAGGATGCTATCCGCCGGCAGCGCATCGCGCATCGTCGCCACGCATTGGCCAAGGTCCAGCTTTGTCTCAAACGGGGCAGGGGTGTTCCACACCAGCCAGTCCTGATGCGCCTCCGCCCCCCTGGGGGAGGGCGAGGCAGGGGCAGGCAAGGCGGCAGCCGCCTGTGTAAAGCGCGTCATATCCGCGCAGATCGCCAGATCGGCTTTATAGACGCGGTTCAGCTCATTGGGGTCAGGGTGAACATGGATCAGCGTCTGGCCCGGATGATCCGGGGTGATCAGCGTATAGCCATCAGTCGTCGCTTCGCCCAATCGTGCGCCAATCGCCAGCACAAGGTCTGCCGATTTGATCCGCGCGACGAGCTTAGGGTTGGGGCCATAGCCCAAATTGCCCGCCCAAACGGCGGAGTCATTGGCCATGGCATCCTGACGACGAAAGGCCGAAGCAACGGGAATGCCCCAGCCTTCGGCAAAATTCTGCATCGCCTGTGCCGCCTCAGGCGTCCAGCCCGCCCCGCCAATAATGGCGACTGGGTTCTTTGCGGCTGTCAGATGCGTCGCCAGCGCCGCCATCTGTGTGGGCTCTGGCGCTTGGGCAATGCGTTCGACGCGCGGCCGGTCCATCGCCTCTGCCAGCTCGCACAGCATATCTTCGGGCAGCGCAATGACGACCGGGCCGGGGCGGCCCGACATCGCAACTGTAAAGGCACGGGCCACATATTCGGGAATACGCGCCGCTTCATCAATCCGCACGGCCCATTTGGCAAGCGGCGTGAACATGGTGGTAAAATCAACTTCCTGAAAACCTTCGCGGTCCTTCATTCCCCGATCCACATCGCCAATGAACAGGATCATCGGCTGGGAATCTTGCATCGCGACATGCACGCCAATGGCGGCATTGGTCGCCCCCGGCCCGCGCGTCACAAAGGCAATGCCCGGCCGCCCGGTCAGCGCCCCATCGGCACAGGCCATGAAAGTCACGCCACCTTCTTGTCGGCAAACGATGTTTTGGATTTCAGGCCGATCATGCAGCGCATCGAGGACCGCCAGAAAGCTCTCCCCCGGCACGGAGAACAGGCGATCAACGCCTTGGATCACCAACTGATCCACCAAAATTTGGCCGCCTGTGCGCAACTGTGTCTGTGTCATGCCCTGTCCTTAGGCGAGGCTGTTTCAGGAGAAAAGGCTCACGCCTCTGGCCGTGTCCAAATCCAACTGAGGCAGAGGAGCGCCACGCCGGGTGGGATGAGCGACCAAGGCAGCGAGAGGAAGAGAAAGCCAATGACAATGCTCACTGCAAAGGCCCCCGTTGCTGCTTGTTTGCCTGTGCGGCTGATAATCCCCTTTTCCCGCCACGCGCGCAGGGAAGCCCCATAGCGCGGGTGATTGAGCAGCTTTGCCTCCCATGCCGGGTTGCTGCGTGAAAAGGCAAAGGCGGCTAGGATCATGAAGGGAACTGTTGGAAGGATTGGCAGAAAAGCGCCAATCACGCCAAGCCCAACGGAGGCCATGCCCAGCCCCAGCCACAATGCGCGGCTTATGGGGCCGCCTTGGTTCATGCTTGGTGGATCGCTTTGGTCACGAGATAGCTGTCTAACCCTTCCGGCCCGCCTTCGCTTCCAAAGCCCGATTCTTTAATGCCGCCAAAAGGCGCATCGGGCACGGAAATGCCAAAGCTGTTAATGCCCACCATCCCGCTTTCCAGCGCATCGCCCAGCAGATTTGCCTGTCGGCCATTTTCGGTAAAGGCAAAGGCGGCGAGGCCATAAGGCAGGCGGTTGGCTTGGTCGATCGCCTCGTCAAAGCTGTCAAAGGGCCGCATCAGGGCGACGGGGCCAAAGGGCTCATTCGACATGACATTGGCCTCCAGCGGCACATCAGCCAGCACTGTGGGCTGATAGAAAAAGCCTTGATTGCCGCGCGCGCCACCGGCCAGAACGCGCGCGCCCTTGGCTCGTGCATCTTCGACCAGTGCGTCAATCGCATCTGGGCGGCGCGCATTGGCCAGCGGGCCCATCTTGGTCGCGGCATCCATCCCGTTACCGACGGTCACTTGCTGCGTCCGCGCGGCAAAACCTTCCACAAAGCGGTCATAAATGCCGCGCTGCACGTAAAAGCGTGTGGGCGAGACGCAGACTTGGCCGGCATTGCGGAATTTCTGCGGGACAACCATGTCGAGTGTCTTGTCCAGATCACAATCGTCAAAAATGAGAACGGGGGCATGGCCGCCCAATTCCATGGTGATCCGCTTCACGCCATCCGCCGCCAGCCGCATCAAATGTTTGCCGACGGGGATGGAGCCTGTGAAGCTGACTTTGCGGATGATGGGGGAGGCAATCAAATGGCGGCTTACGCTATCTGGCACGCCATAGACGAGTTGTGCCACATTGGCAGGCACACCCGCATCACTCAGGCAGCGCATTAGGGCAGAGGTGCAGCCCGGCGTTTCTTCAGGCGGCTTGGCAATGACGGAACAGCCAGCGGCCAATGCCGCTGCCAGCTTTTTCGCCATCAGATAAACCGGGAAATTCCACGGCGTGAACGTTGCCGTTGGGCCAACGGGCTGTTTGATGACAATGGATCGCTGGCCACTGGGCCGCACCAGCACGCGGCCATAAGCGCGCTTGGCTTCTTCCGCATAATAATCAAACAGAGCCGCCGATGAGGCAACTTCGCCACGTGCTTCGACCAGCGGCTTGCCTTGCTCGGTCGTCAGCAGCAGAGCAATTACCTCCGTCCGCTCTCGGATCAACGCGGCGGCTTTATGAAGGATCGCCCCGCGCGCCTCGACATCCATCTGGCGCCACGCGGCAAAGCCCTTGGCCGAGGCGTCCAGCGCCTCATCCAAATCCGCTGCGCTGGCGAGCGGAAGTTCGGCAATGGCATTGCCAGTTGCGGGGTTGAGCACGGCATGCGCATCGCGGCCTTCGCCCGTGCGCCAACTGCCATTGATGAAAAGCTTCAGCTCTGCGTCATAAGTCTGTGTCATGCGCACAGGCTTACCGCATCCTCAGCGGTAATTGAAGCTTATCGAGATGCGATCTGTTTTAGCT
>JBEEOY010000105.1:0-4504 GCA_041191345.1 Pseudomonadota bacterium
TGGGGCATCCCCGTTGATCCGCGCTTTGTGCGATTGACCAGTACGGCTGAAGTTCTTGCGCATTACCGAACCATTGAAGCGCTCCGTGCAGATCTGCCCTTTGATATTGATGGCGTGGTCTACAAGGTGGACCGGTTGGATTGGCAGGCGCGGCTGGGCTTTGTTGTCAAGGCGCCGCGCTGGGCGATTGCGCATAAGTTCCCCGCCGAACGGGCCGAAACCACGTTGGAAGCCATTGATATTCAAGTGGGCCGCACAGGCAAGTTGACCCCGGTGGGCCGGCTGACACCCGTGACAGTGGGAGGTGTGGTCGTCTCTAACGTTACATTGCACAATCGCGATGAAATCACGCGGCTGGGCGTGCGTCCGGGAGACCGGGTGGTCGTGCAACGCGCAGGCGATGTCATCCCGCAAATTGTCGATAATCTAACGCGCGAAGAGATGCGGCCTGATTATCATTTCCCCGATCATTGCCCCGAATGTCAGTCTGAAGCTGTGGCAGAAGAGGGCGAAGTTGATGTGCGCTGCACCGGCGGGCTGATTTGTCCGGCGCAACGCGTGGAGCGATTGAAGCATTTTGTGAGCCGGCCAGCGCTCGACATAGATGGGTTGGGCGAAAAGACGATTGTTGAATTTTTCGGGCTAGGCTGGCTGCACAGCCCGGCTGATATCTTCCGGCTTAAGGCCCGCCGCAATGAGATTATTGGCCGGGAGGGCTGGCAGGATAAGTCTGTGGATAACCTGTTGGCAGCCATTGAGGCAAAGCGCGCGCCAGACCCGGCTCGGCTTATTTTCGCATTAGGCATCCGCCATGTGGGTGCCGTGACGGCGAAGGATTTGCTGAAGGCCTTTGGAACTGTTGAGGCTGTGCGCGCTGCCGCCACCAGTGACGATGCCATGACAGTTTTGACACAAGTGGACGGCATTGGCCCTGTTGTGGCTGAGGCTTTGGTGGAATTTTTCCACGAGCCGCACAATCAAGCTGTGTGGGATGATTTGTTGGCTGAGGTTTCACCGCCGGCTTTCGTTCATACGGTCCGGGCATCGGCTGTATCGGGCAAGATTGTTGTTTTCACGGGCAGTCTTGAAACCATGAGCCGCGATGAAGCTAAGGCGCAGGCCGAATCATTGGGTGCCAAAACGGCAGGGTCTGTCTCTGCCAAAACCGATTTGCTGGTGGCCGGGCCAGGTGCCGGATCAAAGCTAAAGAAGGCGCAGGAACTGGGCATTGAAGTCGTAGATGAGGCAGGATGGGCGGCAATTGTAGCCGCTGCTGCGGCTGACGCGGCCTAGGGCATTTCGTATCCCGCTTGACCGTTGCGAACGGCCCCGTCAAAGCAGGGACATGACCGATCAAACGGACCTTTCCGCATTAAGCTTTGAACAAGCATTGAAGCGGCTTGAAGAGATTGTCGCTCGGCTGGAATCCGGCGAAGCGGCCTTGGATGAATCCATTACGCTCTACACTCAAGGTGAAGCCTTGCGCGCCCAATGCGAAGCACGGCTCAAAGATGCGCAGGCGCGCATTGAGAAAATCACATTGGGGGCAGATAGCGTGCCGACGGGCACCACGCCCTTTGATGCAGGCTGATCCCTTAAATGGGTGGGGGTGACATCTTAAAGCCAGCCTTGGCGGATATCGCAGCGGATATTGACCGCAGCTTTGATCTGTTATTGCCAATCCCGAATGATGGCCGTGCGCGCCTTTATGAAGCCATGCGCCATGCCGCTATTGGCGGCGGCAAGCGTTTGCGTCCTTTGCTCGTTCTGGCCGCGTCCCAGCTTTTCAATGTGAGCCGAGAGTCGGCTTTGCGCGTTGGCACAGCCATTGAATGCATTCATGTCTATTCGCTGATCCATGACGATATGCCGTGCATGGATGATGATGATATGCGGCGCGGCAAACCCACAGTGCATAAGGCATTTGATGAAGCAACGGCAGTGTTGGCCGGGGATTCGCTTCATGCGCTGGCCTTTGAAATATTGGCCGATGAGGCGACTCATCCAGACCCCTTTGTTCGATCAGAATTGATTGCGGAAATTGCGCGTGCATCTGGCCCTGCTGGAATGGCGGGCGGACAGATGATGGACTTGATGGCTGGTGATATTGAGTTTGATCTTCCAGCCGTTACGCGCTTGCAGCAGTTGAAAACAGGGGCGCTGATCTCTTTCTGCCTCGAAGCGGGCGCCATTTTGGGCCGGGTGCCACCTGAAGGGCGCAATGGGCTGCGCGGCTATGCGCGGGATATTGGCCTTGCCTTTCAGATTGCCGATGATGTGCTCGATGCTGAAGGCGATGCAGACCTTGCGGGCAAAGCCCTGCAAAAAGATGCTGAAGCGGGTAAAGCGACGTTCCTGTCCTTGCTGGGCATTGATCGCGCAAAGGCGCAAATGCATCTTTTGGTCGATCAAGCGATTGCCCATCTCCATGGTTTTGGCACAGAAGCAGATTTGCTGCGGGCGATTGCGCGCTACACAGTGGAAAGGGATCGGTAATGGCAGAACGCATCGGTGTTTATCCGGGCACTTTTGACCCGATTACCCTGGGCCATATGGATATTATTCGCCGAGGCGCAAAGCTGGTTGATCGGTTGATTGTGGGCGTGACCACCAATGCCAGCAAATCGCCAATGTTTTCGGATGATGAACGCATTGCCATGGTGAAGCGGGAAGTGGCCACTATTGGTGCGGGCATTGATGTGGTGGGATTTGACTCGCTGCTGATGAACTTTGCGGAAGCCCAAGGGGCGTCTGTCATCATCCGTGGTCTGCGTGCCGTCGCGGATTTTGAATATGAATATCAGATGGCAGGGATGAACCAGCAATTGAATGACCGGATTGAGACGGTCTTTTTAATGGCGGATGTCTCGTTGCAGCCCATTGCCTCGCGTCTGGTGAAAGAAATTGGCATTTATGGTGGCAAAATCAGCAAGTTTGTGACGCCAGCAGTAGAGTCTGATGTGCTGGCGCGCATTCAAGAAACAGGTCGGCGTGGCGGGTGATCTGTTCATCTGCAGCTAAGCCAAGTGCCGCCATATTAAGCGGCGAGGATTGAGGTGTTTGTGAAGAAATTTATTGCTGCGGCTTTGATGTTGCTGGGATGTTCGGGCCTTGCGCACGCTGCGGAAAAGCCGATGGCCGCGCCCGTCTCGACCATTCCCGCAGCTGAACCTGAAAATATCTGGGTGCTGCAGTTATCGACTGGCGGGCCAGTACGCATTCAGCTGCGGCCTGATAAAGCGCCCAACCATGTGGCGCGGATCAAGCAGTTGACGCGTGCTGGTTTTTACGATGGCTTGGTCTTCCACCGCGTGATTGAGGGCTTTATGGCCCAAACGGGCGATCCGCGTGGCAATGGCACGGGCGGGTCCACGCTGCCGGATATTAAGGCTGAATTTAATGATTTGCCGCATCTGCGCGGTTCCGTCTCTATGGCGCGCGCGGATAGCCCGGATAGCGCCAATAGCCAGTTTTTCATTGTCTTTTCGCCAGTCATGCGGCTCGATGGCAAATATACCGTTTTTGGTCGTTTGCTGGGCGGCATGTCCTTTGTGGATGCGGTGCCCCGTGGCGAGCCGCCAGCGGCACCGGCCACCATTGTAAAGGCATGGATTGAGGCGGATGGGCCAGATGCGCCGCGTGTTCCCCTACCTGCGCCCGCAACGGATGCTGCACCTCAACCAGAGCCTGTGTTGACGGACAGCGCGCCCAAACTTTAACCGCACCCCATGCGTGTTGACCTTTTTGACTTTGATTTGCCGCAGGAGCTGATTGCCCTGCGTCCCGCATCCCCGCGGGATAGCGCCCGCTTGCTCCATGTGCCGGGCGATGTGTTTGCGGATAAGATCGTGCGGGATCTGCCCTCTCTCCTCAACCCCGGTGATTGCCTGGTGTTCAATGACACCCGCGTCATTCCCGCGCAGTTGGAGGGCCGGCGGGGCGACGCCAAAATTGGGGCGACACTGCACAAGCGCGAAGGGCTGCGCACATGGCGGGCCTTTGTGAAGAACGCCAAGCGCCTGAAAGAGGGCGATCAAGTCATTTTCGGGGGCGGCGTCACGGCGCTGGTGGGCGAACGCGGCGCCGATGGCAGCCTCCTTCTCCATTTTGAGGGCGAGGAGCCTGTTGAAATTCTGCTCGAACGCGCAGGGACAATGCCCTTGCCGCCCTATATTGCCGCGCGCCGCGCAATTGATGAGCGCGATCAGCAAGATTACCAAACCATGTTCGCGCGCGAGAAGGGGGCCGTGGCGGCGCCCACGGCCGCGCTGCATTTTACGCCTGAGCTGATGGCGGCGCTGGCCGCACGCGGCGTGCAGCATGAAACGCTGACGCTTCATGTCGGCGCAGGCACTTTCCTGCCCGTAAAGGCGGATGATACCAACGATCATCAAATGCACGCCGAATGGGGCCGGATTGATGCGGCAACGGCAGACCGGTTGAACGCCGTGCGGGCAAGTGGCGGCCGTGTGATTGCAGTGGGTACAACTTCGCTGCGTCTGCT
>JBEEOY010000106.1:0-11368 GCA_041191345.1 Pseudomonadota bacterium
TTGTCCGTCTCAACGCCGCCGTGCTTTGCGAACCAGCCCAGAATATAGGTGGTTTTCGCAACCAGACGGCTCGGCCGATCAATCATACCGTGGGAAGAGTCCGGAATGCGGACTTGTGCGGTCTCAACGCCGTTCAGCTTGAGCGCGGTATAATATTGCTCCGTCTCAGAAATGGGGGTGCGATAATCCTGCTCGCCCGTAATCAGCATGGTTGGCGTTTTCACAGTGCCGACAAGGCTTAAGGGGGACCGCCGCCAATATTCAGCCTGTGCGCCTGCTTCCCAAGGGTTTTTGCCAAACCAATAGCGACCAAAATAGGCCGGATTATCGGCAGTCAGCGCAAAGCTGGTCCAGTTAATCACGGGCTTGGCCACCACGGCAGCGCGGAAGCGATTGGTTTTGCCCACAATCCATGCCGTTAAAACGCCGCCGCCACTGCCGCCCGTCACAAATAGGCGCGCCGGATCAACATAGCCTTTGGCGAGTACGCCATCGACTGCTGCCATCAAGTCATCATAGTCACTGCCCGGATAGGCTTTGTCGATCATATTGGCGAACTTGTCGCCATAGCTCGTCGAGCCGCGCGGGTTGGAATAAAGGACAACATAACCTGCTGCGGCATAAGCCTGCATTTCGGCGGAAAAGCGCGCGCCATAATTGGTGTGCGGGCCGCCATGAATTTCCAAAATCATCGGATATTTTTTGGCTGGATCAAAATTGGCGGGCTTCATGATCCAGCTTTGGCTCTTCACGCCATCAGGGGCCGTGGTCCAGATTTCTTCGACACGCGCCAAATCACGAATGGCAGCCACATCATCGTTCAGGCGTGTCAACCGGCGCAGGCTGGTGCCTTTGATAACAGCCACATCGCCGGGTTGCGTGTCGCTTGTGACATTGGTGGCAACCGTGCCATCGCGTGCAATAGACATGCTGATGCCAGAATAAGGCCGGCCAATATCTTCACCACCCAAGCCAGAGGCCAAAATGCGCGTGCCGCCTTTGGGCGTGGTATAGGCCAGCTTGGTGGTCCCTTGCTGGTCATAAGCGAAATATAGGCCGCCGCGGCTGTCCCAGCCAAATTCAGTCACGCCCACATCCATGCTGTCCGTCAGGGGGCGGGCGTTGGAACCATCGCGGTTCATGACCCACAGGCCGAATTCCTGATTGCTGGTGTAGCGATCAGTATAGCCCAAAAAGGCAATCAGCTTGCCATCTGGCGAGATCTGCGGGGCAACGCTTGGGCCTTCGCGCTTGGTAAGCTGCATGAGCGCGCCAGTTTCTAGATTGAGTGAGAAAATCTGGTCGCGCTGTGGGTGACGATCTGGGTCATCCTTGCGGTTGGCTGAAAAGATCAGTGTCTTGCCGTCATTGCTCCAGTCAATCAGTCCGCCATGGTCAAAGGCGCCGCGCGTCACCTGGCGCGGCGTGCCGCCTTCGGTTGGCACAGTGAAGATATGGTCATGGCCTTGGGCGGCATAGCCTGCCCCATCATTGCGATAATTGAGCCGGTCAATAACCACAGGTTTGCCAGCCCAACGTGCGCCTTCAGGCGCAGCGGGCATGGAGGCAAAGGGCTTGGCGTCTTCTGGTACAAACATCGCAAAGGCCAACTGGCGGCCATCGGGCGACCAGCTAAGGCCTGCGGGACCTTGGGTTAAATTGGTGACACGGGCGGTCGCCCCGCTATCCATCCAGCGGACATAGATTTGCGCACTGCCTTCGGCACTGCTGATATAAGCCAGCCGTTTCCCATCGGGTGACCAACGCGGGCTAGAAAAGCTGGCCGTACCCGACAAAAGCGGGCGATGCTCTCCCGTTGCGACATCAATGATCCAAATATTGGCGCGTGCCCGGTCTGTCATGATGTCAAAGCTGCGGCGGACATAGGCAATTTTCTTACCGTCGGGCGAGATTTGCGGGTCGGATGCATATTCCAGCGCAAACAAATCAATTGGCTTATAGCTGCGGCTTGGGGCTGATGCGTCTGCCGCCAACGCCGTGCCAGAAACAGCGCCAAGTGCGGGCAAAAGCGCAAGCGCGGCAGCGGCAGTCAACATACGGATTCGAGTCATGTATTCGGCTCCTCTATTTGCCATGGGCATAGACGCAGCATGAGTTTGGGGAAAGCCAAGCACTGGGCTTTGGAATGATTTGGCAGCGATTATTGTGCTGCAATGCACAATTTTGTTGCGCGACTTTTCTCAGCCCGTCATGCAGGGGGCATGACTGCCAATCGGACAATCTTGGAAGCTCTTGCCACCAAACGCTGCCTGACTGCTGCCTATAATGGCACGGCCTTTTTGCTTGCGCCGCATATTCTCTACACGCGGCTGGACCTGATTTATCTTGATGCTGTGCCCATTACCAAAAATGGCGCGCCGCCCCGCGAGGTAAAAATGGCGACATTCAAAGTGGATGGCATGTCGGACATTGAATTGACTGACGCACCGTTTGACGTCAGCCCGCTTTACGAGCCGTGGCAAGACAAATATCGCGATAAAACACTGTTTTCCGTGCCCGAATAGGGTGCTTTCCCGCGCGGAATATGTCTGGGGTTTAACCGGGCGGACACGCGCGGGACAGGGAGAGCCATTTACACTCCATGATATGGGCTGGCAGACTGATCGTGCCAGGTGCGCTTAGCCCATATGGAGGTGTCGGCGCCTGTGCATCCCCCTGCTGCAGGCGCCGATATCCCAGCCTTAGGCCGCAGCGCTCGCGCGTTCTTTCAATTCTTGGTTGAGCATTTCGGCGATTAAGAATGCCAGCTCAAGCGATTGGCCTGCATTCAGGCGTGGGTCGCAATGCGTGTGATAGCGATCCGCCAGATTTTGCTCGGTCACGTCAATTGCGCCGCCTGTACATTCAGTCACATTCTGGCCAGTCATCTCAATATGGATGCCGCCGCCATGCGTGCCTTCGGCCCGGTGAACAGCAAAGAAGCCGCGCACTTCGGCCAAAATCCGCTCAAATGGACGCGTCTTATAGCCATTTTGCGCCTTGATGACATTGCCGTGCATCGGATCACAGGACCAGACCACAGGGTGGCCTTCGGCCTTCACCGCGCGCACCAGCGCAGGCAGATGGGCCTCAATCTTGTCATGGCCATAGCGCGTAATCAGCGTCATCCGCCCAGCCACGCGATTGGGGTTGAGCGTATCGAGCAGACGCAACAGGGCGTCAGGCTCAAGGCTTGGCCCACACTTCATCCCAATCGGGTTGCCAATGCCCCGCAGATATTCGACATGGGCGGAGCCAACAAAACGGGTCCGGTCGCCAATCCACAGCATATGGGCCGACGTGTCATACCATTGGCCCGTGAGTGAATCCTGCCGGGTCAGAGCCTGCTCATAGGGCAGCAACAGCGCCTCATGGCTGGTGTAGAAGTTGGTGCCCTTCAACTGGGGGACCGTGTCAGGATCAATGCCGCACGCGGCCATGAAATCCAGCGCTTCGCCAATTCGGTCTGCCACGTCCTGAAAGCGCTTGGCCCAGGGTGAGCGGCCCATAAAGTCGTGCGTCCAGGCATTGACCTGGTGGAGATTGGCATAACCGCCCTGCGCAAAAGCGCGCAGCAGGTTCAGCGTGGCCGCAGATTGAGAATAGGCCCGCAGCATGCGTTGTGGGTCAGGCGCGCGCCCTTCGGCTTCAAACGCAATGTCGTTGATAATGTCCCCGCGATAGCTGGGCAGTGACACGCCATCCACATCTTCCATATCGGCTGAGCGCGGCTTGGCGAATTGGCCCGCCATGCGGCCCACTTTCACAGTCGGCAACTTGGATGAGAATGTCAGCACCACAGCCATCTGCAACAGCACTTTAAAGGTGTCGCGAATGTTATTGGGGTGGAATTCGGCAAAACTTTCGGCGCAGTCCCCGCCTTGCAGCAAAAAGCCTTTACCATTTGCAACTTGCGCAAGATCTGCGGTTAAGCTGCGTGCTTCGCCTGCAAAAACCAGCGGCGGAAAGCTCGACAAAGTTTGCGTGGCCGCCTCCAAAGCTGCGGCGTCGGGATAGGTCGGGAGCTGACGTGCTTCATGAGCAGTCCAGCTTTCAGGGGTCCAATTCTGCGTCATAACCCCTCGCCCTTGCGCAAAAATCACACGAAGCGCAAGGATTTCACGATTTTTCTATAAAAACAGAGACCCAGTGTCCCAAAACAACCTGATGATAGGGAGCCGGGGGAGGAGGGGGCTCCCCCGGCTCAACTTGAATTAGGCCGCCTGACGCGCTTCGGTCGCGTCAATCAGTGAGGCGACGTTGGAGCTGCCAATTTCAATGCGCCGCGGCTTCATCGCTTCGGGAACTTCGCGCACAAGGCTGATGGACAGCATTCCGTTTTCGAGATGCGCGCCGCGCACCTGCACATGGTCTGCCAGTTGGAAGCGGCGCTCAAAGGCGCGAGTGGCAATGCCGCGGTGGAGAAATTCGCGGGGCTGCGCCTCTTCGGCAGGGGCCTCCGCCTTGCGGGCACGGACAACCAGCAGATTTTGCTGGGCCGTCAGCTCAATTTCGTCTTGCCCAAATCCGGCGACGGCAATGGTGATGCGATAGGCGTCTTCGCCAGTGCGCTCAATGTCATAGGGCGGGTAATTGCCGGCATTTGTCTCAACCTGCGTCAAGTTTTCCAACGTGTCGAACAGGCGGTCAAAGCCAATGGTGGACCGGCGATAAGGCGTAAAATCAAAAACAGTCCGCATCTTGAATGTCCTTTCACTAAGCAACATCTAAGTCGGACAGCGATGCACGCGTGCAGCGACTGTCCCGCCGGGCCCGGAATGGCACCCGGTCAGCCTGAAATGGGTGGGACAGTTGATTTTACAAGTATTATGTTAAATAAATTTGGATGGGAGCTTGGATTTTAACCCAGCGAATATCCTGCGCTGCGCACAGTGCGGATAACATCTTTGCCACCCCCGGTGTTGAGAGCCGCGCGCAAGCGTTTGATCTGCACATCCACCGTGCGCTCTTCAATGTCGCTATCATTCCCCCAAACGCCTGTGACCAACTGGCCACGCGTCAGCACCCGGCCTGGCCGCTCCATAAAATGCTGAAGCAAGCGAAATTCGGTTGGCCCAAGATTAATTTCTACGCCCCCACGGCGCACGCGATGTGCCGTCGGGTCCAGCTCAATGTCTTCAACCTTCAATGCCTTGCCCACCAAAGCGGGGCGCGACCGGCGAAGAACAGCTGCCAATCGGGCAATCAATTCACGTGGAGAAAAGGGCTTGGTGACATAGTCATCAGCACCAGTATCCAGCCCGCGAATACGATCTTCCTCTTCGCCGCGCGCAGTCAACATGATGATCGGAACGGCGCTCGTTTCAGACACACGCCGTAAGCGGCGGCAGACTTCAATTCCCGAAATATTCTCAATCATCCAATCGAGGATGATGGCATCTGGCGTCTCTTCTGCGGCCAGCAGCAGCGCTTCTTCTCCATCCGCTGTATGGCGGACTTCATAGCCTTCGGCTTCAAAATGCCAGACAAGTAACTCGGCTAAAGCGGGATCATCTTCGACAATCAGAAGCCGGGCGGCCATAGTCTATGCTCCTCGTGGCATATCGCGATCAGTGTAATATTCCCCCGTCGCGGCATAATAGACGAGCTCCGCGACATTTGTGGCATGGTCGCCAATGCGCTCCAGATTGCGCGCAACGAACAGAAGCTGCGCAGCCGAGCTAATTGTCGCTGGGTTCTCCATCATATGGGCAACGAGATTGCGGAAGATGCTGTTGTAAAACTCATCCACCTTTTCATCGCGGTCCACGACTTCCACGGCCAGCTGCGCATCGCGTGCGGCATAGGCATCCAGCACATCCTTAACCATGGATTGCGCAATTTCTGCCATAGTGGGGATGAGAGTCAGCGGCTCAATCTTGGCCCGGCCTTCCACTTCGCCCGCACGTTTGGCAATATTTTTGGCATAGTCGCCAATGCGCTCAATAATCCCGGAAATTTTGAGTGCGGAAATCACATCCCGCAAATCGTCTGCCATTGGTGCGCGCAGAGCGATGATACGCACGGCAAGGCGATCAACCTCAACTTCCAGCGCATCTAGCCGTGCGTCATTGCGGATGACTTCAGCAGCCAGATCAGTGTCACGCTTCACAAGCGCTTCAACGGATTGGGCAATGCCAACTTCCGCCAGACCACCCATTTCGGCAATCAGGCCGCGCAGTGCGCCGATTTCATCATCAAAGGCTTTGACGGTATGTTCCACCATGTCTGCGATCCTTAGCCGTAACGTCCGGTAATATAGTCTTTGGTCCGCTCTTCGCGCGGATTGGTGAAGATGTCTGATGTTGAGCCATATTCCACCATAGAGCCGAGGTGGAAAAAGGCCGTGCGTTGCGACACACGGGCCGCCTGCTGCATAGAATGGGTCACGATAACAATGGCATAGCGACCACGAAGTTCATCAATCAGCTCTTCGATGCGTGCCGTTGCAATGGGGTCAAGCGCCGAGCAGGGCTCATCCATCAAAATGACTTCGGGGCTGACGGCAATGGCGCGTGCAATGCACAAACGCTGCTGCTGCCCGCCCGACAAGGCTGTGCCGGCATCTGCCAGCCGGTCTTTCACTTCTTCCCACAGACCAGCGCGGCGCAGGGATTTTTCAACAATGGCATCCATTTCTGCCTTGGTAGAGGCAAGGCCATGGATGCGCGGGCCATAGGCCACGTTTTCGTAAATGGATTTGGGGAAGGGGTTAGGCTTTTGGAACACCATGCCCACGCGCGCGCGCAGCTGCACAACGTCCATTGTATTGCCGTAAATGTCTTCGCCATCCAGATTGATCTGGCCTTCAACACGGCAGCCCGCAATTGTGTCATTCATGCGGTTCAGCGTCCGCAGAAAGGTGGATTTGCCGCAGCCTGATGGGCCAATAAAGGCCGTGACATGCTCCGTCGCAATATCAATGGAGACATTATCAATGGCCTGTTTCGCGCCGTAAAAGACGTTCACATTGCGTGCCGAGATTTTAACTGTTTCGGTGGACATGGATCACCAGCGCGTTTCAAATTTGTTGCGGAGATAGATGGCAAAGCCGTTCATCGCGAGCAGAAAGACCAGCAAGACAATGATGGCGGCAGAGGTGTTTTGAACAAAGGCCCGGTCAACTTCGTCGGACCACAGGAAAATCTGCATTGGAAGGACGCTTGACGGGTCTGTAATGCCGCTGGGCGGGGCGGGCACAAAGGCGCGCATCCCAATCATCAGCAGCGGCGCAGTTTCCCCCAAGGCGCGGGCCATGCCAATAATAGCGCCCGTCAAAATCCCCGGCAAAGCAAGCGGCAAAACATGATGAAACACTGTCTGCACCCGGCTGGCACCAACAGCGAGCGCGGCATCGCGGATTGACGGAGGAACAGCCTTAATGGCGTTGCGCCCGGCAATGACAATGACAGGCATGGTCATCAAGGCCAATGTCATCCCACCAACCAGCGGGGATGAGCGTGGAAGATTAAGCGTGTTGATAAACACTGCCAGCCCGAGCAGGCCAAAAATGATAGAGGGAACAGCCGCCAAATTGTTGATTGAGACTTCAACAATATCCACCCAGCGGTTCTTCGGTGCAAATTCTTCAAGATAAATTGCCGCCAAAACGCCCATAGGCAGGGCCAAGACAATGGTCACAATCATGGTCAGCAGCGATCCCTTGACTGCTGCCCAGACGCCCGCATTTAGCGGATCAGTGGAATCCGAGGACGTCAGAAATTGCCAGTCAATTCCGCCCACGCCCTTGGCGAGCATCGAAACAAGCAAAAATGCCAGAAATGTGAGCGAAAGAAGCACAGCCGTAAAGCCGAGCGCCTTAAAGCGACGCTCTGCTGCATAGCGCCGGGCAAGGCGCTTGGCCGTTTCTGGCGATTGCCAGTTAATAGCTGTCTTACTCATAAGCTTCCCGGAAGCGTTTTACGACGCGCAGCGCGATAATGTTCAACGCCAGTGTGACGACAAACAGCACAAGGCCAAGTGCAAACGCCGATAGCGTTTTAGGGCTGTCAAATTCTTGGTCGCCTGTAAGCAATTGGACAATTTGGAACGTGACTGTCGTCATGCTGTCAAAAGGATTGGCAGATAGGCGGGCTGCAGCCCCTGCCGCCATGACCACAATCATGGTTTCGCCAATGGCGCGGCTAATGGCGAGCATTACGCCGGCGACAATGCCTGGCAGAGCGGCAGGGATCAGAACTTTCTTGATGGTTTCAGACCGAGTGGCCCCCATAGCAAGCGATCCATCGCGCATGGCCTGTGGCACGGCGGCAATGCTGTCATCCGCCATGGACGACACAAATGGGATAATCATGATGCCCATGACGAGGCCAGCGGCCAAAGCGCTTTCTGTGGACGGATTGGCAACGCCAATTGCGCCGGCAAAGTCGCGGATCAGCGGGGCCACAGTGAGCGCGGCGAAATAGCCATAAACCACTGTTGGAATACCAGCCAAAATTTCAAGCATGGGCTTGAGCACACGCCGCATTTGGGCGCTGGCATATTGGGTTAGGTAGATGGCACTCATCAGGCCCAGCGGAATGGCCACAATCATGGCGATAATCGCGCCAATGAAAATGGTACCCCAAAATAGGGGGACAGCCCCAAAACTGCCATTAGCGGGGCTCCAATGCAGGCCCACTAGAAACTCCACCGGGCTTACTTTCGAGAAGAAAACTCCCGTTTCGTAGAGCAATGACGCAATGATGCCGGCTGTCGTCAAAATGGCGAGCAAGGAGGCAATTAACAGGACTGCCAAGACCACTCGCTCCACTCGGGTGCGGGCAGGGTAGCCGGCCGTAATCTTGGTGTAGCCATAGGCGCCGCCGGCAAAGGCCAAGAGCACAGTGATCAGCGCACCGATGAGGCCGAATTCAGTTTGAGCCGCTTTGACTGCCCCAACCAATTTCTGGGCATCGGGGTTGAAGACGGCTGCATTGGGATTCGCGGCCAGCGCATAGGCCTCTGAAAGGACAGCATTGCGCTCCATATCCATCATGGGCAGGGTTGCTGCAGCCGGGTCTGCCAGAACAGCATTATGAACGAGGCCGGGCGATATATTTGACCAAGCACCAAGCCCAATCAGCGCCGGGACCATGATCCACAGCGCCATATTCCAAGCATGATGGCCGGGGCGTGAATGCATCGCGCCCCGGCCAGTGTTTAATTTCTGCGCCTTTGCTTTCGCGACAAGCCAGCCAATCAGGCCAAGCCCGGCGACAAGGATGAGGAGAGCAGAAAAAGTCATAGCAGATTATTTAAGTGTCGAAGGGTCCATCAGCTTCATGCTGGAAGCGATTTCAGCATTCGCCTTTTGCACATCGGCAGGCGCAACGACCATCCCTTTCTTCTTGAGGTAGCCGTCCGTACCCCAAGCCTTAGAAAATTCAACGGCAAATTCGTTAATGCCCTTAATTGCCTTCAAATGTGCCGCCTTAATGTAGATATAAAGCGGACGTGCACCCGGATAGCTGAAATCCGAGACCGTCTGATAGGTCGGCGCAATACCGTCCATCGGAATGCCCTTTAGCTTATCCATATTCTCTTCGAGGAACGAGAAGCCAAATACGCCAATAGCCTTGGGGTTGGCAGCGATCTTCTGAACAATCAGATTGTCGTTTTCGCCGGCATCCACATAAGCCCCGTCTTCACGGACCTTGGTGCAGATTTCCTTGTGCTTGTCCTTGTCGCTGTCCTTCAACGCCTTCATGGCTGGATCAGTGTCGCAGCCCTTTGTCAGGATCAGCTCAGCCAGCGCATCGCGCGTGCCGGATGTGGACGGCGGACCATAGACATTAATTGGAATGGCTGGCAGCGAGGGGTTTACATCGGCCCAGGTCTTGGCGGTATTGGGCTTGCCAAAGGGGGTTGCCGCCAGCGCCTTATAAACATCAGCCGGGGTCAACGTCATCTTGGGGCCACCCGTTGCTTCTGCAAAGGCAATGCCATCCAAGCCGATTTGAACTTCCACAATGTCCTTCACGCCATTCTTGGCGCAATCTTCATATTCCGACTTCTTAATGCGACGCGAGGCAGTCGCAATGTCAGGATGGGCGACGCCCACGCCTGCGCAGAACAGCTTCATGCCAGCACCGGTGCCCGTCGATTCAATCACGGGTGCCTTGACGCCAGTGGTCTTGGCTGTCGCTTCAGCAACAGCCGAGGCAAAAGGATAAACCGTCGACGAGCCGACGATGCGAACGAAATCGCGGCTGTCACCAGCCCCGTTTTGGCTGCCACAAGCGGTCAGCGCGATGGCGGATACGGCCAAGGCCGCAAAAGTAGGAACGAAACGCATGGATTTAGTGCCCTCCTAATCGAGTCGAGAACGAACTATGACACTTAAATGACACTTCTGTGACAGCGCTTCAAAAGGGCGGAAATAGGCAGGTTGCAGTTGTTCCCTGGCCAACGCGGCTGGCAATATCAAAGCGCCCACGATGCCGTTCGACGATATGTTTCACAATCGATAGGCCGAGTCCCGTCCCGCCAATTTGGCGGCTGCGCCCCGGGTCAGCCCGGTAAAAACGTTCTGTGAGGCGGGGCATATGCTGGGCAGGGATGCCATCCCCTTGATCGATGATGGAAATCACAACCCAGCCCGACGCGCCTTTTTCCAGTTTCGCCAAAACAGGCGTGTCCGCTGCCCCATATTTCAGAGCGTTATCAATCAAGTTGCGGATCACCTGCGCCAGCTGCCCGCGATCTCCGGCAACCAAAGCTTCAGTGACGTCGCTGTGGAGAGTCACCCGCTCTGGATGCCCGCATTCCCCAACGCATTGTTTCGCAACACTTAACAGATCGACCTTGTCGGTGGGTTGCTGATGCTTGGTCGCCTCAATGCGAGAAAGGGACATTAAGTCTTCGACCAATGCCTGCATTCGATTGGCTTCTTTGGCGATAATGTCCAGAAAGCGCAGGCGCGTGGTTTCATTCTCGCCTGCTTTTGGGTCTTTCAATGTTTCGACATAGCCCAAAACAGCGGCCAAAGGCGTCCGCAATTCATGGCTGGCATTGGCTACAAAATCGGCGTGCGCTCGCGCGACGCTTTCTTGAACTGACAAATCAGTCAGCGTTACCAGTCGCGTGCCATCTTCCAAGCTGTTGCAATCCACATGCCAAAGGCTGCCTGGTGTCGAGAGGCCCGTGACGCGAATGCTGTCATTTCGAGCGGAGGTCAGTAACCGAACGGCGTCTGGATGGCGAAGTGCCATGCGGACATCCTGCCCCTCAACATGACGACCAAACATGCCCAGCGCTGGCGGATTGGCGTGAATAATCCGGTCGCCACGCAAAAGCAGCGCTGGAATATCCAGCAAATCAAGAATTTCTGTCGAGGCAGGCGGAGGAGAATTGGCAGGCATGATAT
>JBEEOY010000107.1:0-3595 GCA_041191345.1 Pseudomonadota bacterium
TTGCTGCGGTTGGAAGAAACCGCCCAAGGGTTGATCGCTGCGCTCACGCTGGGGCAAGATTATGCCCGCACCTATGCTGAGGCCAAGCGCGTGGCCGGTGTGGTTGATTTTAATGATTTGATTAGCGCCACTGTGCGCCTGTTGCAGACACCGGGCATTGGCGATTGGATCCGCTATAAGCTCGACCAGAGTGTTGATCATATTTTGGTTGATGAAGCGCAGGATACCAATGCCGATCAATGGGCGATCGTAAACGCGCTGTCGGCAGAGTTTTTTGCCGGCGAAGGAGCTAAGGCGAGCGCGCAACGCACTATTTTTGCGGTGGGGGATTTTAAGCAGGCCATTTTCGGTTTTCAGGGCACTGACCCGCGTGAATTTGAAGAAGCAGGGCAAGACTTTCGCGAGAAAGTGGCTGGCACAGGGCAGGATTTGCAACGACTGGAAATTAGCCAGTCCTTCCGGTCCAGCCAGCCGATTTTGGATGCTGTTGACGCCGTGATTGAGGCCATAGGCCATGAGGCTATGGGCCTGCCCGATGTGCCTGCAAAGCACCAAAGCTTTAAGGGGGGCAGCGGCCATGTAGAGCTGTTCCCGCTGGTCTTTGGAGATCCGTCGGCGGCAGACGATACAGGCGATGAAGAGGAAAGCTGGTTCACGGCGTCTGAGCTGGATTGGGCCCGCGCCTTAGCGCGCAAGGTGCGGCAGTGGACCACTGGTGGGCTTTATCTGGACGCCAAAGGCCGCCCTGCCGAGCCGGGCGATGTCATGATTTTGCTGCGGAGCCGGTCTGACCTTGCACGGCTGATTGTCTCGCGGCTTTATGAAGAGCAAGTGCCCGTCGCCGGGGTAGACCGGCTGCGGCTGGATGCGCCCATTGCTGTGCAGGATTTGATGGCCTGTATCCGCTTCGTGCTGCAGCCGGCGGATGATTTGACCTTGGCCAGTTTGTTGGTCTCGCCCTTGATTGGCTGGTCGCAAGACCAGCTTTATGCGGCAGCTTATGGCCGATCAGGCGGGCTCTGGCCGCATCTGCGGGCGACACAGTCTTCTGAGGATTTAGCGGTTCTGTATGCGTTGCTCGATATGGCAGATCGCGTGACGCCCTATGCCTTTTTGGAGGCCATTTTGTCCGGGCCGATTGCCGGGCGGGCAAAGCTGATTGCGCGATTGGGCGAAGAAGCGCGTGACCCGATTGAAGAATTGTTGAACGCCGCACTTCAATTTGAAGCGCGCCAAACGCCGTCTTTACAGTTGTTTCTCGATTGGTTCTGCCGCGGGGATGTGGAGATTAAGCGCGATCCTGCAAAGCCTGAAAATGCCGTTCGCGTTATGACAGTGCATGGCTCCAAAGGGCTGCAAGCACCCATTGTGGTATTGGCCGATGCCACGTCTGATCCGGATAATAAGCAGGCCTTTGATTTGAATTGGGAGGCGGAAGAGGGGCTGATTCTGCCCGTCCACCGGCCGAAGAAAGACGCGCTGGTCCGATCTTTGAAAGTCTCGGCTGAAAAGCAAGATGCACGCGAGCGGCACGAACATTGGCGCTTGCTCTATGTTGCCATGACACGCGCCGAAGACTGCCTGTTCATTGGCGGCGCGCTGAACAAATCGCAGCTGAAGGCCCAAAAAATTGGGGAGGATTGCTGGCATAGCCGCGTGGGAGAGGCGCTGCGCCAGCTGAAGGCCAATGAGCAGGATGGCAGCCTCATTTTTTCGCGCCGGGAAAAGCTGGGTGGCGCAAAGCCCAAGCCCGTTGTGCTGGCGGAAGGTTGGCAGGGGCCGTTACCCTCTTGGTCCACAAGTACCGCTCCGCAAGAGGCGCGGCCAGCACGCCCATTGGCGCCCTCTGCGCTTGGTGTGGCGGATGTGGCTGCAAGCCCGCCGCCCGATCCAGCAATGAAGGCCGCGGCCGTGCGCGGGACATTGCTGCATGGTCTGTTTGAGCGGCTGCCGGCTGTGCGTGCGGAAGACCGCCGGGCAGCGGGGTTATTGTGGCTTGGAGCCCAAGGCGCGGAGGACCCGGCCGAGCTGATTGAAGCCGCCTTGTCTGTGATTGAGCATCCCGACTTTGCAGCGATTTTTGGCCCGTCCGCACTGGCTGAAGCGCCCTTGGCAGGCGTCGTGGAGGGCGCTGTCATTGCCGGCATTGTTGATCGGTTGCTGATTGAAGACGATCAGGTTCTTGTCATTGATTTTAAGACGGGGCGGCGTGTGCCCAACGATGCCGCGGCTGTGCCCGACTATTACAAAGCGCAAATGGGCGCGTACACTGCCGTGCTGCAAGGGATTTTCCCCGGGCGGGCCGTGCGGGCGGCCTTGCTATACACGGCTGCCCCCAAATTAATTGAGCTGAGCGCCGCGGAATTGGGGGCCTGGCGACCAAAGCATAGTGGGTAAAAGCAAAACTTGGGCGCTGACTGGTTGAGATCAGCGCCCGCGCTGCTTAGATCAGCATTCGATATAAGGAGATTCGACTCATGGCCACCAAGGCAGTTACCGATGCAAGCTTTGCCGACGATGTTTTGAATGCGTCGGAACCCGTTCTTGTCGATTTTTGGGCAGAATGGTGTGGCCCATGCAAGATGATTGGCCCGAGCCTTGAAGAAATTTCGGACGAGCTTGCTGGGAAGGTGACGATCGCCAAGATTAATATTGACGATAATCCTGATGCCCCGGCCAAATATGGCGTGCGTGGCATTCCCACGATGATTTTGTTCAAGGGTGGCCAGCCTGCGGCAACCAAAGTGGGCGCTGCACCCAAATCTGCCTTGAAAGGCTGGATTGAGTCTGAACTTTAATCGCGCTTAAAAAAGCCCCTTGGTCGCCCGACCCGGGGGCTTTTTTTCTAGCTGCGATAATCCGCGTTGATGCTGATATAGCCGTGCGTCAGATCGCAGGTCCACACAGTCGCGCGGCCATTTCCGAGGCCAATGTTGACGCCAATTTGAATGTCGCTGCCTTTGAGATGGGCGGCCACTGGCGTTTCATCATACCCCTCTACAGGCAGGCCTTTTTCCGCGACTTGCGTGGTGCCAAAGCGAATGGCGAGCAGATCACGCTCGGCAGGCTCGCCTGCTTTGCCAACTGCCATCACCACACGGCCCCAATTGGCATCTTCGCCTGCAATGGCCGTTTTGACGAGCGGGGAATTCGCAATGCTCAGCGCAATGCGATGGGCGCTTGCGTCTGACACAGCGCCTTCAACTGAAATCTCAATAAACTTGGTCGCCCCCTCGCCATCACGCACCACAAGATGCGCCAATTGACGGCACAGGTCCGCCAAAGCGGCCTGAAAGGCATCTGCCCCCGCATCATTCATAGAGGTGAGCGGCGCGTGGCCCGCCTTGCCCGTTGCAAAAGCAAGAACAGTATCGGAGGTTGAGGTGTCACTATCTACAGTGATGCAAGAAAAGCTGGTCTTGTTGGCAGCCGACAACATCTGTTGAAGCAGGCCGGGGGCAATTGCGGCATCAGTAAAGATATAGCCCAACATCGTCGCCATATCGGGCGCGATCATCCCAGAGCCCTTAATGACCCCGACAAGTGTGACTGTTGTCCCGCCAATTACGGCCTGTGTCATTGCGCCTTTGGGGAA
>JBEEOY010000108.1:0-6907 GCA_041191345.1 Pseudomonadota bacterium
GTGGTGCTGAATGCGATGGATGCGGCCCAACATGGGGCCACAATTTTAACGCGCACATCGGTTGCGTCTGCCCGCCGCGTTGGTGCTGTTTGGCAAATCCAGCTGACATCCGGCGAACTGGTAGAAGCCCATGCTCTGGTAAATGCGGCAGGCCCGTGGGTGTCTGATATGCTGGCCAAGACAGGGGTAAACGCCAAGGCGTCCATTCGGCTTGTCAAAGGCAGCCATATTATCGTGCCGCGTCTCTTTGAGGGCGACCATGCCTATATGTTGCAGCAGCCCGATGGTCGGATCGTCTTTGCCATTGCCTATGAGCGCGGTTTGACGCTGGTTGGCACAACTGATGCGCCAGTAGAAAAGCCTGAGGACGCGCGGATTGCGCCGGACGAAATTGAATATTTGTGCGCTGCTGTGAACCGCTATTTCAAGCGCCAAACCAAGCCGGAAGATGTGATTTCCACCTATTCTGGTGTTCGTCCGCTTTATGATGACGGCGCGTCCGATGCCAAGGCCGTCACCCGTGATTATGTGCTGGATCTTGACAAAGCAGGGCCGCCGCTCCTCTCTGTCTATGGTGGCAAAATCACAACGGCGCGCCATTTGGCACAAGAGGCTGTCCAAAAAATTGCAAAGCCAATGGGCTGGACCGTCCAAGCCGCAACGCTGGGCGCGCATTTCCCGGGCGGGGATTTGCCACAAGGCTTTGAGGCCTTTTTGGCAAGCATCCGCACACGTTGGCCTTTTCTCGGCGATGCCCGGTCCGAGCGAATGGCGCGGGCCTATGGCTCCTTGCTGAACACTATGCTCGCTGATGTTGAAAGCCTCGCTGATATGGGCAGAGATTTTGGGGCTGGGCTAACGCAGATTGAAGTTGATTGGCTGCGACATCATGAATGGGCACGTTCGGCTGAGGACATCCTTTTACGGCGCACCAAATTTGGCCTTGCGCTGAACGACAGCCAGAAAGCTGAGCTGGAAAGCTATTTCTGCGCAAAAGCCTAACCGCCTCTGCCAAGAATCTTTTGGACAGATAGCCAACAGCCCGACATAACGTTTCCTGACCTGAAAACAGGCATAGGGAGGATGTCATGGCCCGCGCAGCCAAAGAGGTGAACGACGCGAAGTCAAAAGCGTCTGCGCCCTCATTGCTTCTGAGTTTGGATTCAAAGTCGCGTGCAGCAGGCGCCAAGCTATTTGGCCAGTGCTGGCTGCCCAAGGGCGCGCCCCGCGCCATCATCCTTCTGGCGCATGGCTATGCAGAGCATCTTGGTCGTTATGAGCATGTCGCCAAGACCTTCACCGATGCTGGCCTTGCCGTCTATGCATTGGACCATTGGGGCCATGGCCGGTCAGATGGCGCGCGCGGTTTTGTGCCGCATTTTTCAGTCTTTTTAGATGGCATGGCTGCATTGCTGGACATGGTGCAGCAACGCCGCCCAAAGACACCACGCATTTTATTGGGCCATAGCATGGGCGGCCTCATTGCGGCTCATCACTTGCTGCACCATCAATCAGCCTATTGCGCCGCCATATTGTCAGGCCCTGCCGTTCAGCCCGGAACACCACCGTCTGCCGCAACGCAGATAATCGGGCGGCTTTTATCAGCAATTGCACCCCATATGGGCCTGATTACACTGGAAGCCGAAGCGGTAAGCCGCGATCCGCAGGTTGTTGCTGACTATATCGCAGACCCGCTTGTCTATCATGGCAAGATGAGCGCCCGGCTCGCCTCTGAAATGCTGCGCTCGATGATGGAAATTCAGGAAAAGGCGGCGGCCATCCACTGCCCGCTGCTGGTTGTCCATGGCAGTCTCGACCGGCTTGCGGCCGCAAGCGGCGGCGCCGCTTTGGTGCAGGCGGTTTCATCCCGCGATAAGGAATTTCGTGAGTTGAACGGCTTGTATCATGAAGTCTTCAACGAACCCGAACGGGAAGAGGTGCTGGCAGGTGTCCTCAGTTGGATCAACGCTCGCATCTCTTAACCCATCCTCAAAAATAGGCTTTTGCTATGAACGTTCTTCTTCTCCTGATTGCACTTGCAGTGGCCTTGCCGATCTTGCTCTATGCCTTCGCACCCGCTGTTCTTTTCCGCAGGGTGCAAGCAGCACTGCGCCGCAAAGCAAAACTTGTCCGCAAGACAATCCATGTCGATGGCATTGATTGGCCCTATATGGAGGGCGGGCCGGCAAATGGTGAGATTGTCGTGATGGTGCATGGTTTTGGCGCGGATAAAGACCATTGGACCTATTATGCCCCATTCATGACGGGGGATTATCGGCTGATTGCGCCTGACCTTCCCGGCTTTGGAGAAAATGATCTGTCTGCCAATCGCAGCTATGCGATCAAAGCCCAAGCAGACCGGCTCATTGGTTTTCTAGACGCCATGGGCATCCAGTCTTGCCATCTTGGCGGCAACAGCATGGGCGGATTTATTGCCCTGCAAGTTGCGCTGGACCATCCCAAGCGCGTTAAGAGCCTCACTTTGGTGAACAATGCGGGGGTTGTGGGCGCAGAGGAAAGTGACCTTCAAAAGGCGGTCGCACAAGGTGAAAACCCACTGGTGATGCGGGAATTTGCAGATGTGGATAAGCTTATGGCGTTTGTCATGGAACAGCGTCGACCCATTCCTCGCCAGTTTAAAAAGGTGATTTTCGCGGAAGCCAAACGCCGTGAGGCGTTGTTGGACGTGGTGTTTGAACATATCGCCCGCGATGCGTTGGAGGCCCCAGTCACTGACCGCTTGCCCAAGGTAAAACATCCGACGCTGATTGTCTGGGGCCGGCATGATCGGGTGATTGACGTTAGCTGCGTCGATGTGCTCGCCAAGGGAATCAAAAATTCTGAAACAGTCATCTTTGAGCATTTGGGCCATATTCCTATGATGGAAGACCCTGCAGCCTTTGCTGGCGCGCATCGCGCATTTTTAGCCAAGGCCTAAATGCCTAAATGACAGGCCATTTCCAATTGGATACGCGCCAATCTAGGAGGAACAAGATTGCGATTGGCACGGTAAATATCCATGTCATGGCCCAAGAAGACGTCACACCGCTTTCAACCTCATGCACGCAGGACCTGTTAAAACGTCCGTCATGAGCTTCGCAAGCGGCCACAATTTTAACAAGAAGGAGAGCATACCATGTTTAGTCACATCATGGTCGGCGCGAATGACATCAACGCGTCGAAGAAATTTTATGATGCCGTGCTGGGCGCACTGGGCATTGGCCCGGGCACGCAGGACGATAAGGGCCGTGTCTTTTACATGACGCCCAAGGGCATTTTCGCCATTACGCAGCCAATTAATGGCGAACCCGCCTGCGGTGCCAATGGCGGCACAATTGGCTTTGCCGTTGATAGCCCGGAGCAAGGCGACGCGTGGCACGCGGCAGGCGTCGCCAATGGTGGCACGACGTGCGAAGATCCGCCGGGAGTGCGCACCAGCCCAATGGGCTCAATGTATCTTGCTTATCTGCGTGACCCAGCCGGCAACAAAATCTGCGCCTTGAAGCGCATGTAATTTTGACATGACAAGCGGGCGGAGCGAAAGCTTCGCCCGTTTTGTTTATTCAAAAATCCTTCCAGCAAACACCCCTTCGCCCCCCTGCTCTTCCCCCTTTTGGCAAGCGACCATCAGGCACATCGACTAGAGCCTTTGGGTTACCCTAGACCATTGCGCAGATTGCTGGGCACGCGGCCTTTCCCCATGAAATCCTCGGCAGAATGCCGTGGGGAGTGAAGTATGAGTTATGTCGCGGGTGTCGCCGGGCGTCAGAAAATTGCTGTGATCGGTGCGGGCCTCGCCGGCCTTGCCTGTGCGACCCAACTGGCCAATCAAGGCCATGATGTCCGCCTGTTTGACAAGGCTCGCGGCCCTGGTGGCCGTATGTCCACCCGGCGCTTCGCCACGCCCCATGGCGATGCTGTGGCCGACCATGGCGCCCAGTACTTCACTGCCCGCGACCCAGACTTTCAAGCCGAAGTCGACCAATGGGCTGCGCGCGGCATCGTGACCCAATGGCCTGACATTGCCGAGGACGCATGGATCGGCAAGCCAAGCATGAATGCTATTATCCGGCATTTGGCAGCCCCTTTTGACGTGCAATGGAATTGCCGCGCTGAAGCGCTGATGCGCACAGACAAAGGGTGGGTTATTTCTGGTCTTTCAGGGGATGACAGTTTCGACGCTGTCATTCTCGCCATCCCGTCTGAACAGGCTCTTACCTTTCTTGCCCAGCATGATTTTGACATGGCTCGCAAAGCCATGTGTGCTCGCTTCCAGCCATGTTGGACGGTTCTGTTGGCCTTTGATCAGCCCCTTGCCACAGATGAGACAGTCATCCGTGATGTTGGAGCCATTGGCTGGGCGGCCAGAGAGGCAGCAAAGCCTGGGCGCATGACGCCAGCGTCTGGAGTGGAATGTTGGGTCGTTCAGGCCAGCGCCTCTTGGTCTGCAGCGCATCTCGAAGACGATGCAGAGCTTGTTGTTGAGCTCATGCAGGAAGCCTTGGGTGAAGCCCTATCGCTGCCCCTTCCCCAGCCTATTGCTCAATCCACGCATCGTTGGCGCTATGCTATGTCCTCTGGATTGGGTGAGGCTGCTCTGTGGAATCCGGCGCTTGGGCTGGGCGTTTGTGGAGATTGGCTGCTCGGACCGCGCATTGAATGTGCGTGGCTATCGGGCCGGGCATTGGCCGTTCAAATTGGAACAGAGCCAGCCTTGGCCCCAGCCTAAGCCAAGCTATGCCGCGGGGCCTTGGCCAGTGGCCGCCCGGATTCTTGCCGCATGAGCGCGCACATCTGCATTGTTAGGCAGCAGCTTTTCGGCGCGGGCCGACATGGATCGGACTTCGGGGGTTGCGCCATATTTTTGGAACAAGATCCAGCTTGCTGTATCCAGCACCACGCCATCTGGGGCGCCTAAGGTCAAGGCCCGTCGAATGAGCCGCTCTGCGCCATCCAGATCGCCCAATTGCTGGCGAATATAGGCTGCATTGTTCAGCAAGATTTTGTCGCCTGCGGGGGGCGCCCCCCGAAGCAGTTCTGCATAAATCTGGTCGGCGCGCTGCCAATCCCGGGCAGACATGGCTTTTTGCGCCTGTGCAAACAGCGCCAAGCGCGCCTGCGACATTTGCGCCCGCTGCTGCCGCGCCTGCCAAGCCTTCGCTTCCGGCAAGCCAAGCTGTGCAGTCAGTTTCGCGGCCAATGACACGATCTTCGCATCCGCATTGTTGGCGCGGGCTGCTGGCTCAAGATAATGCCAGGCTTCCATTGCATCTCCCGTTTGCATCAACGCCTGCGCCAAAGCACCGCGCGCAGCTGCATCGTCGGGATTGCCGGCTATATATCCCTGGAGCAGGCGAATGGCGCGATCATTCTGCCCAGCCTCTGCAGCCAAAACCCCCGCCAGCTGAGCCGCTGGCGGAAAGGCGCTGGGATTGCCAATTTCATCCATCCGCTTGCGCGCCTCGGCAGTATCACCCTTATCATAGGCCATGCGCGCCCGCAGATATTGCGCAACAAGCGCAGAATTGCCGCTCAATTTCGCTGCCTTTTTCAGATATATTTCAGCGCCTGCTAAATCTCCCTTTTCTTGACGCAGGCTCCCCTTGGCCAGCAAGGCAGATGCATGATCTGGGCGAGCAGTTAACACCCAATCCAATCGCTTTTCAGCCCGGTCTGGCTGCCCATCGATTAAGGCCATGCGCACCGCCAGCATTTGCGTGTCCACCTTGTTTGGAGCCAGGCGCAGCAATCGCTGAACTTGCGCGCGCGCATGGCCAACATCCCCCACGCGCAGCGCCTCTTCTGCCTCAATCATGATCAGATCAGGAGAATTTGGAAAAGCTGTCTTGCCCGTTGCAAAGGCTTCGCGTGCGCGGTCCAATTCTCCCAGCGCGCGGTGGGCGACAACAGACACGGCCGCAGACAGGCCATCTGTCGGGGCCCTATCCCCCAAAAGCTGCAGAGCTGCTGCCGGCTGATTGCTCATCACCAATGCCCGGCCCAGCCAAGGCCGCGCGCGTGGGCCATATTCCGGGTCGCTTAACAGAGGCCGCAAGGCCGTCAGGGCATAATCTGGGCTATCGCTCTCAATCGCGATCTGGCTGTTGAGCAACATGACTCGTGGGTCAGCCGGGTTCGCATTCAAAGCACGCCGCGCCAATTCTCGCGCTTGCACAAAGTCACTGCGGTCATACGCCGCCTGAATTGCGTCCACAGTTGGGACAGTTTCTTGCGAGCACGCCGTTTGCAGCAACAAAAGTCCAAGAACTGCGCCGTTAACCTTCTTCATCACTTGCCCCACGCGCCTGCACCTTCCCAATGGTCGCAAAAGAAACATGAGATGGGCCTGCGCACCGCAGACACCGTCCACGGCGACAAGGACTAGAAGCAATGCTTAAATTTTCGGTGAAGGCTGTGACATCGCTTGCGCTGGCTTTAGCGCCCCAACTCGCAGTAGCTGCAGTCTATACCTACACGCTAAGCACCCCAAATGACGATAAGGGCTATGCAACATCGGGAACGGTAACGGTGGACAACCAAAGCGGTAAGTTCACCTTAACGGCAACAACAACACCAACTGGCCAGCCCGGCATTACCAACACAATATCTGGATATAATGGAATTTTTAAAGAATTTACCGGACTGGCTTCTGACGTCTTTAAACTCGACAATGGCGTCACGCTGACGGGTGTAACTGGCTCCGTCACCTATACGGGTCCCAAAAAGACCAACAATGGGCAAACGGGTGTTCTCAATAGATTTGACACCGTGAGCCCAGTCTCCGGACAAAACGTGACCCTATCCTATGAAGATGGGAATAAGTTTAACATTCAGACAACCTGGACCAATGGCCAACGCACAACAGGCACGTCCAAGAAAGGCGGCGGACAAACATGGGAATATTCTG
>JBEEOY010000109.1:0-5642 GCA_041191345.1 Pseudomonadota bacterium
GCATCGGGGCGTTCTTTTTCAATGATTTTCGCGACGATCTCGGGCGTGATCGGCTCAACATAAGTCGCGTCCGCCAATTCCGGATCGGTCATGATCGTCGCCGGGTTCGAATTGACGAGGACGATGCGATAGCCCTCTTCCTTCAGCGCCTTGATCGCCTGTGTGCCGGAATAATCAAACTCGCACGCCTGACCAATGACAATCGGGCCAGCGCCAATGACGAGGATGGAGGAAATGTCTGTTCTTTTTGGCATTATTTGCTTCCCATCAGCCCGACAAATTTTTCGAACAGATAATGGCTGTCCTGCGGGCCGGGTGAGGCTTCGGGGTGGTATTGGACGCTAAAGGCAGGCTGATCCGTCAGTTCAAAGCCGCAATTAGAGCCATCAAATAGCGAGATGTGCGTCGCGCGCGCATTGGCGGGCAGTGTGTCTGCATCCACAGCAAAGCCATGGTTCATGCTGGTGATTTCCACTCGCCCATCATCAAGCCGCTTCACCGGGTGGTTGGCCCCGCGATGGCCTTGGTGCATCTTTTCCGTCTTGGCACCGACAGCTAGGCCCAGCATCTGATGGCCTAAGCAGATGCCGAACAGCGGCTTTTTCGTCTCAAGCCATTGGCGGATGACAGGCACGGCATATTCGCCAGTCGCTGCCGGATCGCCCGGGCCGTTCGAGAGGAACAGGCCATCTGGGTTGTGCGCGAGAATATCGTCAAAGCTGGCAGTTGCGGGCACCACCGTCACTTGCGCGCCAGCATCTACCAAATTGCGGAGGATGTTGCGCTTCACGCCATAATCAATCGCGACCACGCGCGGGCCATTGGCGTTTGCGCTGTTGACGGCATAGCCATCTTTCAGCGTCCACAGCCCATCACCCCAGCCATAGCTTTGCAGCGTGCTGACATCCTTGGCGAGGTCCATCCCCTCAAGCCCCGGCCAACCGCGCGCTTGCGAGAGGAGCGCTGCGAGATCAAACTGCCCCTTGGCATTATGCGCAATCACTGCATTGGGCGCACCCTTGAGGCGGATCAGCCGCGTCAAAGCCCGCGTATCAATGCCAGACAGACCGATCCGACCATTTTGCACCATCCACTGCACAAAATGCTGCGTGTTCCGGAAGTTCGACGGGTCCGTCACATCCTGACGGACAATGCAGCCCAGCGCGTGCGGGTTGGTCGCCTCAATGTCTTCGGCATTGGTGCCGACATTACCAATGTGCGGGAAGGTAAAGTTGATGATCTGCCCGGCATAGCTTGGGTCCGTCATCACTTCCTGATAGCCCGTCATTGCCGTGTTGAAGCAGACTTCGCCGACGGCTGCGCCTTCTGCGCCAAAGCCCCTGCCCCACAGAACATCGCCAGACGCTAAAACCAGAACGCCTGTCGCTCCGTTGGGCGCGCGCGTGCTGGTGAGGTCGGCCATGATGGGGCGCTCCTTAAAAAGAGATTTTTTGACGATGTCGCTAAGGCACCCCCGCTAGAGATGGGGGCGGCCAGCGTCAATCTATTAAAAACGCTTTTCCCCAGCTAAGAGCAAAACTTTCCCATGTTTGAGAGACGACTATGATTCGCGACGATCTAAAGGCCGCGCTGGTAGAGGCCATGAAGGGCGGAGATAAGCCAAAAACGGCAACAATCCGGCTCATCCAAGCTGCTATTAAAAACCGCGATATCGAAGCGCGCACGGGCAAGGCCCCCAGCGATGATGATGTGCTGGTGACGGAAGTGTTGCAGAAAATGGTCAAACAGCGCCGCGAATCGATTGATTTGTATACCAAAGGCGGTCGCCCTGAGCTGGCGGATGCCGAAGCAGCCGAAGTGGCGATTATCGAAATGTTCCTGCCGCAACAAATGAGCGAAGCTGAAACCACAGCTGCGATTGAAGCCATCAAGGCGGAACTGGGCGCGACCAGCGTGAAAGATATGGGCCGCGTGATGGCAGAGCTGAAGGACCGCCATGCCGCGAATTTGGATATGTCCAAAGCCAGCGCGCTGGTGAAGGCAGCACTGAGCTGAGTTAAAAAGCCCCTCCCTTCCAAGGGAGGGGTTGGGGTGGGTGAATGGCGCGCAGAATTGAGGCCGAGAAAGGATCATTTGCGCGCCAAATGCGCCGCCAACCAACAGAAGCCGAGAAACAACTATGGCGGCATCTGTCCAACAGTCAGTTGGGGGGCCATAAATTTCGGCGACAGTCCGTGATCGGGAGCTTCATTGTCGATTTCTGCTGCCCCAAGACCGGCCTGATAATCGAAGTTGACGGCGACACGCATGTTGATGAGGATGCAGACCGTATCCGCAGCCAAGCATTGGAACAAATGGGCTATTTTGTGATCCGCTTTACCAACCAAGATGTGATCCAGAATATCCAAGGTGTCCTCGCCCGGATTTTGGAGGCTGCAGCGCGCCTGCCTGAGCGCCGTTATACACCCACCCCAACCCCTCCCTTGGAAGGGAGGGGCTTCGAACAATGACTCTCACTCCCGCATGGCTCGATGAACTGCGTGCGCGCACGCAATTGTCGACACTTGTCGCGCGCACAGTGAAGATCACCAAAGCAGGCCGCGAATATAAGGGCTGCTGCCCCTTCCATAATGAGAAGACGCCCAGCTTTTACGTCAATGACGAAAAGGGCTTTTACCATTGCTTTGGCTGCAGCGCGCATGGCGATGCCATTCGCTGGATGACGGACCATCGCGGCTTGCCTTTCATGGATGCGGTGAAAGAATTGGCCGATGCGGCAGGGCTTGAGGTTCCAGCCGCCGATCCGCAGGCACGCGAACGCACGGAGCGGGCCAATTCGCTTTATGATGTCATGCAGGCCGCAGCGGACTGGTTTACCGAACAACTGAATGGCGTCGAAGGCGCTGAGGCGCGCGCCTATATCAGCAGGCGTGGGTTGCGGGCAGACACGGTTAAAGGCTTTGGCCTTGGCTATGCGCCCGATGCCAAAACCAAGTTGAAAACCGCCCTCGCCCGCTTTGGCGAGGATAAGCTGATTGAGGCTGGCCTTCTGATCAAAGTGGATGAGAAGGACAGCTATGATCGGTTTCGTGGCCGGCTGATGATCCCCATTCGCGATGCGCGGGGGCGCGTTATTGCCTTTGGCGGGCGGATTTTGGCGCAAGGCGAACCGAAATATCTCAATTCCCCTGATACGCCGCTCTTTGATAAAGGCCGTACACTCTACAATCTGGATCGTGCCGCATCTGCCAGCCGAAAATCGGATCGGGTTCTGGTCGTTGAGGGCTATATGGATGTCATCGCCCTTGCCCAAGCGGGGATTGATGAGGCTGTTGCCCCCTTGGGCACTGCGCTGACCGAACATCAAATTGCCCGGCTCTGGCGGATGAGTGCGCAGCCAATCTTGTGCTTTGATGGCGATAGCGCGGGACAAAAGGCCGCCATTCGCGCCATTGGTCGGGCTTTGCCGGGCCTGGCCCCGGCCCAATCGCTCCGCTTTGTAACGCTGCCACAGGGCCAAGACCCGGATGATGTTGTCAAATCAGGCGGAAGAACCGCCATGGAGACAATTTTATCAGCCGCAGAGCCCTTGGTGGAACGATTGTGGCGGCATGAGCTGGACGCTGAACCACTGACCACGCCCGAAGCCAAGGCAGGTCTGCGTCAGCGACTGCGCAATCATGCCCAAGCCATTGCCGATCCCAATGTGCGGGACCAGTACCAGCTCGAATTCCAGCAGCGCTTTGATGCCACCTTCCGTCCACAAGGCCAGCAACGCGCGCCCTATGCCAATCGCGCGCCGCTGCGTGGCGGCCAAAAAGGCCGGTTTCCCGTGTATGAGGCCCCGCCCGGCGGCACAGCACGCAAGATTAGCGGGCAAGGTGTTGATGGGCTGTATGTCCGCGCAATTCTAACTGGGCTCGTCCTTCACCCGACAATGATTTTGGCCTGTGCCGAGGCGCTGGCCGCCCTTCCCATCGCAGATACGGACTTGGGCAATCTGCGGAACATTTTCCTTGATGCGGCATATGATCATGCTGCGCTTGATTCTCAATTGTTGATCACCATATGCGAAGAACGTGGTTTCGGCGCACTTGCGGCACAGCTGGTCGATGCGAATGGGCTTGCCTTTTCCTTCACGCGGCGGCAGTCGGATGCCGAACTCGCCCGGAGGGACTTGGGCATGGCGATCGAAGCGCTGGCAGCGCGTCCAGAATTGGACGCGGCACTGGAAGCTGCTACGGCCCGCCTTGCCGAAAACTGGGATGAATTGGGGTTTGCCGAACAAATGCGCCTCCAACAGGCGCGTCGGGAAGCCGATGCAAAGCTCGCATCTCTGGCGGAACGCGCCAGTGATGGGGAATGAAGAAGGGTATATCGGGTCACATGGCCAAGACTGACACTGCCGACGCGATGGACAAGGATGGCGCCGACGCGCCGTTGATCGACCTCAACGAAGCCTCAGTTAAAAAGCTGATCGCCCGTGCCAAAAAGCGCGGCTACATCACCTATGATGAGCTGAACGAGGCACTGCCGCAGGATCAGATGTCGTCTGAGCAGATTGAAGACGTCATGGCGGCCATCAATGACATGGGCGTCAACATCGTCGAAAATGACGAAGCTGGCGAAGATGGCGAAGAGGCTGAGCCTGAAGAAGATATTGAAGCCGTTGATGCTGCCGATCCACTCGGAGCGCCGCAGGTTGAAAAGAAAAAGGAAACTGTTGATCGCACGGACGACCCCGTCCGCATGTATCTGCGCGAAATGGGCGCGGTGGAGCTTTTGAGCCGCGAAGGCGAAATTGCCATTGCCAAGCGCATTGAAGCAGGCCGCGACACAATGATTTTGGGCCTGTGCGAAAGCCCGATTACCTTTAACGCGATTATCGACTGGTCGACGGCCTTGAACGAAGGCACGATGCAGCTGCGCGAAATCCTTGATCTGGAAGCCATGCTCTCCAAGGGCCCTGCCCCGGAAGCGCTGACCGATGAAGATGAAGGCGCCGATGGCGAAATCTCTGAAAAAACGGCTGGCCCTTCCTATAAGGAAGAAGAAGATGTGGCCGAAGAATCCTCGGATGATGAGGATGAAGATGGCCTGATTGAGCGCCGCATGAAGGCGCAGGCGGACGATGATGATGAGGATAACACCCTCTCACTCGCCCAGATGGAAGAAACCTTAAAGCCTGAGGCTTTGGAGCGGTTTGCCCGCATCACCTCGCTCTATAAGAAATTCGCCAAGCTGCAGGGCCAGCGCATGGACGCGCTGTCGCTGAGCCAAGAATTCCCGGCGAACGAGGAAAAGAAATATCACAAGCTGCGTGAAGAGCTGACTGCCGAAGTGGAAAGCGTTCAGTTCCACAACAGCAAGATCGAATATCTCGTCGATCAGCTCTACAGCTATAACCGCCGCCTGACGGCGCTGGGCGGGCAGATGCTGCGCCTGGCAGAACGCCACCGCGTGCAACGCAAATCCTTCCTCGATAACTATATGGGGCATGAGCTGGATGAAAACTGGCTCGACACTGTAAAATCCATCGACAAGAAATGGGCTGCCTTTGCCGAGGCAGAAGGCGGCGCGGTTGAGCGCATCCGCACTGAAATTGCTGAAATTGCGCAAGCCACGGGCATGTCGCTGACCGAATTCCGCCGCATCGTGAACATGGTGCAAAAGGCCGAGCG
>JBEEOY010000110.1:0-9009 GCA_041191345.1 Pseudomonadota bacterium
CATGACTTGGCTGCCCACGCCGCCAATGGCGCTTAGGGTTCGGCTGGAGGCAAGCACAAGATACCCCACGCCGTTCACATCAATTACGGCATGGTCGGCAGCAGTTTCAGCCAGCGTTCCGGTGAGACGGGCGATCATGCCCCTTCTTTAGCCCGCGCAGGCGGCTTGTCGAAGCCTTTGTTCTGCTTTTCTTCCTGTGGCGGGGGATAATTTAGCCAAGTTTGCGGGCGCTGGCCAAATGATGCGCGTGCGTAATGGCCACTGCCAGCGCATCCGCTGCATCTGGCCCCGCAATCTTCGTGCCGGGCAAAAGCCGGCTGACCATTGCGTGAACTTGCGCCTTATCCGCATTGCCCACACCCACCACAGCCTTTTTCACCAGCCGGGCCGCATATTCGCCAATCTCTAACCCGGTTCGCGCGGCGGAGAGCAAAATGGCACCGCGTGCTTGGCCCAGCTTCAACGTGGATTGGGGGTTAGAATTGACGAACACTTCTTCCACCGCCGCGCCATCAGGCCTGAATTCAAGGATGATGTCCGTCAGCGCCCGGTCCAGTTCAACCAGCCGGTTGGCAAGGCTGGCCTTGGTGTCCGTCACAATCCGGCCATTGGCGATATGCGTCAGCCGATTGCCCTCGGCTGAGATGATGCCCCAGCCAGTTGTCCCAAGCCCGGGGTCAATGCCGAGGAGGATGGGCATTACTTGCAGCCGCGCCAAGCCATGGGCTTAGCCCAGCTTCTCCATAACGGCATCGGGCACATCATAATTGCCCCAAACAGTCTGGACGTCATCATCTTCTTCCAGCGTGTCAATCATGCGCAGCAGTTTGCCGGCATCATCCTCGCCTACTTCAACCATGGTGGTCGGCTTCCACGCAAGCTTCACGCCTTCGGGTTCGCCCAGCGCTGCTTCCAGCGCCTTTGCAACTTCATGCAGGGCATCAATGCTGGTCCAGATCGCGTGGCCGTCCTCAGACGATTCCACGTCATCTGCGCCTGCTTCTAGTGCGGCTTCAAACACCTTATCGGCATCGCCTGCGCTGCCCGGATATTCAATCAGGCCAAGCCGATCAAACCCATGGCTCACTGAGCCGGCTGTCCCCATATTGCCGCCATTTTTGGAAAAGGCGGTGCGCACATTGGTGGCGGTGCGGTTGCGATTATCCGTCAGCGCCTCAACAATGATCGCAACGCCGCCGGGGCCAAAGCCTTCATAGCGGATTTCCTCATAGGTCTCCATGTCAGAGCCCGAGGCCTTATCAATGGCGCGCTGGATATTGTCCTTGGGCATAGATTGTGCGCGAGCCGCCAGCACGGCGGCGCGCAGACGGGCATTGGCGTCCGGGTCTGGCAGGCCCATTTTCGCCGCGACGGTAATTTCGCGGGACAGCTTGGAAAACAGCGCCGAGCGCTTTTTATCCTGCGCACCTTTGCGGTGCATGATGTTCTTAAATTTGGAATGACCTGCCATGTCCGTAACTTATCCCAATTTAACGGCTGTACCCGACGCTGACACCATCAGCATGGACCCGCCTTGCCCCAGCACTTCATAATCGAGATCAATGCCAATCACGGCATCAGCCCCCAGTGCGCGAGCTTCTTCTTTTAACTCGTTGAGCGCAGTTGCCCGCGCGTCGCGTAATGTCGATTCATAGGCACCTGATCGCCCGCCCACGATGTCACGAATGCCAGCGAACAAATCTTTAAAGATGTTTGCGCCGACAATCACTTCACCCGTTACCACACCCAGATAGTCGGTTACCTGACGGCCTTCGACACTATTCGTTGTTGTAATGAGCATGGACTTTACTCCTCTTGATACGCCTAAGACAGCCCCTTGTGTCTCATGAGGCTGTCCAAAGGGTCAAGTCAGTGCGTGCTTGGCGATCAGTGGAGCCTCAAGCGAGGCCGAGGGCCGCCTTATAAGTATCAAGAATAGCTTCCATTTCTTGACGATCATGGGCTTCCATCTTCCGCAGGCGGACAATCTGGCGCATGATTTTGGCATCATAGCCCCGTGCTTTGGCTTCGGAATAGACGTCGCGAATATCGTCCGCGATTCCCTTTTTCTCTTCTTCCAAACGCTCAATACGCTCAATCAGCAGGCGAAGCTCGTCTGCTGCGACATTCTCACTCATTTTATGCTCCAATTCCCCGTAGCTCTGGCTACCCGAGAGGGAAGCCAGAGAGTCGGGCGCTGTTAGTCGTTCAGGCCTTGGCCTTCAAGCTGTCTGCAACTTTTACGCCATGGCGTTCGAGGGCTTCAACAATCTTGCCGGCGCCTTCCAAATCACCCCAGAACATGGGGCCGCCGCGATAAACGGGCCAGCCATAGCCATAGATCCAGACCACATCGATGTCAGAGGCGCGCTGGGCCTTGCCTTCTTCAAGGATTTTATAGCCCTCATTGACCATCGGGTAGAGCGTGCGCTCAATGATTTCCTGATCGCTAATCTCGCGCTTGGCGAGGTTGGATTTAGACCGGAAGTCTTCGATAATGGCCAAGGCTTCCGCGCTCGGCGTGGCGTTGCGCTTTTCGTCATAATCGTAAAAGCCTTTGCCGTTTTTCTGACCAAAACGGCCCGCAGCGCACATCGCATCGCGGATGGTTTCAATGCGGCTTGGGTCACGGTGCCAGCCAATGTCGAGGCCTGCGAGGTCTGCCATTTGGAATGGCCCCATGGGCATGCCGAAATCGGTATGGACCTTGTCAATCTGCGCTGGCGTGGCACCTTCCATCAGCAACTGGTTGGCTGGGTTCTGCCGCTGCGAGAGCATCCGGTTGCCAATAAAGCCATGGCAAACACCCGCGACGACGGCGACCTTTTTGATCTTCTTGGCGAGCGCCATCACTGTTGCCAGCGCGTCCAACGCAGTCGCATCGCCACGCACGACTTCCAGAAGCTTCATGACATTGGCGGGCGAGAAGAAATGCATACCCAGCACGTCTGCCGGGCGGCTGGTGGAAGCAGCAATCTCGTTCACGTCGAGATAGCTGGTGTTGGAGGCAAGGATCGCGCCTTGCTTCACAATCTTGTCGAGCTTGCCAAAGACGTCTTTCTTAACGTCCATGCTTTCATAGACAGCCTCAATCACCAGATCGCAATCGGCCAGATCCTCCATGCTGAGCGAGGGCGTCAGCAGGCCCATCATCTTTTCGACTTTTTCAGGCGTGAAGCGGCCCTTGGCGGCCGACGCTTCATAGTTTTTGCGAATGACGCCAACACCCCGATCCAGCGCTTCTTGGGCCATCTCAACAATGGTCACTGGGATGCCCGCTTGCAGGAAGTTCATGGAGATGCCGCCACCCATGGTGCCCGCCCCAATCACGCCGACCTTCTTGATGTCGCGCAGTTGGACATCCTTTGGCAGGCCATCAATTTTGGCGGCCTGACGTTCGGCAAAGAACATATGGCGCTGCGCGGCAGACTGGCTGCCCGTCATCAACTTCATAAATTCAGTGCGTTCAAACTTCATGCCTTCTTCAAACGGCAGGCGGGTTGCAGCTTCTACGCACGCAAGGTTGGCATAGGGGGCTTCAAAGCCCTTCCACTTGCGGGCATTGGCTGCCTTCAGCTTTTCGATGACGGCAATATCGCCCGTAATTGGGCGATTGCGTGTGGGGCGCGGGCCTTGCGCAATCATGTCGCGGGCAAAGGCAATTGCATCTTCCGCCAGCGTCGCGTCGCCTGCCAGTGCATCGACCAAGCCAAGCTCCTTGGCCTTGGCTGCGGGCAGCGGATCGCCTGAGGAGACCATCTGAGCGGCCACGTCTACGCCCACAATGCGCGGCAGGCGCTGTGTGCCGCCAGCACCGGGCAAGAGGCCCAGCTTGACTTCGGGGACGCCCAGCATGGCCGAGGGCACTGCGACGCGATAATGGCAGACAAGTGCGGTTTCCAGGCCACCGCCCAGCGCCGTGCCATGAATGGCGGCGACCACCGGCTTGCTCGCCAATTCAATGCTGTTGAGCACCTCGTTGAAATCTGGGCCTTGGGCTGGCTTACCAAATTCCGTGATGTCCGCCCCAGCAATAAACGTCTGTCCCGCACAGCGCAGGACAACGGCCTTCACAGCATCATCGCCCAAGGCTTCGTCAATGCCATCTTTAATGCCCTGGCGGACATGCCATGACAGCGCATTTACTGGCGGATTGTTGACAAGAATGACGAGAACCTCGCCATGGCGTTCAGTGGTTACGGATTGCATCCTAAGCTCCAGTTCAGGCGGCGAGTGCCGCGTACATCATTGATCGAATTTCCCGCCGCAGCGGGTAGGTGGTGGACGGCATTAGCTGAGTCATGAACACCATTGTCATATGTTCCACAGGGTCCACAAGGAACGCGGTTGAGAACATGCCGCCCCAGAAGAATTCGCCTTTGGATCCGGGCAGCGCGGTTGCTGCTGGATTGATATTGCAGGCAAAGCCAAGGCCAAAGCCAATGCCGCCATTTTCTGCTTCGCTAAACAGCGCGCGGCTATGCTGAGTCAAGTCGCCACCACCTGGCAGGTGATTGGCCGTCATCAATTCCAGCGTCTTCGGGCTGATGATCTGCACGCCATCCAGCGCCCCCCCATTGAGCAGCATCCGGCAAAAACGGTTATAGTCAGACAGGGTGGACGCCAGCCCGCCGCCGCCCGAATGGAATTTGCGCGGGCGCGCCCAGCCGCTTTCGGCACCAGCCTTGTCGAACAGCTTCATCTTCTCGGTTGGGTGGAAGGCATAGGCGGGTGGTAAGCGATGGGCCTGATCGGCTGGCACTTGAAAGCCCGTATCAACCATGCCGAGTGGGCCGAAGATATGCTGTTGAAAATACTCGCCCAAAGGCTGGCCAGACACGCGCGCCACAATCACGCCAATAATGTCCGTCGCGATCGAATAATTCCATTCAGTGCCGGGGTCGAATTCAATGGGCAACTGGGCCAGAATATCAATGAATTCCTGGTCATTGACCTTTGACCAATTCTCCACCTCGGTGCGGCGATAGGCGGCATCAACATAGCCCATTTCCTGAAAGCTATAGGTGAAGCCAGCTGTGTGGCGGAGAAGATCAACCACGCGCATCACAGTTTTGGGTGGGCGGGTGATGAACGGGGTGGCCCCGCCACCGCCTTCATAAACGCCAATATTTGCGAACTCGGGCAAATAGTCTGAAACGGGGTTCAGCAAGCCAACAAGGCCCTGCTCCATCAGCTGCATCAACGCAACAGACGTGACCGGCTTGGTCATGGAAGCGATGCGGAAAATGGCATCCTGTTCAACGCCCGAGGTCCACAGATGGGCAATTTCATCCCCCTGCCCAATGAGCAGGGCACCATGTGGCAACAAGCCCGTGTCGATATATTTGCGCTGAATGAATTCCCCAATCCGATCCAAGCGATCAGGAAGGAGGCCAAGGTCTTTAGGATTAGAAGCTTGGAGCATATTACACCGCCGTCTGGCCGGTCAGCTGGCGCGTGACCGGGTGAGAAGAGGAAAGGCCACCATCGACTGCAATGGCTTGGCCATTGACATAGCTTGCCTGGTCGGACGCAAGGAACAGCGCCACATTGGCCAGTTCATCGGGTTGGGCTGCACGGCGCAGCGGGTTTAAGCGGCCCACTTTGTGCATCACGTCTTTCTCGCGCGCATAATCAAAAGTTGGTTTTGTCATGCCCGTCTCGGTCAGGCCCGGGCAAATTGCATTTACACGAATGCCCGTTTCCGACAGCTGTTGGGCGGAGACTTGCGCCAGATTGATAACGCCCGCCTTAGAGGCCGAATAAGCCGGGCCACCTGCGCCCGAGCGGATGCCTGCGACACTGGCTGTCAGAATGATTGAGCCGCCTTGGCCGCCATCCATCATCGCTTGGCCTGCGTGCTTAACCATCAGCCAAGGGCCAATGAGGTTAACGCGCAAAATCTCAGCCCATTCAGCCGGCGTCAGATCAAAAATGCCAGCCATGCCGCCTGAAATGCCAGCATTGGCGAAGGCCACGTGCAGATCGCCATAGGTGTCGATGGCCGTTTTCACGAGATTTTCGACATCCGCCTCCACGCCCGCATCCATCTGCAGTGCGGTGACGGAGCCGCCAGCATCTTTCACCAGCTGCGCGGTGGCGTGAACAGCGTCAGTCTTATCCCCCAGAACCAGCTTTGCGCCTTCGGCGGCGAAGCGCAGCGCAGAGGCGCGGCCAATGCCAGAGCCTGCGCCGGTAATGATGGCGACTTTGCCTTTGAGTGCACTCATCTCAAGTCTCCTCTAATTTGCTTAGCTGCCGCTGACGGTCTGTCCGCCATCAATCACAAAGGTCTGGCCCGTGGTGAAGGCTCCAGCCCGCGACGCCAAGAAGACTGCCGCGCCCGCAATTTCCTCAGGCTCGCCAATGCGGCGCAGGGGGGATCGCGCGGTTGATCGGGCCAGCGTGTCCGGGTTTTCCCACAAGGCGCGGGCGAAATCGGTGCGAATGAGGCCGGGCGCGATACAATTGACACGGACGCCCTTGGGTCCAAATTCATCCGCCAAATTGCGCGCCATCTGCATGTCGGCTGCTTTGGAGATGCAATAAGCACCAATCACAGTTGAGCCTTTGAGGCCGCCAATGGACGAGATGATGGTGACAGATCCTTCGCCGCGCTCCATCATTTCCGGCGCGACCATGTTGATCAGCCAATGGTTGGACAGGATGTTATTGTCCATAATCTTGCGGAACTGCTCATCCTCAATTCCGGCAGCAGGGCCGTAATAGGGGTTGGAGGCAGCGTTGCAGACAAGCGCTGTAATCTTGCCAAAGGCGCGGCGCGCTTCACCCACCAGGTGCTGCAATGCGTCTTTGGAGGAGATGTTGGCGGCAACAGCAATGGCGGTGCCGGCGCCATGCTTGGCGTTGATTTCAGCTGCCACCGCCTCGCACGCATCTTGCTTGCGGCTGGAAATAACAACTTTGGCCCCTTGTACGGCCATTTCCTCGGCAATGGCTTTCCCGATCCCGCGGGATGACCCGGTGATCAGCGCAACCTGCCCTGTCATGTCGAACAGCGACATTCGCATCTCCTGTCTTTTGGCCGGGCAGGTTCCCCTGCCCAGGCGAATTAGGCGCCAGCCTTCTCAGCAAAGCGCCACGCGGTTTCCGCCAAGGGGCTCACGCGCTCTGACATTTCCTTGGCGTGCGCTGAATTGGCCGTGCCATCAATCACACGCTTTTTAATGCCCTGAATAATCCCAGCGAGGCGGAAGAAATTATAGGCGAAATACCAGTTCATGTCTGGCACGCCCTCGCGGCCTGTGGCGGCGCAATAGCGCTCCACCACCTCGTCTAGTTCGGGAATGCCCAGCGCCTTGCGATCGACATCCTGCACGCCAGATCGGCCGCCATTGTCCGTCACCCAGGCCATCGCGACATAAGTAAAGTCCGCCAGCGGATCACCCAGAGTGGAAAGCTCCCAATCCAGCACCGCGACAACCTTGGGTTCATTGGGGGCGAAGATCATATTATCAATGCGATAATCGCCATGAACGACCGAGGTGCGCGTTTGCGGCGGCAATGTTGCGGGCAAAAACTCAATCAGCTTTTCCATCACCGGCATATGCTCGGTTTCGGACAAGCGATATTGCTTGGTCCAGCGATCGACCTGACGGCCAAAATAATTGCCGGGCTTGCCATAATCGGCAAGGCCCGCCGCCTCGACATCAGTATTGTGAAGCGCGGCCAGCGTATCAATCATCGCATAATAGGTTTGGCGGCGGAAATCGGGCGTGGCACCGGGCATGGCGCCATCCCAAATGGTCCGGCCTTCGACCATGGCCATGACATAAAACCAACTGCCAATCACCGCATCATCGGTGCACAGCCCATAGGGCCGAGCGACGGGAAAGCCCGTGGGGTAAAGCCCGTTAATTGCCTTAAATTCCCGGTCGACGGCATGGGCGGACGGCAGCAACGGGCCAAAGGGTTTGCGGCGCAGCACATACGCGCCGCTTTTGGCGACAATCTTGTAAGTCGGGTTGGATTGGCCGCCCGCGAATTTGAAGACCTCGAGCGGACCTTCAAAGCCTTCCACATTGTCCTGCATCCACGCTGTCAAATTGGCTTCGTTGAGCGCGTCTGCCCCTTCGGCCTTGACGACACCTGAAAACAGCTTTTGTGCGTCGAGCGCCTCGGTCATTGATCGAACACGATCACGCTGCGTGCGGAATCGCCCTTCTTCATTTTGTCGAAGCCATCATTGATAGCCGACAGCGGAATGCGCTCTGCAATGATGCTGTCGAGGTCCAACAGGCCGCGGATGTAGAAATCCACGAGACGCGGAATATCGACGGGGAAGCGGTTGCCCCCCATGATTGCGCCTTGCAGCTTCTTGCCGGAGAGCAAGTCCATCGCGCTGAGGCCAACTTTTTCTGCCAACGGCATCATGCCAAGGATGGTCGCGGTCCCGCCGCGACGCAGCACGTTGACGGCAAGCTGAGCAGAGGCCGGACGGCCCACGGCTTCAATGGCGTGATCGACACCGCCCTTGGTCATTTCAACAATCTGGCCCGCTGCACCATCGGCCATGGGATCAATGACATCAGTCGCACCCAGCTTCAGCGCCAATGCGCGCTTTTCGGGCATGGGGTCAGCGGCAATGATGCGGCCGGCACCGGCAATCTTGGCAGCATTGATGGTGGCCAAGCCAACGCCGCCACAGCCAACGACAGCGACTGTCTCACCCGGCGTCACTTTGCAGGCGTTAAAGATCGTGCCGGCACCCGTTGTGACAGCGCACCCAATAATGGCGGCGCGATCCAGCGGCATGTCCGGGTCAATTTTGACGCAGGCATGCTCGTGGATCAGCATCTGTTCGGCAAAGGCGGACAGATTGAGCATTTGATTAACTTGCGTGCCATCGGCGCGGGTGATGCGCGGCGCCTCGCCCGGGCCGCGGCGGGTGTCGCCGCCCAAACACAGCGACATCCGGCCCGTGACGCAGAATTCGCAATGCCCGCAATAGGCGGACAGGCAAGTAACAACGGCATCGCCCGGCTTCAC
>JBEEOY010000111.1:0-6445 GCA_041191345.1 Pseudomonadota bacterium
ACTCAAGCTGTCATCACCGTTCCCGCCTATTTCAACGACGCCCAGCGTCAGGCGACCAAGGATGCCGGGCAGATTGCCGGTCTTGAGGTGCTGCGCATCATCAACGAGCCGACAGCGGCCGCCTTGGCCTATGGCCTTGATAAGAATGATGGCAAGACGATTGCCGTCTATGACCTTGGTGGTGGCACCTTTGATATTTCCGTCCTCGAAATTGGGGATGGTGTGTTTGAAGTGAAGTCGACCAACGGCGACACCTTCTTGGGCGGTGAAGACTTTGACTCCAAGATTGTCGAATTCCTCGCAGATGAATTCAAAAAGGCCGAAGGCATTGACTTGCGCAATGACAAGCTGGCCCTGCAACGCCTGAAGGAAGCTGCAGAAAAGGCAAAGATTGAGCTGTCTTCGGCGCAATCAACTGAAGTGAACCTGCCCTTCATCACGGCCGACCAGTCTGGCCCGAAGCACTTGGTGAAGACAATCACGCGGGCTGACCTTGAAAAGCTGGTGGAAGAGCTGATCCAGCGGACGCTGGAACCTTGCCGCAAGGCTTTGGCCGATGCAGGCGTGAAAGCCGCTGATATTTCCGACGTGGTTTTGGTCGGCGGGATGACGCGTATGCCGCGCGTGCGCGAAGTGGTGAAGCAGTTCTTTGGTAAAGAACCGCATACCGGCGTGAACCCGGATGAAGTGGTTGCCATGGGTGCCGCCATTCAGGCCGGCGTTCTGCAGGGCGATGTGAAGGATGTTCTGCTGCTGGATGTCACGCCGCTGTCGCTGGGCATTGAAACGCTGGGCGGCGTCTTCACGCGGATGATTGATCGCAACACGACAATCCCGACCAAGAAGAGCCAAGTCTATTCAACGGCAGAAGATAATCAGCAGGCTGTGACCATTCGCGTCTTCCAAGGTGAGCGTGAAATGGCTGCGGACAACAAGATGCTGGGCCAGTTTGATCTGGTGGGCATTCCGCCCGCGCCGCGTGGCGTGCCGCAGATTGAGGTGACCTTTGATATTGACGCGAACGGCATTGTGTCCGTCCACGCCAAGGATAAGGGCACGGGCAAGGAGCAGCAGATCAAAATTCAAGCCTCGGGCGGCTTGTCTGACTCTGATATTGATCAGATGGTTAAGGATGCTGAACGCTTTGCTGAGGAAGACAAGAAGCGTCGTGAGGCCGCCGAAGCCAAGAATAATGCGGAAAGCCTGATCCACACGACTGAGCGTCAGCTGGCTGAACATGCTGATAAGGTAGATGCGGCGTTGAAGTCTGAAATCGAAGCAGCATTGGCGGACGCCAAGGCCGCGGTTGAAGGCGGCGAGCCTGATGTGATGACGGAAAAGGCGCAGGCCTTGGCGCAAGTCTCGATGAAATTGGGCCAAGCCATTTACGAGAAGGAACAGGCCTCGGCTGCATCGCCGGGTGCAGATGCGCCCAAGGATGATGATGTGGTGGATGCCGAATTCTCGGAAGTGGACGAGAATAAGGGCTGAGGAATGATCTCTCCCGGCAGGCCGCTGGGTGCTGTGCAAGAGGCTCCCCCGCCTCGTTTGAGCATGGGCATCTGGCGGCCTGATCGGGCAAGAGTTTAGGGGGACCTCATGTCCGACGATTATTACGAGCTTTTGGAAGTTACCCGCACGGCGGACGATGGCACGATTAAATCGGCCTATCGCAAACTCGCCATGCGCTATCACCCCGATAAAAATCCGGGCTGCGCAGAGTCCGAGGCCAAGTTCAAAGCCATTAGTGAGGCCTATGAGGTTCTAAAGGACCCGCAAAAGCGCGCCGCCTATGACCAATATGGCAAGGCAGCATTCCAAAATGGTGGCGGGGGCGGGCCGCAAGATTTTGGCGGCTTTTCAGACATATTCGAAAATATCTTTGGCGAATTCATGGGCGGTGGCCGTGGCCGCCAGCGCGGTCCCCAACGGGGGGCTGATCTGCGCTTTGATCTCGAGATTACGCTGGAAGATGCCTATCACGGCAAGCAAACTGAAATTTCAGTTGAAGTCTCTGCCAAATGTGATCCCTGTGGCGGCTCTGGCGCAAAGCCGGGCACGTCAGCATCGGCCTGCGGCACCTGTGGGGGCCATGGCCAAGTGCGCACCCAGCAGGGCTTTTTCGTGGTGGAACGCACATGCCCAGCCTGTCAGGGCTCTGGCCGCGTGATTTCTGACCCCTGCACCAGCTGCCGTGGCCAAGGCCGAGTGGACAAGGCCAAGACACTTGCTGTTAACATTCCGCCCGGCGTGGATGATGGCACACGCATTCGCTTAACGGGCGAGGGTGAAGCGGGCGCGCGTGGTGCGCCCTCGGGTGATTTATATATTTTCCTGCATTTAAAGCGGCACCAGATCTTCCAGCGCGATGGGACAACCTTGTTCTGCCGCACGCCGATTAGCTTTACGACAGCGGCGTTGGGCGGGACGATCACGGTGCCCGGTCTGGACCGTGTGGGCCATGAAATCCGCATTCCCGCAGGTATTCAGTCGGGCAAGCAAATCCGCCAGCGTGGCGCGGGTATGCCCGTCCTCAATGGCCGCGGCATGGGCGATTTGGTCGTGCAGATTGAAGTGGAAACACCCACCAAGCTAACGGCGCGCCAAAAAGAATTGCTCGAAGAATTCCGTGAGACGGAAACGGGGGAAGAATGCCCCCAAAGCTCAGGATTTTTCTCTAAAATCAAAGAAATGTGGGACGATTTGACGGATTAATCTGTCATGCCCTGGCGCTGAGCTAGATCCCAATTATTCCAGATACAGAAAAGCCCGCCGGGAGAGGGGCCGACGGGCTAACTGTGTCTGTCTGTCAGAGCGCGAAATTAGGCGCCGATAACGATGCCGAGCAAAATGCCCTGCGTCATCAGGCCGATCGCGACGCTGGCGATTTGCGTAATGCGTGCCATTGCGATTGTCCTTGTGTTGCATTGGACGGAGGAGCCGTCCGCTCGCAACTCATTTGTGCGCTGCACCATTTTTGTTCAACCGCAACGCCTGCAATCGCGATTGCACTAAATGCAACCGTGAATTGCAGAGTCGTTAATTAAATCCTAACCAAAGACGCGCGCGAAAATCGTGTCGACATGCTTGAGGTGATAGCCAAGGTCGAACTTTTCTTCGATTTCTGCAGGGCTTAAGGCCGCCGTCACTTCGCTATCCGCCTTTAACAGCTCCATCAGCGATAGCTGGCCATCAGACTCCCACACTTTCATGGCGTTGCGCTGAACCAAGCGATAGGCGTCTTCCCGGCTCACGCCTGCCTGCGTCAGGGCCAGCAGCACGCGCTGCGAATGGACAAGGCCGCCCATTTTATCGAGGTTCTTCTGCATCCGCTCAGGATAGACGAGCAGCTTATCCACCACGCCGGTTAGCCGTGCGAGGGCAAAGTCGAGCGTGATTGTGGCATCTGGGCCAATATAGCGTTCCACTGACGAGTGGCTGATATCCCGCTCATGCCAGAGCGCCACATTTTCCATTGCGGGCAGGGCATAGCTGCGCACCATGCGGGCAAGGCCGGTGAGGTTTTCCGTCAGCACCGGGTTGCGCTTATGCGGCATGGCTGACGAGCCCTTTTGGCCGGGCGAGAAATATTCTTCTGCTTCTAGCACTTCGGTGCGCTGCAAATGGCGCACTTCAGTGGCCAGCCGCTCAATGGACGAGGCAATGACACCCAAGGTGGCAAAGTACATTGCGTGGCGATCCCGCGGGATGACTTGGGTCGACACAGGCTCAACGGCGAGGCCGAGCTTTGCCGCCACATGTGCTTCCACGCGCGGATCGATATTGGCAAAGGTGCCCACCGCGCCGGAAATCGCGCAGGTCGCAATATCCTTGCGGGCGGCGAGCAGGCGGTCCTTACACCGTGCAAATTCGGCGTAGGCTTCCGCCATTTTCAGGCCAAAGGTGACAGGCTCTGCATGGATGCCATGGCTGCGGCCAATGCTGGGTGTCATTTTATGTTCAAAGGCGCGGCGCTTAATGGCCTCAAGCAGCGCATCAAGGTCAGCGAGCAGAATATCCGTCGCGCGCGTCAGTTGCACCGCAAGGCAGGTGTCAAGCACGTCTGAGCTGGTCATGCCCTGGTGCATGAAGCGCGCTTCATCTCCTACATTTTCTGCAACCCAAGTGAGGAAGGCGATGACATCATGCTTGGTGACAGCTTCAATCGCGTCAATTGCGGCCACATCAATTGTTGGGTTGGTCGCCCACCAATCCCAGAGCGCCTTGGCCGCTGATTTGGGCACCACGCCCAGCTCTGCCAGCGCGTCCGTTGCGTGCGCCTCAATTTCAAACCAGATACGGAAGCGGCTTTCCGGCTCCCAAATTTGGACCATATCGGGGCGGGCATAGCGGGGAATCATGGCAAATCCTGTCTGGCTCAAGCGTTTGCGGTGCCGCTAGCAGGAAGGCCCCGCAGCGGCAATGCCGCAAGGCGCACGTCACGATCAGTTCAGCAACCCTGCCGCGCGCAGTGAGCTATGGCCATTGGCGCCAATGATGATGTGGTCATGCACGGAAATGCCGAGGATACGGCCTGCCTCAATAATTTGTTTGGTGAGTTGAATGTCCGCGCGGCTGGGTGTTGGATCGCCTGAGGGATGGTTGTGCACAAGGATAAGTGCAGCAGACCCAAAATCCAGCGCCCGGCGCATCACCTCGCGCACATGGATAACCGCCTGATCTATCGATCCTTCCGCCATCAATTCATCGCGGATCAGCATATTTCGGGCATTTAGGTGCAAGATGCGTACCCGCTCTACCGTAAGCGCCGCCAGATCTGCCCGAAGATAATCCAACAGGGCCTGCCAGCTGCCAAGAATAGGCTGGTTGCGAAGGGGTTCTGATAACATCCGCAAGGCTGCTGCATGGGCAAGCTTGAGTGCTGCGACTGCGCCTTCGCCAATGCCGCCATTGCGGCCAATCGCCTCAGCATCAGCGCATAAAAGCGCGCTCAGGCTGCCAAATTGGCCCAATAGCCGCTTGGCCAAGGGCTTGGTGTCGCGCCGAGGAATGGCCAGAGCGAGCAAAAACTCAACCAGCTCATGATCGAGCAGCGCCTCTGGCCCGCCATCAATCAGGCGACGACGTAGCCTTTCACGATGGCCCGCCCCCAAGATCGCTTCCTCCTGCATCAGAAGGAGGCTAATATAGGAAAAGCGCCCGTCAATTGCCCTTGATCCTCGCGGGCAAAGCGGCTTGGAAGGACAGCATGGCCTTGCGCACTCGCGCCAAACAGAGTCTCTTTATCCTGGCAGGCAGTGTGCTTGTCGCAGGGCTCGGGCTATGGCGCTATCGTGAGCCAATCGCGCGCGATGCGCTGGACAGCTACTTTGCCCAGCATGGCGTGAAAGCTTCTTACAAAATCAAAGCGATAGAAACGCGTCGTCAAAGGCTGGAGCAGGTGCGCATTGGTGACCCAGCTCAGCCAGACTTGGTTGCGGACTGGGTTGAAATTGATGTGGGGCCCAGCCTGACTGGCCTTTCGGTTAAAGCCTTTCGGGCCGGTGGGCTGCGACTTTGGGGCAAGCAGACCGGCAAAAAAATTTCTTTCGGCAGTCTCGATCGGCTGCTTCCGGCCCCTTCCGACAGCGCGTTTCGCCTGCCGCGGGTTGATCTGGCGCTGGAAGATGCCCGGCTTGCGTTCGAGTCGCCTTATGGTCGGGCAGGGCTGCGGTTGGATGGTCAGGGCAATTTGCGGTCTGGCTTTGAAGGGAAACTGGCCTTGGTCAGCCCGCGCCTTGGGCAAGCAGGCTGCGCGGCGGAACAGGTGCAGCTTTATGGCGATGTGTCCGTCATCGGCGCACGTCCAACCTATACGGGCCCGGTGCGTTTTGCGGCACTGCGCTGTGGCTCTCTCACCAGTGGGCCCGGGGATGTTCGCCTAGATGCCAGCCTGTCGGAAGATGCGCGCAATTGGCGCGGCTCTGGCCGGTGGACACTCGGCGCGGTCACCGCATTGGGCCTGCGTCTTCCGACTATCACGGGCGGAGGAGAGTTTTCTGGAGACGCCCAGCAAACAAAGGCTCGTTTTGAAGTGCAGGCCTATGATCTGTCGGCCCCTTCATTGACAGCCAACGGACTGACCATTGCTGCGAAGGCCAGCATTGGTCCGCAAACTCTTCTGGTTGACGGACAAGCGAAGCTGCGCGGCGCGCGGGCAGAGGGACAGGTGCACGAGGCGCAGCAGGCTTTGGCCGGTCTGGCCTCAGCGCCCGTTATTGGCCCTTTGGCGCGCCAATTGGCGCAAGCTGTCGCGCGCACTGGGCCGGGCGTGGAGGGCGCGGCTGGATTTTCCCTGACGCAGCAACAGGGCCAGATGGGCGTAGCATTGAGCGATATTCGTTTGGCGGCGGGCCGGGGTGGTTTTGTGGCGTGGCCGGGCAAAGCTGTGGTGCGTTATGACGCGGCCGGCCTGTCGCTGGCCGGGGCCGCGCGCTTTGGCGGC
>JBEEOY010000112.1:0-35859 GCA_041191345.1 Pseudomonadota bacterium
CTGGGTTGCGCGTGCCGATCCGTCACAAGGCAGCAATCGCATTGGCAAAAGCTGAAATTTCGGCCTCCGGTTGATCCCAACTCACAACAAAGCGCACTTCACCTTCGGCCCAATCATAAAAATCAAAGCCCTGAGCACGCAGCTTGGCCGCTTCATCAGGCGTCATGCGAGCAAAGACTTCGTTGGCCTCAACAGGATGGAGCAATCGGCCCGCACAGGCCTTGGCAAGCGCCTGCGCCCCTGCATTCGCGGCACGCGCGTTGTCCAGCCAGACGTCGTTTTCAATCAAGCCCACAATTTGCGCGGCCAGATAGCGCCCCTTGGACAATAAATGCCCAGCGCGCTTGCGCCGTTCCACCACGCCAGCCGCTTTTGCTTTGTCAAAATAGACAAGGCATTCGGCTGACATGCCGCCATTTTTGGTAAAGCCAAAGGACAGCACATCCACGCCCGCCCGCCATGTCACATCGGCAGGCGTGCAGCCCAGCGTCACCATGGCATTGGCAAAGCGGGCGCCATCCATGTGAAAGCCAAGGCGATGCGCTTTGGCAACTTCGCCCAGTGCAGCCACCTCATCAGGCGTATAGACCCGGCCATATTCCGTGGCATTGGTGATCGACAGCGCGTGCGGCTGTGCCCAATGAACACCGCCCGGCGTGGTCGCCAGCTTTTGCCGCAGCGCCTCTGCCGTGACTTTGGCACCCTCGCCCTCAATCAACGCCAGCTTGGCGCCATGAGTGTAAAATTCTGGCGCGCCACATTCATCATTCTGGATATGCGCGTCCTTATGGCACAGCACGCTGCCATAAGGCGGGCAGAGGCTAGCAAGGGCAATAGAATTGGCGGCAGTGCCCGTCGCAATCCAAACCGCTGTCACGTCCTTTTCAAAGACGCGCGACAACAGAGGTTCAAGCGACTGGCTAATGGCATCCCCATCATAAGCCGTATCGACATGATTGGCCCGAGCCATGGCCTCAAGCACGGCAGGATGCACACTGGCGGCATTGTCAGAAAAAAAGCGCATGGCCAGCCTCTTGGCGGCAGCTTTCCCAGCGGTCAACAGAGACGAAAGGGCGATGGTGCTGCTGGCGAGGATTGAACTCGCGGCCTCTCCCTTACCAAGGGAGTGCTCTACCACTGAGCTACAGCAGCGTGACCATGCAAAATGCGATCAGGCCTTTGGCCAACCGCAATGACGCGCGCCTATGGACAAAAGCTATGGACGGGTCAAGCACATCACGCCAAATGGAGACGAAATGAGCAAGAATAATCCTGACCGCGCCCAGCGCCTTGCCGAAGCTCTGCGGGCAAATTTGCGCAAACGCAAAGCCCCAAAGGATGAGGTCGCAGCGTCAGCGCCCGCCCCAGCACCCGCCTCTGCCGCGCCGCAGACAGGCGAGTCCCAAACTTAATTGAGCGGCTGGCAGGCCTGTTGCAGCCAGTTGAGCGCCTCGCCCTCCAGTTGCGGGCCAACACTGTCCAGCACCCGGGCGTGATACTCATCCCACCAGCGCAGTTCATCGCGCGTCATTAAGCTGGTATCCAGCAACGCCCGATCAATTGGCGCAAAGGTGAGCGTCTCAAAGCCCAGATAGCGGCCTTCCGCGCCGGCAATTTCGCGCTCTTCCACCAGAATCAGATTCTCGGTGCGAATGCCAAAGCCATCCGTTTTATAATAGCCGGGCTCGTTCGACAGAATCATGCCAGGCAGCAGAACTTCTTCTGTCCCGGCTTGTCCGCCCGCACTTTTTGCAATGCGTTGCGGCCCCTCATGGACTGAGAGGAAGGCCCCTACGCCATGGCCTGTGCCATGCGCATAATCAACGCCCGCTTCCCATAAGTGCATCCGTGCAAGTGTATCCAACTGGCTGCCCCGCGTGCCGAGCGGAAACACCGCGCGCGCCAAGGCAATATGGCCCTTCAGCACACGCGTGAAGCGGTCCTTCATCTCTGCTGTAGGTTCGCCCGGGCCAACCCAGATGGTGCGTGTCACATCCGTTGTGCCGTCCAGATATTGCCCGCCCGAATCAACCAGATAGATGCTGCTCGGTTCAATTGCCCGGTTGCTCTTTTCATCGACCTTGTAATGGCAAAGCGCAGCATTGGGGCCTGCCCCTGAAATCGTGTCGAACGACAAATCCACCAGCTTGCCTGTCGCTTTCCGAAATTCTTCCAACTGCGCGGCAGCCGACAACTCGGTCAGCGCGCCTTTAGGCGCTTCCACCGACATCCAGTGGAGAAACCGGCTCAGGGCGGCACCATCGCGCTTTTGCGCGGCGCGGTGGCCCGCTTGTTCAACAGGATTCTTAATTGCCTTGGGCAAAATGGTCGGGTCACGCGCTTCGATGATGTGCGCGCCGCCTTCGGCCAGCCGCGCAAAAATGGCAGCCACAGCGCGCTCTGGATCAACGGCAATGCGCTTTCCCGACATGGCAGATAAGGCGGGGGTAAAGGCTGCTCGATCATGCACACGCACCGCATTGCCAAGGTGCTGGGCAACAGCCTCGTCCATTTTCGCAGGATCAACATAAAGATCCGCCGTGCCATCGCGGTTGAGCACAGCGAAGGAGAGAGCCACTGGCGTCCGCTCCACATCACTGCCGCGCACATTGAAGGTCCATGCCACAGAATCGAGTGCGCTGATAATTGCAGCATCCAGATTTTGGCTGGCCAGCCAATCGGCCACAGCCTGCCGCTTTTCCGCAGAACTCCGGCCCGTATATTGGTCGTCCAGCACTTTCAGCTTGGCGTCGGACGGCGCGGGCTGATCATCCCACACGGCATCAATGGGGTTGCGCTCCACCGCCACCAATTCCGCGCCCTTAGCGGCCAGCGCCTTCGTCGCGGCATCAACCCAGGCCTTGGTGTGGAGCCATGGATCATAGCCAATCCGCGCGCCTGCTGGCGCATGAGCACCCAGCCATTCCGACACGCTGGTTTCCAGTGTGGATTGATAGGACCAGATGGACCCATCTACCTGTTCCCGAACCTGAATGGTATAACGGCCATCGACGAAAATCGCAGCTTCTTGCGGCAACACAACAGCCGACCCGGCCGATCCGCCAAAGCCCGTCAGCCACGCCAGACGTTGGGCATAGGCCCCCACATATTCTGACATATGCTCATCACAAATGGGCACCACAAAGCCATCCAAACGGTCAGACTTTAACTGCACGCGAAGGGCAGACAGGCGGGCTTCATAAGTGGACATGGACAGTCTTTCCGTCAGGCAAAATTTGTTGAGCTTGGATATAGGCTTTGAGGCGAAGGGCGCAATGCCCTGCCCTAGCCAATTGAGGCATTCAGCCGATCTACCGCTGCCGCATAATCCCCCATAAAGTCTTGCACGACTGAGCGGGCCGACACGATATTTTCGACCAGCCCCACACCCTGTCCGACAAAATAGGTCACTAGGGGCACGGCCTGCGCATTGCCGCCTTCGGCCGATTTGGTGGCCTTATGGATTGCGGGTTCTGCAATCAGCGACTGCATGGGCATGGGAAGTGCGCCGGGGCTGTCTGGCCCTTCCCAGGCCTCAGTCCAGGCTGACACCAATTGGCGGGAATATTTGCCCGTCCGCCCCTTGGAGCGCACCGTATCACGCGAGCGCGCGGCCACCATTTTCTCGCGGAAGATTTGCGAACATTCGCTTTCCGTTGTCGCCAGCCAGACCGAGCCAGTCCACGCGCCTGCCGCCCCCATGGCCATGCACGCCGCCATTTGTGCGCCCGTCATGATGCCCCCTGCCGCCAGCACGGGCACGTCATGGCCTGCAGCTTCCAGCGCGCGCACAACTTCCGGGATCAGGACAATCGTCGAGACTTCGCCACAATGGCCGCCCGCTTCGCCGCCTTGGGCCACAATGACATCACAGCCTGCCTCTGCGAGCCGCAGGGCGTGTTCTTTGGCCCCGGCCAAGGCGCCGACCGGCACATTATGTGCGCGGCCCATTTCAATCATTTCCTTAGGCGGCACGCCCAGCGCATTCACAATCATGCGAATGGGGTGGTTAAACGCGACACGCAGCAATTCCATTGCTTCTTCGGGCCAAAAGGGCGGCGGCGCATCCTCGGTGCGCGCCCGGGCATGATCGCCTGCGGGGTCCACCCCGTGCGATTTCAGGAGGTTATCAACAAACTCCTTATGTTGTGGCGGGATACGCTCCGCCAGCTTTTTGGAGGTGAGGTCTTTTTCATGCTTCACGCTAAGATTTTCAGGGATCAGCACGTCAATGCCATAGGGCTTGCCATCGACATGCGCATCAATCCATTGCAGTTCCACCTCCAGCTCTTGCGGGTTGAAAGCGGTCGCCCCCAACACGCCAAAGCCCCCGGCTTTGGACACCGCCGCCACCACATCCCGGCAATGGCTGAAGGCGAAGAGTGGAAATTCGATGCCCAAACGGGCGCACAACGCATTGGTCATATTTGCCTCTCCTTATGAGGCGTGTATCACCGCGCTGAACTGGGAAAACAAGCATGTCCAAAGCAACAATCATTCTTCTGGCCCTTATCATGGGCCTCGGCCTCGGCATTGTGCTCGACACGCGCGTGCATATGCTGACTGAGATTGCCGATATTGTCGGCACGCTCTGGCTCAATGGCCTGAGGATGACAGTTGTGCCGCTGGTCGTGGCGCTGCTGGTAACCGGCATTGCCCAAACCGCGGCCGCCGCGCGTGCCGGTCGGCTGGCCCTGCGCGCAGTGGTAACAATGATGGTAATCCTATGGGCATCCGCCACCATGGCCGCCTTTGTGACGCCCGCTTTGCTGGCCAGCTTCCCCATGCCGGCAGAGGCAGGGAATGCGCTTAAATCAGCCCTGTCGACAGCGCCAGCAACGGGCGAGGTAAAGCCCTTTGCCGATTTTGTCCGTGCTATTGTCCCCACCAATCCAATTAGCGCGGCCGCCAATGACGCGATCCTCCCGCTGATTGTCTTCACCATGGCGTTCGCCTTTGCGATCCTCCGCCTGCCCGAGGAGAAGCGCACCTTGATTGGCGGCGTGTTTGAAGCCTTGGGGGATGCGATGCTGATCGTTATCAACTGGGTGCTGGCCATTGCGCCCATTGGTGTTTTTGCTCTGGCTTATGTCGTTGGGGCCAAGGCAGGCGCTGCGGCCTTGGGCGCACTGGCGCATTATGTGGTGATTGTGTCTGCCACTGGCAGTGTGGTCTGGATGTCAGCTTTTGGGCTGGCTGTTTTGGGCGCACGGCGCAGCCCGCTGACGTTCTTTCGCGCGGCCATTCCGGCACAGGCCGTTGCAATTTCCACGCAATCCTCGCTGGTTTCACTGCCCGCTATGTTGCGCGGGGTGGCCAGCCTTGGCGTGCCTGCAGCAACAGCAGACCTTGTTCTGCCCGTTGCCGTTGCCATTTTCCGCGCCACAGGCCCGGCGATGAACATGGCTGTTGCGATTTATGTCGCGCATTGGATGGGGGTTGAGCTTAGCCCCTGGGCACTGGCCGCTGGTGTCGCTGCAGCTGCCACGACCACGCTGGGCGCAGTCAGCCTGCCCGGCACAGTCAGCTTTGTGACATCCATTGCGCCCATCTCGCTCGCCATGGGCGTGCCTGTTGAGCCCTTGGCGCTGCTGATCGCGGTAGAAACCTTCCCTGATATTATGCGCACTCTGGGCAATGTCACAATGGATATGGCTGTAACGGCCACCATCTCCGAACGGGCCGGCGACGCAGCTGAAGACAGCCCGTCGCCAGAGCCCGCAAAATCAGCGCCTTAAAGCCAGCGCCAGAGGCCCGCCACTGGTGCCCCCAGCATCGGGTGGACATAGCTGATGCCCAGCCAAACAACGATGCCAGCCAGCACCAAGGTGAGGCCCGGCCACGCCGTTTTCCAAGCGGCTTTGCCAGTGAGCTGCGCCCCAAAGGGCATGAAGTGCGTGCGTGATGACCAATCTGCCCATGCTGCGCCCATCAACACTGCCTTTTTCCGATCCTGCCCGGCAGACCCGCCAAGGGCAAGGATAAGCATCCCGCCTGTCAACGCCAAGCTGGCCGCATAAGGCGCCACCAGCGCATGGACAATGGCCCAAAGTGCAAAGCCCCACATCATCGGGTGGCGGGTAATATGAAACACGCCATGGACAGGTTTTTTGGCAGCAGCCTCTGCCCCCGGCGCGGGCATGGCGGGATTGCCAATAAGCGACCCGACAAACAAAATGGCCCCCAGCAGCATCAGCCCACTGGCAATGCCCCAAATGACATCATCTGGCATCCACAAATACGCGCCCCGTGGAGCCGCGCGAAACGCCATAACAACCCAAGCAAACGTGGCCAGCGAGACCAGCGAATACACGCCGCGAAAGGCATTTTCACCAAGCCGCGCAACCATAGGCGCGCGCAGCGGGTGCGACATTAAGAAATGGCTGCCCACAAAGGCAATTAAGGCCAGAATAAGTGACTGCATAAGGCTCTCCTCTTCCCTATGCAGCCAAGTCTGCCGTGAGAATGGCCTACTGGCTAGAAGATTTTGCGGAAGCTCACTTCAATGCGACGGCCAATGGGGTCTAAATAGCCCGGCTGATAGCGCAGCGGCACAACGCCCTTTTGATCGCGCACATCCTGAATATCATTCAGCAGATTATCGACGCGCAACACCAATCGAGCGCCCTTCAGCCACGGCATGGCCTGCACCAAATTCCGCTTCTGATCAAAGCTGATAAAGGCCCGTACATTGAGCAAGGCAAGATCCGAGAAATGCAGGCTCGACGCGGGGCCTGCGGTGCGCACATCTGTGCCTGTTTGATAGCTGCCATTCACACGGAAGCCGATGCCCTTGTTAAACCAGCCGCCTTCTAACTCCATGCTGTGGCGCGGTGACCCGCCGGTTTGGCCCGTGGCATCCCCACCCAAGAGGTCGAGCGTGGGGGCATTGGCTGCAAGATCAACTTCATCCAAGAATTTGACCGTGTGATACACAGCAACAGACCAACGTCCGCCTTGGCCACCAAAGGCCCCGAAGCCGCCCATGGGCCGCCCAGAGGCTTGCGGGGGTCGCCCACCGCCCATTGCTGCCATGCTGGGCCCACGCCCACCACCGGCGCCTGCTTGGCCAAATTGCTTTTGGTAGCTGAGGCCCCAGCGCAATTGTTCACTGCGCGCCGCCAGAAAGTTAATCGCGCGTTGGTCAACCGCCGTCAGCACACCCGCTGTGGAGCGCGTCAGTCGGTCGGGAAAGGCACTTGCGACAATTGCCGTCAATGCTGGGAAGTTCGCGACTGGATCGGTGCTGCGGTTGCGGAAATAATTGGCCGTCAGCGTCAGCCCCTCAACCCATTGCGGGACATATGTGAGGCCCAGCTTGACGTCACGCCGCTGTTCTGCGCGCAACAAGGGATTGCCGCCGGTTGTCAGCGTGACTAGTGCCGTTTCCCCCCGCGCATAATCATAGACAAGCGCATTGGGCGTCACCAACAACGGATCCCCCAATTGCGAAGCCGTGGGCGCTGCATCAGCAGCAGCATAGCTGCCCGTGAGCGTAATGCCTCGCAGCGGTGACCAGGTGAGGCCATAGCCATAGGCCGTAACCGACTTAAAGTCCGACAAATGGGAATAGCCCCCATTGAGATTGATCGACAAATCTCCCAATGCGGGCAGAATAGCGCGGCGACGGCTGGCCAGCGGAATATCAATATTGGCGCGGCCATCTGCCTGCTGGCGGGAGACATTGCCACGGCCAGCCACACCGGCGCGCAGCGTTTCACTGTCCACATCGCGCGTTTCGCCACCCACCGTTAGGTTGAGCGTAACGGGGCCTGCGGGAAGTTCAGCCGCCGGGCCCGTCAGCGAGACGGCGCCTGTGCCGACCGTCAGGCGAGAGCGTGTTTCATCCCGCGCGCTGGGCGTTGCGACATTCTGGTCCGTCAGCGTCAAAACATTTGTCCGCTCACCACTGGCTGTCGCCGTCCAGTTAAAGCGTGATACGCGGCCATCTAACGTCAATCCGCCTGTCCAAGACCGGGTTTGCGCATCGCGCACCAGCGCCGCATTTTGCGCGCCCGCCTTTGGCAGACCCAGAAGCGACTGATTATCCGCACGATTATGTTGCAGGTTCAGCGTGATCCCAAAGCTGGGCGAAAAGCTGCGGTTCCAAACGCTGTTGAGCTTTAGCGATTCATTGGATGGGGCAAGCGTCCGATAGGCCGATTGGTCCGTGCCTTGCGACACAATGCCCCGGTCTTTCTCTAAAATCGCATCATAGCGGTTATATTCCGCATCAACATTCAACCGGCCATTTTTCTGAATGCGGACAAGGCCAATCTCAGTCTCATATTCGGTCCGCCCGCCAGCCGTTGGGCCGCCCAGCTCTCCTTCCAGCGTAATGGCGTTAAAGCCTGGACGCAGAAGGAAGTTAATCACGCGTTGGTCGGCCGTATAGCCATAGCGCAGGGCCACTTCTTCGGGCAGAATTTCAACGCGCAATATGGCCTCTGTCGGCAGATCGCGAATTTCGGCAAAACCGGAAATACGCTTGCCATTCAACAGCACGACAGGCCGGCCTTCACCCCGGCCACGGGCCGAGCGCGTTTGCGCGGACAGGGCCGTCAACAAATCACTAACGCTTGAAGCCCCATAGCTTTGGACGGCCGCACTATCGAGGACAACATCTGCCGGCACGGGCGCGACAACTGAGCCTTCGAGGCGGGGTGCCGTGACAACAATATCTTCGCCATGTTCGTCAACACGCGGCTCGGGTGGCGCGGCAAGCGCCTGTTGCGCTGCCAACAGAGGCAGGGCGGTGCCAAAAAAGAGGGTTCGCGCATAAAACGCAGCATAGGTGGGGAGGGTTTTCATATTTTTTTTCATAATGTTGGCTTCGTTACGAAGCAGAGCTTGCTGGGGGATGAACGCAGAGGCGCATCGCCCGCCTAAGGCCTGCCGAACGCCGTCCGGCAGGCCCTTTTTCGATTAACGGTCGTAGGCGTTCGGCAAATTGCCTTCTGCAGGATCGAGATAGCGATCGCGCAGGCGCGTTTGCCGTGACGACAAAGGCTGCTTCACTCCATCAATCCAGACGTCAGTCACGCCCGTTGTGCCTTCCAGCGGATCACCATCCCACAAGACGATGTCCGCACGGCGACCGGCTTTGAGGGAGCCAAGATCAGCCCCCAGCCCGGCAATTGCCGCTGGCACCGAGCTGATCGCGGCAAAAGCCTTGTCCCAGCTGAGGCCGGTTGCGCCGGGCACTTTGGTCAGCGCGACCAAATTGCCCGCATATTGCATGCTGAGCTGTGCCTGACGGGCTTCATTATCGTTGATCATGCCAATGCCCACTTGGACGCCGGCTGCAACCATCCGCCCAACATTGGACTGTGTGGCAGCCAGCTGTTCAAAGGATTCTGGCAGATCATTCAAGGCAGAGGCCAGAACAGGCACCTTGGCTGCCGCAATTTGCGGTGCCACGCGCCACCCCTCAGTTGCGCCCACAAGCACAATGTTGAGGGCCGGATAGTCTTTCTTCAGCGCAAGAACCGACAAAATGTCAGGCGCGCCTTCAACATGGATGAACAGCTTCATCGTGCCATTGAGGACGGGCACAAGCGCCAAGGCATCCTGCCGCTTTAAAAGACCATCGTCATGGAACACGCCCTTGGCGGCATCTGCCGCTTCCGACAAAGCCGTGCGGAAAGCCGCAATCAATGCCGGGCGTGACCCGCCAGCAATGCGGGCACCCGTTTCACCAAATTCCACAAATTGGAACAGCTTAGACTTGGTGACGGCATTCATGTCATTGCCCGTGTCAATCACCACGCCCTGACCGCCAAAAATGGCATTGCCCGCATCAGGCGAGACAATGGCGCGCGTGACGCCAGCGGCCCGATTGACAGCAATGGCCGCGACATCCGGGTTGATGGCAGGCGCAATATCGAGCGAGGCATTAAAGGGCGATGTCCGTGCCTCAGTATCATTGCTGGGGCGGACACCATCGACACCAACCAAGCCCATGCGGGTAAAGCCCGCAACAATGCCGGGCGTAACCCACTTGCCCTTGGCATCGACGCGCTTGGCACCAGCGGGAATGGTAACATTTGCCCCCGCCGCGACAATGCGGCCATCAGTGACGAGCACCGTGCCATTGTCAATTGGGGCAGAGCCATCACCAATCACAACACGGCCACCCGTGATTGCAACAGTTTCAGCCGACACAGGAGCGGCAATGAGCGCGGCACACGCCAGAAGAATGTGCTTCACTTCACGTCTCCTTCACCAGGCTGGCCCAGTTCAAAATCAGCCACAGGCCGTTTTTTGGGATCAGCTGAATCATACATCAATGCGCCATCAATCCAGACTTTGTCGGGGCGCGAATAAACTGACAGCGGATTGCCATTCCAAAGCACAATATCCGCCATTTTGCCGGGCTTTAGGCTGCCTGTTTTGTCGGCAATGCCCAGCGCCTTGGCCGGATTATAGCTGAGCCATGTCCACGCCACTTCATCCGGCACATTAATGCCAACGCGGCGGCCATCGCCCAGCGCCTTGGCAGCTTCTTGGTTCAACCGCTGAATGCCATTGGCATCATCCGAATGGACAATCGCGCAGGCCCCAGCCTTGTGAACCAACGGGATGTTTTCATTAATGGCGTCATAAGACTCCATCTTAAAACCCCACCAATCCGCCCACATGGCTGAACAAATGCCCTGCTTGGCCAGCAGATCAGCGATTTTGTAGCTTTCTACCGCGTGGTGGAAGGTCGAGACTTTATAGCCAAATTCCTTGGCCATATCCATGACAAGGCTCATCTCATCCGCGCGATAGCAATGATTGTGGACGAGGATTTCGCCCGACAATACGCCGGCCAGCGTTTCCATGCCCAAATCGCGATTGACTGATTCACCCTTATCCAGCTTGCGCTTATATTCGACAGCGCGGGCCCAAGTTTGGCGGTTCACAGCCATATTGCCCATGCGCGTCTGCGGCATTTGCCCGCGCGAGCCATAGACACGCTTTGGGTTTTCTCCGCAGGCCATTTTCAGACCATAAGGCGCGCCGGGGAACTTCATGCCCTGCACATTGCGGGCATAGACATTCTTCAGCGTGACCGAGCGGCCACCAAAAAGATTGGCCGAGCCAGGCAGAATTTGCAGGGCTGTCACCCCACCATTGGCCAGCGCGCGGGAAAACCCGGGATCTTGCGGCCAAACGCTATGTTCTGCCCAGACTTCGGGGCGAGCCGGGCCAGTTGCCTCATTGCCATCCGAATGTGCATCAACCGCGGGGGTTGGATAATCCCCAAGGTGCGAGTGGACATCAATAATGCCCGGCGTCACCCATTTGCCCGTGCCATCAATGACAGTGTAGCCATCCTTGACGGCACCACCGGTTTCAACGCCTTCCACTTTGCCATCGCGGAAATAGACCGTGGCGTTGACGAACTTTGCGCCTTCGCCATCATAAACCGTGACATTGGTCACAGCGGTTGGGACACCGGGATAGGCCCGATAGGTGGAAGGGTAAGGATCTTTATTGAAGGGCGCCGGCTTCGCCGCTGCCGCTTCGTCTTTATCCTTTTTGCGGGCGACAGCTGGCGTCGCGAGGGACGCCAGCACCATCGCTGACCCTGTGAGCAGAGCGGTCAGGCGCATCAGTGTGTGTTTCCTTCCAGTTTATCTTTAAGCGTATCGAGATGCATCCAGCGCTTCACGATCCGCGAAACGAGGAGAACACCAATACCAATTGCAATGGTGATCCAACCAATCTGCGAATAGATGGCAATTGTACCCTCTTTGGTCATTTCGCCATCATGGCCGCCCGTTGCTTCCCCAATCTTGCCCGCGACGAAATTGCCGCCGGCTGTGGCAAAGAACCACGCGCCCATGATGAGGCTGGCCATTTGGGCTGGAGCAAGGCGGTTCATGGCCGACAAGCCAACGGGTGAAAGGCACAATTCCCCAGTCGTCTGGAACAGATAGATTAGGAAAATGAAGATGACGGGCGTCATATTCTCCATGCCCACGGTTGTTGCGCCCCAGACGAGGATAAGGAACGAAAAGCCAATTTGCAGCAAGGCCAAACCAAATTTGGCTGGGGTCGATGGCTCCCACCCGCGCTTGCCAAGCCAGGTCCAGAGCCATGCAAAGACGGGGCCGAAGAGCACAATATAGGCCGGATTAATCGATTGGAAAATTGAGGCCGGCACGCCGGCACGATCCACATAGCGATCGGTAAAGAGGTTGAGCGATCCGCCCGCCTGCTCAAACAAACCCCAGAAAATGGGCTGCAGCGCAATAAGGAAGATGATTGCAAAAATCCGATCCCGATCTTCGCGTTCCATGCGGAAGGCACTGACCAGAATGTAAAGCAGCAAGGCCGCGCCCGAGGCCAGAAGCAAGCTGCCAATCAGATTTTGGTACTGGATCAGCACCCAGATGACAGCAATCGACGCCAAGCTCAGGCCATAGAGCAGCCACTCAAACGAAATGCCGCCAACGCGCTTTGTCAGCGCAGCAGGATTGGGGCTTTCGCCTTTGCCCATGAGGAGCGGCTTGCCCCACATAAAGACCAACAGACCCAGCAACATGCCAATGCCAGCCGCGCCAAAGCCATAGGACCAGCCATAGGTTTCCCCCAAATAGCCCGCAACCAGCGTGCCAATAAAGGCGCCGACATTAATGCCCATGTAGAAAATCGTATAGGCGCCATCACGGCGCACATCAGTGCGCGGATACAGCTGGCCAACAATCACGGAGATATTGGCCTTCAAAAAGCCAGAGCCAACAATGATGAAGGCCAAGGCGGCCCAAAACACGTTGAGCGCCGCACTATTCTGCCCGCCATCGCCTTCTACGGCCATCAGCAAATGGCCAAGCGTCAGCAAGATAGCGCCGAAAAGCACGGCCTTGCGCTGGCCGAGATATTTATCTGCCAGATAGCCGCCCAAAACCGGCGTAATATAGACGAGACTAGTATAAGCCCCGTAGATGAGGTTTGCTTGACCATCTGAGAAAAGCCAATGCTTTGTCAGATAGAAAATCAGCAGGGCGCGCATCCCATAATAAGAAAAGCGCTCCCACATTTCTGCGAAAAATAGAACAAACAGGCCACGCGGGTGGCCCAGAATGGTTTTCTCGTCAAACGCGTTGACGGGCGGTGCGGATGCCATGGCGGCGAAGCTCCCCTGATTTTGATGGTCTGGCCTGTCTCCGGCCACAATAGCGCCAAAGACTAGCGTCCAAATTTCCCCTGTGAAGAGAATATTGACCCACCATTGAGACCATATCCATTTATTGCCCATAGTTAGGGCGTGCGCTTGGGCTGCTGGATGACCGACCAACAGCGCAAATCCTTCGATAAATGACATATGACATTGCAGCCAAGGCGCGACCCTTGAAAATGCCCCTCGCTGGGCCCCATATCGGCTGCATGAGTGATCCAATTAAATGGCACGGCACCACCATTGTGTCTGTGCGCAAATCCGGCAAAGTGGTGATTGCAGGCGATGGGCAAGTCTCCATGGGCCAAACTGTGATGAAGCCCAATGCCCGCAAGGTCCGCCCCTTGGGCGATGGCACCGTGATTGCTGGCTTTGCCGGCGCAACTGCCGATGCTTTTAGCTTATTTGACCGGCTAGAGAAAAAGCTGGAGCAATATCACGGCCAATTGCTCCGCGCGGCTGTGGAGCTGGCAAAGGATTGGCGAACAGATAAGTTCTTGCGCAATTTGGAAGCCATGATGATTGTGGCCGACAAGGATGTGACGCTGATCCTGACGGGCAATGGCGATGTGCTTGAACCTGTCGATGGCATTGCCGCCATTGGGTCGGGCGGCAATTTTGCGCTCGCAGCGGCCCGCGCGCTCAAAGAATATGAGCCTGATGCCGAGACACTGGCACGCAAGGCGATGGCCGTGGCGGCTGATATTTGCGTTTATACCAATGACCAGCTGACCGTTGAGACGCTGGAAAGCTCGTCTTAATCCCTCCCCTTCAGCGGAGGGGCTAGGGGTGGGGAAAACCTGCCCCCTAAGCCCTTTCGACCCCACCCCAACCCCTCCCCTCAAGGGGAAGGGCTAAAGGCCAAAAATATGACCAGAACCCTGACCCCAAAAGCCATTGTTGCTGCACTCGACAACCACATCATCGGCCAGACAGAGGCGAAGCGCGCGGTGGCGGTTGCGCTGCGCAACCGCTGGCGGCGCCAGCAATTGCCCGGTGAGCTGCGCGATGAAGTCACGCCCAAAAACATCTTGATGATTGGCCCCACGGGCTGCGGCAAAACCGAAATTAGCCGTCGCCTCGCCAAGCTGGCGGACGCCCCCTTTGTGAAGGTTGAGGCGACCAAGTTTACCGAAGTGGGCTATGTGGGCCGTGATGTAGAGCAAATTGCGCGCGATTTGGTCGAAGAAGCGATCCGGCTGGAAAAAGAGCGCCGCCGCGCGGCCGTGAAAGACAAGGCTGAAGAGGCAGCCATGAACCGGCTACTCGATGCGCTCACAGGCAAAGACAGCAGCACCGCCACGCGCGATTCCTTCCGCCAGCGGTTTCAGGACGGGCATCTCGACGCGACCGAAATTGAGATTGAAGTCGAAAACGCGCCCTCCATGCCCTTTGAAATTCCTGGTGCGCCCAATATCGGCATGATTAATTTGAGCGATATGATGGGCAAGGCCTTGGGTGGTGCACCCAAAAAGCGCCGCAAAATGACAGTGCCAGCGGCATGGGCCAAGCTGGTTGAAGAAGAAGCTGACGCCCGGCTTGATCAGGATGATGTGGCGCGTGTGGCCCTGATGGATGCCGAAGCCAATGGGATCGTGTTTTTGGACGAGATTGACAAAATCGCCGTGTCCGATGTGCGGGGCGGGTCTGTCAGTCGCGAAGGCGTGCAGCGCGATTTGCTGCCGCTGATTGAAGGGACAACAGTTGCGACCAAATATGGCCCGATGAAGACAGATCATATCCTCTTCATTGCCTCGGGCGCATTCCATGTCGCGAAACCCAGCGATTTATTGCCTGAATTGCAGGGCCGCCTGCCCATTCGCGTGGAACTAAAGGCGCTGAGCGAGGAAGATTTTGTTCAAATTCTATCCGACACGCGCGCCAGCCTAACGACCCAATATAGCGCCCTGCTGGGCACAGAGAATGTGACATTGACCTTTACCAATGATGGCATTCGCGCAATTGCGCGCATTGCCGCAGAAGTGAACCAATCCGTTGAAAATATCGGCGCACGTCGCCTGTCGACTGTGCTGGAAAAGCTGTTGGAAGATGTCAGTTTCGATGCGGAAGACCGCAGCGGCGCAACAGTGACTATTGATGCCGCTTATGTGGACGCGCAGTTGGCAGACGTCGCCAAGAATGTCGATTTGAGCAAATATGTTCTCTGATATCCACGGTTTCGGCTAACCTGCCGAGACCAGTGGATGACAGGCCAAAGCGGCTGTGCAATCTAGGCCTGCTTTGACTAGTGAACCGGACATTCGCGCGCGCGAAATAACCAGCCATGATGTCGCGCGCAGCGCAGGCACGACGCTGCTTGCCCGGCTAGGTGCCATTATCGAAGTGATCGCCCAGCCCATTTATGTCTGGCTTTTTGGGCTTGCCAGCTATGGGATTTACACTGCGCTTTGGGCCGCCGTAACTCTCGTTGAGACTGTTGCTGACCTTGGCATGACATCTGCCTTGCAGCGGACTGTGCCGCAAGCCAAGTCCGAGCGGGAGGCTGTTGCGGCCTTGCGTGCAGCCCTAATCTTGGGTGTCACGCCGCCGCTCATTCTGGCGCTGCTGGCGTCGCTGGGGGCACCCCTGATTGCCCATGCGTTTAACGCAGCAGATGCAGATGCCGCAAAATTGGTAGATTTCATTCAGCTCTTTGCTTGGTCGCTGCCGCTATGGGCCTTTATTGAAGTGTCCACATCGGCCCTTCGGGCACGGCGGGTTTTTGGCGCAGAAATCCGCCTGCGGCTGTTCTGGGAGCAAGTCGTTCGCCTGATTGTCGCGTCTGGCTTTTGGTTGGCGGGTTTTGGCACGCTTTCGCTTTTTTACGGCCATTTGGTGTCTCTGCTGGTCATCTGCGCTTTGTGTATCCAGCTATTGCGCCGACATTTTGACCTTAGCTTGCTGCGCAGTGGCCCATCGGCCGAGCCTGTTTGGCGCAAAAGCTGGCTTGCGGGCATTTCCGTCATGCCGGCCAATCTTGTCGCCCGGTTTTTCAGCGATGCTCCTACACTGGCGCTAAACGCGCTTTTGCCGGGGGCCGCAGGGGCAATCGCAGGCGCACAATTTGCGCTGGCCCGCAAGATCAGTTCGATTGTGCAGACCATCCGGCTCACATTCACCTATGTTCTCTCGCCGCTGGCGTCTGCCGCGCTCAGCGATGGCAATGAGGTGGTGGGCCGGATCTACAGCTATGCCACACGCATTTCTCTGGTGGTCGCCTTGCCAGTGTGCTGCGTGCTGATCGGCGGCAGCGCAACGCTGCTCAAAACCATTGGCGGCGGCATGGAAACCGCAGTCTGGGCGCTGGCGGTGCTGCTGCTTGCACGGTTGGCCGAGGCTGTGACTGGGACAGCCGCCCCTATTCAACAAGTGCTCTCGCGCTATTCCAGCCAATATATTGGCAGCATCATGGGCGTCTTTTTATCAACCTTATTGGCCGCTTTTCTTCTGCCAGAAGGCGGGCTGATGGGGATGACGCTGGCCGTGGCGCTGGGGCTGGTGGTCACAGCGGCCATCCCCGTCGTGCAACTGCATCGGCAAGATGGTCTGCAGCCTTATGACGCGCCCTTTGGCCGGGTTTTTGCGCGGGCGATGGCTGTGGGTCTGGCCTGTCTCATCCTTGGTTTTGGCCTGAATTATCTGCCGCTTGCCATTGGTGTGGCGCTGCTGCTGCCACTTGCCCTGGCGGGCCTATGGGCCAGCTGCCGATTTGCCTTGCCCCTGGAGGACAGGACGTCGCTAGGCCGTGTGGCCGAAGTCCTACGTCTGGTCTGACCGACGCGCCAAAATGGTTTCAGCAAGCGCATGATCAGCGGGCTTATCCACATCAATGGCAGCTTCAGCCATGGGCATGGCAATCAAACGCGCCGAAAGCCCCAGCCGCTGCCCCGCGCGCGCCAAGGCATCCGCCAAACCAATGGTGCGCGTCAGCGCCCGCACGGCGAGCATGGGCCCAAAATGCAAGAAAAGCTTCCACGCTTTTTTCCGATCCTGCTCCGCCGCCGACCAGAGAGTGAGCGCGGCCTGCGCCCGCTGTGTCTGCAGCGCAAAAAGATTGGCACCCGACCAATGGCCATCGCGAAAGCGCAGCCAGGTACGCCGGGTGTCGGGATACTCAGCCAGCATGACCTGTTTTTCAACCATGGCAACCGAGACATCAGCGCCCGCACGGCCAGCCTGTGCCAAGAAAGTCTGAACCATAGCGGGCGTCAGCAACGGATGATCCGCCGTTGTAACAAGCACGGGCCAAGGCGCGTAATCTGCACCGGCATGGGCCAAGATACTGGTCGAAATGCCAGTGCCGCTGGGCAAGACGTGCACCTTTTCAGCCCCGGCAAGTGCTGGCGCGAGCACCGATGGATCCTGCCCAAGCACCAGGATTTTCCCAATGTCCGGCACGGCATTCAGCGTGCGGACAACGTGCGTCAGCATCGCCTCTCCTGCAATGGGGACCAACGCCTTCCAGCTTTGGCCGAAATGCGCGGCCAAGGGGTCAATCCCCGGCCGCTGCCCAGCCAAAATGATGGCCGTCCAGACGACTGGCTGATCTTTCGCATTAAATTCGGTCACGTTTTTGCCTCAAAGCAGACATAGGGGGGCCTTATGGCTGTAGCGATTTTTGATCTCGACCGCACGTTGACGAAATATGCGACCTACACGCCCTTTTTAATTTTTGCAGCCTTTCATCATGCGCCATGGCGGCTTTTGCTGCTGCCCGTGTGGCTTGTGTCCATGATTGGCTATGTTCTGCGCGTCTTCAGCCGCAAACGGTTGAAGGAAATTGGCTTTCTGCTGCTGGTAGGGCGCCAAATTCCAACTGACAAAATGGACAAATTGGCTGCAGATTTTGCTGACCTGATGGTCACTTATAATATCTTCCCCGCCGCGCAGGCCCGCTTGGCACAAGAGCGGGCGGACGGAGCCAAATTGATCCTCGCGACAGCATCGCCCGATTTTTATGCGCATGAAATTGCCGCCCGACTTGGTTTTGATGAGGTTATTGCCACACGCCAAGACCGGACCGGCCCCGGCCTTTTCAGCTACCGCATATCAGTCGAGAATTGCTATGGCGCGGCCAAGCTGGATATGGTTCGCACGGCCCTGGCCATAGGCTCCACCGCCACAGAGACGCGGTTTTACAGCGATAGTGCGTCCGACGCGCCCCTGCTGGACTGGGTCGATACGGCCTATGCCGTAAATCCTGACAAGGCCTTGCGCCGCCTTGCCCGGCAGAAGGGCTGGTCTGTGTTGGATTTCGCATGACAGGCCGGGTCTGCTTCCTCTTCAATCATGAAGATGTGCACCAAATTGCGCATACGTTGCCTGTTGCGCAGGCGCTGGCGGCGGCAGACCCAAAGCTAGTGGTCACCATCGCTGTGTCGTCTGATGCACAACACGCAACTGTGGTATCGATGCTCGGCCGCCCGCCTTCAAATTTGACGCTGACCCAATTGACGCTCAACCCCGCAATGGAAGGGCTGACAAATGCCCTGAGCCGGATTGCGCCAGTGCGCCGTTTGGCCATTTTGCACGCGCATCGTGCCTATTTCCAAAGTTTTGATGCGTTGGTTGTGCCCGAGTTCACAACCACGCAATTGCGATCCCGCTGGGGGCTCATCCACCCCAAGCTGATTTGCATCCCGCATGGCGGGGGAGATCGGTCCGTTGGGTTTACGGATGAGCTGCGCTTATTTGACCTTATTCTCGTCGCGGGGGAAAAGACCCGCCAGCGCATGCTGGACCGGCACCCCATGCTGGCCGACCAGATCAAAGTCTGTGGCTATCCCAAATTCGACGCCATGGATCTGAACCGGCGGCCCCGGCTATTTGATAATGACAAGCCCGTGGTTGTCTATAACCCGCATTTTGATCCTAAACTCTCGTCTTGGTACCGCTTTGGCCCTGCCATCCTTGACTATTTTGCCAAGCAAGACCGGTTTAACTTTGTATTTGCGCCGCATGTTATGCTGTTTCGCAAATGGCTACATGGCTCGTTAGAGCACCGCCATATTCGCTTGCGTGGAGATGTGCCTGCCCAGTGCCTAGGCCTGCCGCATATGTTGATCGATACTGGCAGCCCCCAGTCTGTCGACATGACCTATACGCTGGCGGGGGACATTTATGTGGGCGATGTGAGCAGCCAAATTTATGAATGGATCATTCGCCCGCGCCCAGCGATTTTCATGAACAGCCATGGCGCGCACTGGCAGGATGATCCCAATTATGCGCATTGGCATTTGGGGCCTGTTCTAAGCGATGTCGCAGATTTGCCAGCTGTATTGGACATGGCTGTCGCGGCACCCGGCCAATTTGCCGCGGCTCAAAAAGCAGCACGTGACTATACATTTTCCATCACGCAAGAGCCTGCAGCCGCGCGTTGCGCGCGCGCCATTCTGGACCTGCTGCCCCAAAGCCCCTAGCAAGACCCAAAGGGCTGAGGAAAAGGGCCAGATATGGCAAATGAAGCATCGCGGCTGGCCGCCGCCAAATGGCGTCTGAGGCTGGAAGACTGCAATAATGTGTCTGACTTTCGAGAGCTGGCCCGCCGCCGCCTGCCCGGCCCGGTCTTTCACTATATTGACGGCGCGGCTGATGATGAGGTGACGCGGCGGCGCAACACTGACGCCTATGAAGCCTGTGATCTGGTGCCTAATGTGCTGGCTGGCGTTGCCGATATTGATCTGCGCACGACTGTAATGGGGCGCGACATTGCCCTGCCGCTCTTTCTCTCTCCCACAGCTTTGCAGCGTGTCTTTCATTGGCAAGGCGAACGTGCTGTCGCGCGCGCCGCCGAAAAATTTGGCACCTTTTTTGGCATTTCCAGCCTTGCCACTGTGTCGATTGAAGAAATCGGCCAGACAATTGCCAGCCCCAAGCTGTTTCAGCTTTATATTCACAAGGACAAGGGCCTGAACCACGCAATGGTTGAGGCGTGTAAAGCCGGGAAATTTGATGCCATTGCGCTGACGGTCGACACAATTGTGAGTGGCAATCGCGAACGCTGTATGCAGACGGGCTTTACCTCGCCGCCGCGGCTCACGCCTTCGTCTGCACTTGATTTTGCCATGCACCCGCGCTGGACGCTCAACTATTTACTGCGCGAGAAATTTGAACTGTCGAACCTCAAAAACCATGTGCGTGAGGGATCCGACAAGGCAATTTCGATCCAAGATTATTTCAACACCATGCTCGATACGTCGATGGATTGGGCAACAGCCGAAAAGGTGCGCGCCGATTGGGGCGGCCAGTTTTGCCTAAAGGGCATTATGTCCGTGGAAGACGCAAAGCGCGCTGTCGACATTGGCGCGACTGCCATCATGGTTTCAAACCATGGCGGGCGGCAATTAGATGGCAGCCGCGCCCCTTTTGACCAATTGGCTGAAATCGTCGATGCCGTGGGTGATAAACTTGATGTCATCTGCGATGGGGGCATTACGCGCGGCAGCCATGTGCTCAAAGCCTTGTCCGTAGGCGCGAAAGCCTGTTCAGGCGGGCGGCTTTATCTCTATGCGCTGGCAGCAGCAGGCCAGCCAGGCGTGGAGCGTGTGCTGGGCAAGCTGCAGGATGAAATTGCACGCGGGATGCGGTTGATGGGGGCCAAATCTGTGCGTGACCTCAGCCGCGCCAATTTGCGCTGGCGCTAAGCCGCGCCTTCAAAGCGCACCAGACGGTCGCCCGCGGGCACATGAATAGCCACAATCCGGCCTAAAGGCGCGCGAATCGCCTCATGCGTGGCGGGCATCCCGCCCGTCAGCGCACCAAAGGCGGGCAGAATAAGCTTGCTTGGCCCTTCAACAAAACAGGGCCGCGTCACGGTGCGGCCCCGCGCCATGCTTTTATGCTTGGGGTGGAAATGGCCGGACAATTCTGGCCGGGCATCTGCCGGGTCTGCCTCATGGCGCAGCATTAGCCCCTCCAGTTCAGCTTCGGGGCGAATTTTGCCCCCTATGTCAACGGCCAGAGCAGCATCATGATTGCCGGTAATCCATGTCCAGCTGGTCATGCGGGTCAATGCGCCAAGATGCTGGCGCGCGGCATCTGGCAGGCGCGCAGGGCCTTGGGAATCATGGAAGTTATCGCCCAGGCACCAGATTTCCTCTGCGCCTGTTTCTTGCACCAATGTGGCAAGCGCCTCTAATGTCGCAAAGCTATCATGCGGCGGCAGCAGCTGCCCGCGCACGGCGAACCAACTTGCTTTTTCGAGGTGCAAATCTGCAACAATCAGCGCCTTACGGGCCGGCCAATACAAGGCCTTGCCGCCCGCAACGCGAAACTCATGCCCCCCAAAGGGAAGCGGTGGCATCAGCTTTCAGCAGCGCCGTCTTCCGCGGCCTGTTCAAACCAAGCTTCCACTGGGCCCGTCAACTTGAGGAGGAGCGGCTTGCCGTGGCGATCAACGGTCTTGCCCGCTTGCACGCGGACCCAGCCTTCAGACATGCAATATTCTTCCACATCGCGGCGTTCGACACCGCGAAAGCGGATGCCTACGCCCCGGCGCAGCACATCTACATTGAAATGCGGGCTCGAGGGATCAATCGACAAGCGGTCAGGAGGCGTATCAGTCATGCCGGGCGCCATGCCCCAAAGCGGCCTTGGGTGCAATCCCGTTGCGTTTTCCAATCACGCGACATAGCTTTGCAAAAACATATTGTGGGGGAGAATGACGATGGGGTTTCGCATCTATCTGATCCTGAGCTGGATCGTCCTGGTGGTCTATACGGCAGTTGTCATTGCCGATCATGGTATGGGCCTGCTGCCCGTCTTTTTCGGCGACATTGGCCGCATGGGGTGGCCCGGCCAGTTTAATCTCGACTTCATGCTGATGCTCAGCCTCTCCGCCTTATGGACGGCGTGGCGCAATGGCTTTTCAGCTTTGGGGCTGGGGCTGGGGCTCATCGCCTTTTTCGGCGGGGCGGGGTTCTTGCTGCCCTATCTCGTCTTTCTGAGCATCCGTTGCCGGGGCAATATTGGGCTTATCCTCACGGGGCGCAGCTAAGGGGTCGGGCAGGAGCGGCGTTGTCTTGCGTCCGCGCAGGGCATCAATTTCTGCCTGACGCCGGTTGAGATAATAAGCGCGCAGCGCGGCATAAGGATCGTTCGTTTCGGTCCGCAGGCGCTGCAGTTCATCATCAAACTCAGCTCGATCATCCAGCGAGCTGAGAATGCCAGCAGGCACCGCATAAAAGATATTGTTGATCGGCGCCCCAATGGTGAAGGGCAGCAGGCTCAAATCCATTAACCGGCCCGTCACATCGCGCAGCGTGGTCGGGCCGATAAAGGGCAGATACAGATATGGCCCTGATTTTATGCCATAAAAGCCCATGGTATAGGCAAAGCCGTTGACGCGGTGTGGCAGATAAAAGGGCTTCTTCTTCGCTACATCAAATAGGCCTGCGACACCCAGAGTAGAGTTGATGCCAAATCGCCCAACGGTTTCTGCAGCCTTGCCAATTTTCAGCTGCAGAACAAAGTTCACAAAGGCAATTGGCTCACCAATATTCGACAAGAAGTTTCGCACACCCTTGCGCATGGGCCCGGGAATCTTCTCCCGATAGGCAATAGCAACTGGCCCAACAAAAGCCTTGTCGACAGATTGGATGACCTCAAAGCTGGTTTCGTTAAAATTTTCGAGTGGGTCAGCGGCAATCGCCCGACGCTTGGCCGTGACAACAATTTCCTCTGGCGCATCTTCTGGCGTGGCGACGGAGGGCGGCGTTGTTGGCAAACTGTCCAGCGTGGGGACATTGGCCGGTTCCGGGGTCGACACAGGTGTCGATGGCGCAGGCGCATTTGAAGATTGTGCAACGTCTTGGGCCGTTTGCGCAGGCAATGTTGCCAGAGCAACAGCAAGAACAGCGGCTGAAACGCCCAAGATATCGTCCTTTCAGGGTTGGTGACCCGTTGGTTTTAGGCCCCTGCGCCAAGCGATATGAGGACCGCTCGAGTCTGCTAGGCTATACGGAAAGCCGCATAGCCGCGGCAAAGCATTTCGGCCATGAATTTATGATGAATATGCGTTCTCATGACCAATTTGACACTCCTCTGGCGACACGCGCGGCAGGGTTAGAGCTATTGCAGGCCTTTCTTCCCAAGGCTGGCGCAAATTATGCGCATTGGCGAAATCATGATTTTGGACCGGGCAGACATGACCATGTGTCTGGCCTGTCCCCCTATATTCGGCACCGCCTCATCACTGAGGAAGAGGTGATCCGAGCCGTGCTGACGCACCACAGCGCACAGGCGGCTGAGAAGTTTATTCAAGAAGTTTATTGGCGCACCTATTGGAAGGGCTGGCTGGAGCTAAGGCCCGCCATTTGGGACGATTATCTGGCAGATCTCGAACGATTAGGCCCGCCTGATGGCGATGCACTGGATGCGATGAAGGGACAAACGGGCATCGCCTGTTTCGACCATTGGGCGCAGGAATTGGTGACGACCGGCTATCTCCATAACCATGCGCGTATGTGGTTTGCCAGCATTTGGATTTTCACGCTTGGCTTGCCATGGCAGCAGGGGGCTGATTTCTTTTTGCAGCATTTGCTGGATGGAGACCCGGCCTCCAACACATTGTCGTGGCGCTGGGTGGCGGGGCTGCAAACGCCGGGCAAAACCTATCTCGCAACGCCCGAGAATATTGCCGCCTTTACCGGTGGTCGCTTTACACCAAAACCGCTGCCCCATGGCCCTGCTCCAGCATTAGAGCCCATTCCAGCCCCAAGGTTGCTGCCACCCGCGTTCAATGCGCCAGAGGCCCCATTTCTGCTACTGGTGACTGAAGAAGATCTGCAGACTGAAAGCCTGCCCCTCAAGCCAGGCCATGTCGCTGCGATAGCGGGGCTGGCGCCCAACACGGCCAATATCTCCCCACGGGTTGCGACATTTCGCTCAGCAGCCTTGGCGGATGGCATGGCTCGGGCGGCTACGCATTTTGGACATGTGGGTGCGGTGATGGAAGCGAACGCGCTGGTGGATCAGGCCAAAGGCCTTGGCCTCAACCACATTGTCACCGCCTATGCCCCTATTGGCCCCACCGCCACGCAATTGGGCACTCTGGCACAGGCCTGCGCAGCACAGGGGGTGGAACTGCACCTCATCCGCCGGGCGTGGGACAGTGCGGCTTGGCCGCTTGCAACGAAGGGCTTCTTCCCCTTCCGCCAACACATCCCCAATTTGTTGCCACGATGAGCCTGCAAGTCCTTTGGTTCAAACGCGATTTGCGGCTGGCCGATCATGAGGCGCTGTGTGCGGCAGCCGCCGCCGGGCCGGTTTTGCCCATTTTCATTGTTGAGCCCGACTATTGGCAACTGCCTGACACCTCCTACCGGCAGTGGGAGTTTTGGCGCGGCTGCGTGGCCGATCTGGCTACAGCAATCCGCGCGCAAGGCGGGACGCTCCATATTGCCCAAGGCGATGCGGTGGCCGTGCTGGAAACTCTGCGCCAGCGCCATGGCTCCTTCACTCTGTGGGCACATGAAGAAACGGGCAATGGCTGGACTTATGCTCGCGACAAACGCGTGAAGCGCTGGGCCCGCACACAGGGTGTGGACTGGCAAGAGCGGCGGCAATTTGGCGTGCTGCGCGGGCCGGGCCTCAACCGCGATATCTGGGCAGGGCAATGGGAGGCACTGATGCGCCAGCCAGTCCGTCCCCTACCCCAAGTCCAATGGGCCGCGTGTACGACAGGCCCGCTCCCAACCAGCGCCGAACTGGGCCTTGCGCCGGATGGCATTGCCCATTTGCAACCACCGGGGCGTGACGCCGGCATTGCTTTGCTCACCAGCTTTTTGCACGCCCGTGGCCAGCATTATACGCGCGAAATGTCATCCCCCATCACCGCAGAACAGGCTTGTTCCCGCCTATCCCCCTATCTCACCTATGGCGCACTTTCGATGCGCGAGGTGTTTCAAGCCGCGGAACGCCGCCTGACCAGTCTGCACCTCTCAACCGACAAAGGCCGCGCGGCATGGGCGCAAGCCATGCGGTCCTTCATCGCGCGGCTCCACTGGCATTGCCATTTCATTCAAAAGCTGGAGAGCGAACCCGAGATTGAGCATCAGCCCTTTGCCCGCCTGTATCAAGGCATGCGCCCGCGCCCGGCCGATCCAGACAAGCTGGCCGCCTGGGCCGAGGGGCGGACAGGCTATCCCTTTATTGATGCAGCGATGCGCTATCTGACGGCGCATGGCTGGATCAACTTTCGTATGCGCGCGATGTTGATGTCTTTCGCGACTTATGATCTCTGGCTGCCGTGGCAGGAGGCCGGCCTGGTGCTTGCCCGCAAATTTGTGGATTTTGAGCCTGGCATTCACTGGTCGCAATGTCAGATGCAGTCAGGCGAAACGGGCATTAACACTGTGCGCGTCTATTCGCCTGTCAAACAGGGGCATGATCAAGACCCTAAGGGCGATTTCATCCGCCAGTGGCTGCCCGAATTGGCAAAAGTGAAAGGCGCGCTGGTGCATGAGCCATGGCAGCTAGAGCGCGAGGCAGCACCTGATTATCCGCCGCCAATTGTCGACCATAAATCTGCAACGGCCTTTGCCAAAGACCAGATTTTTCAGCGCCGCAAACAAGCTGAGGCACGTGCCGAAGCAGATGTCGTGTTCCGCCGCCATGGATCTCGCGCCAGTCCAAGGGCCCGGCGCGGGGCGACTGCCCGATCCGCCTCCCCCTCTGGCCGAACCGCGCAACTCAGTCTGGATCTCTAGCAGTTGATCCGCTCGCTCTTGGCAAGACGCAGCCAAGGACCACCGCATAGGCCGCACGCTTCAGCTGTGGACAGCGCAAGAAAAAAGCCAGCCGGTAAGGGCTGGCTGTTTTTTTCGCATCCTGGGAAGGATGGTGGAGCCTAGGGGAGTCGAACCCCTGACCTCTACACTGCCAGTGTAGCGCTCTACCAGCTGAGCTAAGGCCCCGTATCGGAGGCGCGCCTTTATGCCAGCCGCGCCTCGGTTGCAACCCTTAGGTTACAAAGTTTTGAATCAATTTTCGTCGTTGGCTTCGCCAGTATCGACGCCCAGATCATCATCGCCACCCAGATCGACATCATCGTCGGCTGAAGGCTCAGCTGCATCCACGTCGAGATCCAGATCCGCACCCAGATCCGCATCCGCCTCGCCCACAACTGCACCTGCAGCAGGCGACGCTTCTTCAAAGGGAAGCGGCTGCTTTGATTTCAGCACGGGCTCCGGCAGCCACGCATGGCCGCACGAAATGCACGTGACGGGATCTTCCTTGGTCAGATCATAAAAACGCGTCGCGCATTTCGGGCACGTACGCTTGGTACCCCATTCAGGCTTCACCATGAGCCTTTAAGCCTTTCAACTAGCAGAATCGCTGTCCACCGGCAGACACCGGCTGAATCGGCGGGCGCCTTGCCATAGCCGAGCGCCGCTGTCAAAGACGCGGGTGAAATGACACATTCTGCTTCCCCCTCTCCAATGTCCTTTGGCAAGAGCGGCCCTTTGGTTGGCCGCGTGCGCGTGCCGGGCGATAAATCCATCTCGCACCGCTCTTTGATGCTCTCGGCCCTTGCCGTGGGCGAGAGCCGGATTGAAGGCCTTTTGGAAGGCGAAGATGTGCTGGCGACCGCCGCTGCGATGCGGGCGATGGGCGCAGACATTGTGCGCGAAGCGAATGGCACATGGCGTGTGCACGGGGTCGGCGTGGGCGGCTTGCTTCAGCCCGAAACCGCGCTCGATATGGGCAATAGCGGCACCTCCACCCGGCTGTTGATGGGCCTTGTGGCCAGCCACAACATCACGGCGACCTTCACCGGCGATGCCTCGCTGTCAAAACGCCCCATGGGCCGCGTGACCGAGCCTTTTGGAACAATGGGCGCGGACTTCACCTGCTCACCCGGCACCAAAGGCCGCCAATATTTACCAATCATGGTGCGTGGCGCCTGCCCGGCGGTGCCGATCACCTATCGTCTGCCCATGGCCTCGGCGCAGGTAAAATCTGCGATCCTGCTGGCCGGCCTCAACACGCCGGGCATCACCACTGTGATTGAGCCTGTGCCAACGCGCGACCACAGCGAACGCATGTTGGCGGGCTTTGGGGCGAAGCTGGACATTTCCACTGATGCCGATGGTGCGCGCGTCATTTCCATTCATGGCGAGGCCGAGCTGAAGCCGCAGCAGGTGGTGGTGCCGGGCGATCCATCGTCTGCCGCCTTCCCCATGGTTGCGGCCTGCCTTGTGCCCGGGTCTGAGGTGCGGATTGAGAATGTCGGAATTAATCCCACGCGGGCTGGGCTGATCCATGTTCTGAAATCGATGGGCGCAGATATCCAGCTGGTCGATGAACGCACAGTGGGTGGCGAGCCTGTCGCTGACCTGATTGTGCGGCATGGCCCGCTAAAGGGCGTGGAAACGCCGCCTGACATCGTGCCCGCTATGGTCGATGAATTCCCCATTCTGTTCGTGGCGGCAGCGCTTGCCGGAGGCACAAGCCGCTTTACGGGCTTGGAAGAATTGCGCGTGAAGGAATCTGACCGGATCAGCGTGATGGCAAAGGGGCTGATGGCCATTGGTGCACGTGTCGAGGAACTGGAAGACGGGCTGATCGTGCATGGCACAGGTGGCGCACCGCTGGCGGGCGGAGCAACGATTGCCGCTGAACTCGACCACCGGATTGCGATGAGCTTTGCAATTGCCGGTTTGGTCTCGGCAGCGCCTGTCACCATTGATGATATGAGCCCGGTGGCGACGAGCTTTCCGACCTTTGTCGATATGCTGACGGGCCTTGGTGCCAGATGATTATTGCCGTTGATGGGCCAGCGGCCTCAGGCAAGGGCACCATCGCGCGTGCACTAGCCGCGCATTACCATCTGCCGCATCTCGACACCGGCCTGCTCTATCGCGCCGTTGGCGTTGCGACAGATCGCGCCGGGCTGAACCCCGATGACGAAGCAGAGGCTGCGCGCTGCACCGAAATAACGCCTGGGCTATTGGCTGACCCAGAGTTGCGCAGTGAAAGTGCGGGCAGCCTTGCGTCACGCGTCTCGCGCCATCCAGCGGTGCGCGACGCCCTATTTGCCTATCAGCAAGATTTTGCCCGACAACCGGGCGGAGCGGTGCTGGACGGGCGCGACATTGGCACTGTGATTGCGCCTGAGGCCGATGCCAAACTGTTCATCACTGCCTCTGCGCAAGTGCGGGCGCGGCGGCGGCACATGGAAGATAGCCATGCCGATTACGCCGCCATCCTCGCCGATATTCAGGCGCGCGATGCGCGCGATGCGGGCCGAAGTGCCGCGCCGTTGCGACAGGCGGACGACGCAGACTTGCTAGATACAAGCGATCTCACTATAGCCGCGGCCGTCCAGCGGGCGATTGCGCTCGTGGAGGCCCGGATTCGGCGCTGAGCCGCGCACAACGCGCTCCCCCTATTTCGCTCCCCCACGCTCTCAGCCGTTCAATGGATGCTGCAGTCACATGGGGTGGCTGGGGCAGTCTGGCCAAAAGACCTCTGGAACCAACCAGATGGCCGGAAAACACATATGATTGGAAACCTCTAACCATGGCATCATCCGCCAACCCGACCCGCGACGATTTCGCGGCTCTCCTCACAGAATCGCTCGGCAACGCTGAAAGCCTCGACGGCCGCGTTGTAAAGGGCACTGTGACCGCAATTGAAAACGACATGGCCGTCATTGACGTTGGCCTGAAGTCGGAAGGCCGTGTGGCGCTGCGCGAATTTGCGGCTCCTGGCCAAAAGGCTGACCTGAAGGTTGGCGACGAAGTTGAAGTTTATGTCGACCGCGTTGAAAACGCTCAGGGCGAAGCTGTCCTGTCGCGTGACCGCGCCCGCCGTGAAGCGGCTTGGGATGCGCTGGAAGCGCAGTTCGGCGAATCAACCCGCGTTGATGGTGTCATCTTTGGCCGCGTCAAAGGCGGCTTCACGGTTGACCTTGGCGGCGCTGTGGCCTTCTTGCCCGGCTCGCAAGTTGATATCCGCCCGGTGCGTGATGTCACCCCGCTGATGGACATCGCTCAGCCCTTCCAGATCCTGAAGATGGACCGCAAGCGTGGCAACATCGTGGTGTCGCGTCGTGCGATCCTCGAAGAAAGCCGTGCGGAAGCCCGTTCGGGCCTGATCCAGAACTTGGCTGAAGGTCAGGTGATTGACGGTGTTGTGAAGAACATCACTGATTATGGTGCCTTCGTCGATCTGGGCGGCATTGATGGCCTGCTGCACGTCACGGACATCAGCTACAAGCGCGTCAACCACCCGTCGGAAGTCATCAACATTGGTGACACGGTGAAGGTGCAGATCATCCGCATCAACAAGGACACACAGCGCATCTCGCTGGGCATGAAGCAGCTGGAAAGCGATCCGTGGGAAGCTGTTGCTGCTAAGTATCCGGTGGGTGCAAAGCTTTCGGGCCGCGTCACCAACATCACCGAATATGGTGCCTTTGTTGAACTCGAAGCCGGTATTGAAGGCTTGGTCCACGTTTCTGAAATGAGCTGGACGAAGAAGAACGTTCACCCGGGCAAGATCGTATCGACCAGCCAAGAAGTTGATGTTGTCGTTCTCGAAGTCGATGAAGAAAAGCGTCGTATTTCGCTGGGCCTCAAGCAGGCTGCCTCGAACCCGTGGGAAGCCTTTAGCGCGGCCCACCCGGTTGGCACGATTGTCGAAGGCGAAGTTAAGAACGCGACCGAATTCGGTCTGTTCGTTGGCCTTGATGGCGATGTGGACGGCATGGTCCATATGTCCGACATCGCATGGGGCGTGTCGGGCGAAGAAGCCCTGGCGCTGCACAATAAGGGCGATACGGTTAAGGCCGTTGTCCTTGACGTGGACGTCGAAAAGGAGCGTATCTCGCTGGGCATCAAGCAAGTCGAAAAGGGTGGCGCTGGCGCTGCCGCGTCGACTGGCGGTTCGGGCAGCATTGCCAAGAACACTGTCACCACAGTGACCGTGATTGCCATCAAGGATGGCGGCCTCGACGTGCAGGCTGGCGAAGATGGCCCGATTGGCTTCATCAAGCGCGCCGACCTTGGCCGCGACCGCGACGAACAGCGTCCGGACCGCTTCCAAGTTGGTCAGAAGTTCGATGCCATGGTCATCGGCTTTGACCGCTCGAAGAACCCGAACTTCTCGGTCAAGGCGATGCAGATTGCTGAAGAGAAGCAGGCTGTGGCGCAATATGGTTCGTCCGACTCGGGCGCATCACTCGGCGACATTCTTGGCGAAGCGCTGAAGGCGCGCGACACCAAGAAGTAAAACGAGCCTAATCAACAGCTTTTCGGCCCGCCTGCCCCGTGCATGGCGGGCCGATTTGTTTTGTGACACTGGAAATTCCAACAATTTCATGCATTTAGTGACGTGCGCTGAAATCATTGCGCGGTTTCGACAGAAATAGTTGCAAACCATGCCAATTTGGCATTATTTGACGGCGGATCTGTCGCCTGCCCGTGGTGTTGCCTTTTAGGGGATATCGGCGTTGGGCAGGGCCCGTCCGACACTATCGGGCAGGCCCCAGTAGCTGCGGCAGCCATGGGAGTATGCATATGATACGGTCTGAGCTGGTCTCCAAACTGGCTGAAGAAAATCCTGAACTGTCCGCCCGTGAAGTGGACATGATTGTCACCATCTTTTTTGATGAAATTGTTGATCAGCTCATGTCAGGTGGCCGCGTTGAATTGCGCGGCTTTGGCGCATTTTCGACGCGCGGGCGCGAAGCTCGCGTAGGGCGAAACCCGCGCACGGGCCAATCTGTCAACATTCCATCCAAAAAGGTGCCCTATTTCAAACCGGGCAAGGAAATGCGGCAGCGGCTGAACGTCTCTTAAAACAAAGGTGTAGGATCAGCAGCTTTACGCTTGACGGGGGCGGCGGAGTCCACGATGCCGCACGCATGCGGACGTGGCGAAACCGGTAGACGCAGCAGACTTAAAATCTGCTTTCCTCTGGAAGTGCGGGTTCGAGTCCCGCCGTCCGCACCATTTTTTGTTGTGGAGCCCGGTACCGGGCCCCCGTGACGGCGGGCAATAAGCGCGCTATCCATAAGTCATGCGTTACTCCGCTCTTGCTCTGATTGCGCTCTTAACTGGGCTTTCGGGTTGTTCCCGTGATCCAGGCGGTGCTGTAACTGTGAGCGTGATTGGTTCAGAGGCGCGTGTTGGCAACCCTAATGGCCGACCATTAGACGCGCCTGCCATGGTGATGACGGGGGCCTTGATGCAGGGCCTTGTCCAATTTGATGCCGCTGGCGAAATTGAACCCGCCTTGGCCGAGCGTTGGATGGTCACGGATGATGGGCTAAGCTACATCTTCCGTATCCGCCGCAGCCTTTGGTCTGACGGGCGGCCCGTGACCGCCGCACAAGTCGCCCAGAGCCTTCGGACCTCGCTCGCCCCCGGCAGCCGCAACCCGCTGCGGCCATTGTTAGGCCAAGTGGAGCAGATTCTGCCCATGACCGAGACGGTTCTGGAAATCCGCCTAAAAGAGCCGCAACCCGGGCTTTTGGCGTTGCTGGCAGATCCGCGCATGGCGATTACCCGCAAGGGCCGCGGCACAGGCCCCTATTTTCTGTACCGCAGCTATCCCAGTGCCAAAATCCTTCGTCCAGTCCCGAGTTTGGTTGCCGCAGACAGTGATGAAGAGACGCTGAAACAGGCCGAACGTCGTGTCCGTGGGGAAGCGGCGGCGCTGGCTGTTGCCCGCTATGCCGAACGCAATGCAGCCTTGGTTTTGGGGGGCGATTTTGCCAGCTACCCGCTTGTCACAGCAGCGGCGATTCCTGCACGCGATGTCCGCATAGATCCTGTGCCGGGCTTATTTGGGCTGGTGCCGGCGCGCACTTCTGGCCCTGCGCAAAACCGTGTCTTGCGCCAAGCCTTAGCCATGGCAGTGGATAGGGCAATGCTGGTGCAGCGTTTTGGCGTCCGCAATTGGGCGGCGAGCGAAACATTAATGCCCGGTCCAATTGATCAATATGTCGCTGCACAAGCAGACTGGGCCAACCTGACTTTACCTGACCGGAAGGCGCGGGCCCGCGCGCTCATCGCCCAGAATTTTGGTGATCGTGTCACGCTTCGGCTGGCCCTGCCCAAGGGCGCAGGCGCGCGACTATTGGGGGCGCATCTGGCCAGTGACTGGCGCCCCATTGGTGTTGATCTTCAGCTTGTCGCGACCAGCGCCCAGGCAGATTTGCGGCTGATTGATAGCGTTGCACCCACAGCCAATGCGCTGTGGTATCTTCAACCTTTTGCCTGTGGCGCGGCGCCGCTGTGCAGTGCCGCCACGCGCGATGCCCTCTCTATTGCCAAGCGCGCCAATAAGGCAGAGCGGGCCCGGCTCTATGCTGAAGCAGACCGAGCAATTATGGCCGAGCAACTCTATATTCCCCTCGCTCGCCCGCTGCGCTGGTCATTGGTGGCGCCACAATTAACTGGCTTTGCCACCAATGAGACCGGCCATCACCCCCTCAACACTTTGGCCAGCGCCCGCAATTAACGTCGCCAGATGCGCAAGAGCCGCTGGTCTGGCTTGCCCGGTTCTCCCATAGGGCAAGGCCGGGGGCGCACATCCCGGCCAAGGCACAGGCGCACCTCCTTCAGCCAGCCAGACTGATCAACCATCACGCGCAGCATATCGGGCCGCAGCCCAGGATTGCGTCGGGCAAATGCGGCGGCAAAACTGGCTGTACTGTGCGTCTGGCGCGAAAGGACGCGCATATTGGGAAAGCGCAGCCTGCGATATAATTGGGCGCCCGTTTCAAAATATGTGGCGGGATCATCTGTCATGCAGGTGCCATGCTTGGCCCATTCATGCTGGAGCAGCGCCGCCGAAGGCGTCATGCAAAAATGCTGGCGCATCAGCTGCGGCGGGAGAGGCTTGGCTGGGGCACACCAAGCCGGATCGTGTTGAACCTCCCCTTCAGGCCAAAGGCCATGCAACACAAAGCCAAAGCGGGCCTGAGGGCCGCACTGCCCCGCATCCTGCGCCACGCCTTGCCGCCCCCGACAATATTGGGGAGACCAGCTCAATGCCAGCAAATAGCCTTGCACTGGCACATGCTTCACTTCTGCTGCTGGGGCAGTTTCAACCGGGAGTGGCGTCAAAACATCCGGCACGGCACAGGCCATAGGCTGGGCATAAGCCGTTGAGGACAAGAAGAAGAGGGATAACAGGACAGGGCGGATCATTGGCCAAGATTAGGCACTGGCCCGACTAAACCCAAGCGAACAATTGAGACGCTGGATCAAGTCGCGTAATTTTATTACAATGCGTTGTTATGAATATCGACTCACGTCGCACGAACATTCCACCGCTGGCGCTCCATATTCCGGAGCCACCCACGCGTCCGGGCGAAGAGGCAGATTTTTCGGATATTCAAGTCACGCCAGCTGGGGAAACACGCCGACCCGATAGCTGGGCTGACGCGCATAGCCTGCAAGACATGGCTTATGGCTTGGTGCGCGTGCTGGATGATGAGGGCAATGCCATTGGCCCATGGGATCCGCGCCTCTTGCCCGACACACTGCGCACCATGCTGCGCGATATGGCGCTGACGCGTGCCTTTGATGATCGGATGTTTCGTGCTCAGCGGCAGGGCAAAACCAGCTTTTACATGAAGTGCACCGGCGAAGAAGCAGTGGCCGTGGGCCAAAGCCATGCGCTGGATTTTGAGGATATGTGCTTCCCCTCATATCGGCAGCAGGGCATCCTCATCACCCGCGGCTATCCGCTGGTTGAGATGATCAACCAGATTTATTCCAACACAGGCGATGCGCTGAAAGGTCGGCAATTGCCGATTATGTATTCCGCGCCCGACCACGGCTTTTTCACTGTTTCCGGCAACTTGGCCACTCAATTGCCGCAAGCTGTGGGCTGGGCCATGGCCAGCGCCTCGCGCGGGGACACGCGCATTGCGGCCGCCTGGTGTGGCGAAGGATCAACCGCAGAGGGCGATTTTCACGCCGCGATGACCTTTGCGACGGTGTATCGTGCGCCAGTCATCATCAACGTCGTCAACAACCAATGGGCCATTAGTTCCTTTGTGGGTTTTGCCGGCGGCGAAGCAACCACTTTTGCCGCACGCGCCATTGGCTATGGCGTGGCGGGGCTGCGTGTCGATGGCAATGATCCGCTGGCGGTTTATGCCGCCACGGCTTGGGCGGCCGAGCGCGCACGGACCAATAATGGCCCAACCCTAATTGAGCATTTCACCTATCGCGCAGAAGGGCACAGCACGTCTGACGACCCCAGTGCCTATCGCTCTGCCGATGAGCGGGCAAAATGGCCCTTGGGAGACCCAATTGCGCGGTTAAAGGCGCATCTCATATCGCTTGGCGAATGGGATGAAGAGCGCCATAGCGCTATGGATTTGGAGTGCGCCGAAGCCGTTAAGGCGGCGCAAAAAGAGGCCGAAAAAAACGGCATTCTGGGCCATGGCCTGCACCAACCGCTTGAGACAATGTTTGAGGATGTGTTTGAAACACTGCCGCCCCATCTGAAGGAACAGCAGGCGCAGATGCTGGCTGAACGGATGCGCAAATGGCCTGATCAAGGTGGCGGAGACGCCCAATGACCAGCCGCCGCATGAACATGATCGAAGCGATCAACAGCGCAATGGACGTGGCGATGGGCCGCGATGACCGCGTGGTCGTTTTTGGCGAAGATGTGGGCTATTTTGGCGGCGTGTTTCGCGCAACTGCTGGGTTGCAGGCGAAATATGGCGCCACCCGCAGCTTTGACACGCCGATTACGGAATGTGGCATTGTGGGCGTTGCCGTGGGCATGGCCGCTTATGGCTTGCGGCCCGTGCCGGAAATTCAGTTTGCGGATTATATCTACCCAGCGCTCGACCAATTGGTGTCCGAGGCGGCACGCATCCGTTATCGCTCTGCCGGGCAATGGGCGATGCCAATCACGGTGCGCTCTCCCTTTGGCGGCGGGATTTTTGGAGGGCAGACGCACAGCCAATCCCCCGAAGGCATTTTCACCCATGTCGCTGGGCTGAAAACTGTTATCCCTTCCACGCCTTATGATGCCAAGGGGCTATTGCTGGCAGCCATTGAAGATAATGATCCCGTGATCTTCTTTGAGCCAAAGCGCATTTATAATGGCCCCTTTGACGGCCATTATGATCGCCCTGTGCAGCCTTGGTCTAAGCACCCGGCAAGCGATGTGCCAAAGGGGCATTACACCATCCCCTTGGGCAAAGCGGCAATGGTGCGCGAGGGCCAAGACCTGACGGTGCTGGCCTATGGCACAATGGTGCATGTCGCGCTGGCTGCGATTGAGGAATTGGGCGTGGATGCCGATGTCATTGATTTGCGCACATTGATACCGCTCGACATTGAGACAATTGAGGCCTCCGTCAAAAAGACGGGCCGGTGCCTGATTGTGCATGAAGCCACGCGCACTTCAGGCTTTGGTGCGGAACTCGCCGCCCAAGTGCAGGAACGCTGCTTCTATCATCTTGAAGCGCCAATTGAGCGCGTCACTGGCTTTGACACACCCTACCCCCACAGCCTCGAATGGGCCTATTTCCCGGGACCAATCCGGATTGGCATGGCCATCGAGAAAGTGATGGCCGAATGAACGGGAACAAGATCGTTCCTCCCGATCATAGCATGATGGGGAGGTGGCATCGCGCAGCGATGACGGAGGGGCATTGGGCATGCAGCCTACCCCTCCACCGTCCTGCGGACGGTCCCCCTCCCCATCGC
>JBEEOY010000113.1:0-17496 GCA_041191345.1 Pseudomonadota bacterium
TCCCCGATGATGATACGCTGCGCTCGCTGTATATCGACCGCATTTACGACACCTATATTGATGAAGAGCAGCTTCAGGATTGCGATTTCACGATCAACAAGATCGCAAATGAGCTAGAGCCTAAGGCCTATTCCAGCCGCGCCTTCATTCGGGAAATGGGCCGCTATTTGTCGGAACATGGCAAGAAGGAAAATAGCCTCGTTAAGCTCGCTTATGAGCATGACGTGCCGATTTTCTGCCCGGCCTTTGTCGATAGCTCGGCAGGCTTTGGCCTCGTCAAGCATCAGGTAGATCAGATGAAGGCGGGCAAGCCCTATTTGATGATTGATGCTGTCGCTGACTTCCGCGAACTGACCGATATCAAGATTAAGGCTGGCGAAACGGGCCTGTTGATGATTGGCGGCGGCGTGCCCAAGAACTTCATTCAGGACACAGTCGTCTGCGCCGAAATTCTGGGTCATGAAGATGTCGCCGTCCACAAATATGCCGTGCAGATTACGGTTGCCGACGTACGCGATGGTGCCTGCTCGTCCTCAACGCTGCAAGAAGCCGCCAGCTGGGGCAAGGTGAATACGGGCATTGAACAAATGGTGTTTGCTGAAGCAGGCTCGGTTATGCCGCTGCTGGCATCCGACGCCTATCATCGTGGGCATTGGAAAACGCGTGCCAAGCGCGGTTGGGCAAAGCTTTTTGCCTGAGCCAAGCGGCCAAATTAAAACAAAAAAGCCCCGGCCTTTGGCTGGGGCTTTTTTGTAGGTCAGTCTTGGGTCCGTCCACCCCTATGACACTGCGCGCGGGCTTTTGCTTGACCCTGAGACTCAAGCGAGGCAGCTTGCCGCTCCACAACACGTCATAAGACTTGAGGAGGGGGAAATGGGGTCACCAATTTTGGCGCCAGCGGCTGTGCTGGTGCTGTGGTCAGTTGTCATGCTCTATTGGATGGCGGGCACACGCCTACCGGCCATGGCCAAGCTGGGCAATGATTTGAAAAATGCCAAACCGGGCGGGCGTGGGCAGGATCTGGAAGGCCGCGTGCCCGATAGCGTCAGTTGGAAATCCCATAATTACACGCATTTGATGGAACAGCCGACGCTGTTTTACGCCGTTGTTGCCATTCTCGCGCTGGCGGGGGCCGGCGATGGGCTGAATGCCCAGCTGGCCTGGGGCTATGCTGGCCTGCGCATTGCGCACAGCCTATGGCAATCATTGGTCAACACTATTCCGGTGCGCTTTACGCTGTTCTTGGCATCGTCTTTGTGCCTGACAGTTCTGGCGATCAACGCCGTGCGCGTGACGCTGGCTATCTAAATTCAACAAGCAAATGGAGGGGACTATGGATATGACTGCTGAAATTTTGAAACCCTTGGCGGTGCTCGCCGCATGGACAATGGTGATGTGGGTCTGGATGTATGCCACCCGCTTGCCCGCCATGACAGCAGCCAAGCTTGATCCCGATGAATTGGTTCGCCAAGGCGGCAAGACGCTGGACCAGCTGCTGCCCGCGCAAACCCAATGGAAAGCGCATAATTACAACCATCTGCATGAAGCCCCGACAGTGTTTTATGCTGTGGCTCTTGCCCTTGCGCTGATGGGCCAAGGCAATGGCCTTAACGCGACACTGGCTTGGGCTTATGTTGGCCTGCGCATCGTCCACTCGCTGGTGCAAGCCACGATCAATAAGGTGATGATCCGCTTCCTGCTCTTCAGCCTGTCGAGCTTGGTGCTGATTGCCCTTGTCGTCCACACCGTGATGGCGGCGTTTCACGGCTAAGCTGGCTGTTTAAGCCTTTGTAAAAGCGGCGGCCAGTTCCACATGGGTAGACCAGCGGAACTGGCCGACCGGCTGAATCCAATCCACATGATAGCCACCCGCCACCAGCACGGCAGCATCGCGTGCAAAGGTGGAGGGATTGCAGCTGACATAGGCAATGCGCGGCACAGCTGATTGCGCCAGCGTTTCCATCTGCTCTTTCGCCCCGGCGCGCGGCGGATCAAGCACCACAGCTTCAAACTGATTTAACTCAGCCACGGACAGCGGCCGCCGAAACAAATCGCGATGGTCGGCCTGCACGTGGCGACCGGCGCGATTGGCGGCCATCTGCAGCGCTAAAATGGCATCGCGCGCGCCTTCAGCCGCTGTCACATGCCCCGTGAGGGAAAGGGCAAACGTGCCCAGCCCAGCAAAAAGATCTGCCGTTTTACGGGCCTCGCCCACAATCTCATGCACCGCAGCCACCAAGGCTGCCTCACCATCCGCTGTCGCCTGCAAAAAGGCCCCTTCGGGCAGTGGCACGGCAATGCCCCCCAGCGTGATGGTGACGGGATCAGGCTCCCACCGCGCGGCCGCGCCAAAGCCTTCATCAATGGACAACCGGGCCAGTTTATGTGTGTGCGCAAATTGCGTCAGCGCGTCTGCCGCGGCTAGGCCCTCTGCCTCAACGCCCGCAATTAAAAGGTCCACGCCCTGATCGGCCAGTGTCATGCGGATCGAGGCGCCGCGCCTGTCCGGAATGAGCTGCGCCAACAAACCACGCAGTGGCCGCACCAGTGCCGCCAAAGCGGGGTGCATTACTGGGCAATGTGCCAGATCAACAATGCGGTTGGTTTTGGCCGCGCTAAAGCCCAGCAGAACCTGCTTACCCCGCCGTTCCGCGCGCATGGCAACGCGACGACGGCTTTCGGCTGGCGACATATGCGCCGGGCGCAAAACAATATTGGCCAGGCCCTGCGCCGCCAAAGCCGAAAGAATGCGATCCGCCACAAACTCTGCACGCGCGGCATCATCAGCATGCTGCAATTGGCAGCCGCCGCACTCAGGCACATGGCGACAGACTGGGGCAATATGGCGTGGTCCGGGCGTAATCCGGCCATCATCTTCCAGAATATCCCCCGGGGCAGCGCCAGATGCATAGCGGCCCGAGGCTGTGACCCCATCGCCGCGCGCGGCCAGCTTGATAATCAGATCACCGCTCATCTTGTGCTTTCTGCAAAAGCTGTTGGAAGGGCCAGCAGCACATCATCCGCAATCAATGCAGGGCCTGCCAAAGCTGCCGCCCGTTTATGAAGCCATAGCGCCGCTTCGGCCGCTGTCAGTGCATCCTGCCCACGCGCGAGCATGGCCCCGGCAATGCCCGCCAGCACATCGCCTGTGCCCGCACTCGCCAGCCAGGCTGGGCTGCCAGCACTGAGCAAGGCTCGGCCATCAGGTGCAGCCACCACGCTATCGGCGCCTTTGAAGATGATTGTCGCGCCCGATTGGGCCGCAGCATGGCGTGCCCGATCCAGCTTACTGCCGCCGCCTGCATCACCAAACAGCGCCGCAAACTCCCCCTTATGGGGTGTCAGCAAGGTGGGCGCGGTCCGGCGGCGCAGCTGCGCCAAATCAATAAGGTGCAATGCATCTGCATCAAGGAGGAGCGGACAGTCTACATCCAGCACAGCTGCCAGCTTGCGCCGCGCGCCATCATCACGACCAAGGCCAGGTCCGATAATGAGCGCGGAAACCCGTCTGTCTGCCAGCACCTCATCCAGCGGCCGGTGGACAATGGACAGCGGCAGGCCCGCTGCCTGCCCCTCTGCCAGCATGACATAGCCTGCCCCCGCACGCGCCGCCGCTGCAGCACACAGGCCAGCGGCTCCCGCCATCTGCCCCGCCACAACTGCGACCAGCCCGCGCGTATATTTATGATCGTCTGGCCCCGGCGGCGGCAGATGCGGCCGCCCCGCTACATGGCAGTGGCTGTCAGCCATAATGCCAATATCAGCACAGACGATATGGCCGCACAGATGCGCTGCAGGCTGCAAAAGATGGGCTGGCTTTAGGGCGCCCAGCGCGATCGTGACATTGGCTGGCATTGCCCCCAAGGCCCGGCCATCATCCGTTCCCACACCACTGGGCACATCAGCTGCAATGACCATGCCGGCCTCGGCACGCAGGGATGCGCATTTGGTTGCAATGGCGTCTGCCAATGGCCGCGTGAGGCCCGTCCCAAATAGGCAATCCAGCAGCACAGGCGCAGGTGCTGCTTCGGCCAAGGGTTCAACCTGCCCCTGCCAGCCTTGGGCCGCCCGCTGGGCAACATCCGTTGTGGGTGGGGCAAGGGCGGCCAACCGCACCTCCAGCCCCTTGTCGCGCAGCAGCCGCGCCGCGACATAGCCATCGCCGCCATTATTGCCCGGCCCGCAGAGCACAAGCGCGGGCCGCCCCCCGCCAAAGCGCCACACGGCCTCAGCCAGCGCGTGCCCGGCCCGCTCCATAAGACGATCGACGCTTATACCCGCGGCAATAGCTGCAGCCTCTGCCGCCCGCATTTCTGCGGCTGTCAGAATAGGTCCCGTCAGCGGCGTCAATCAGATATCCGCATAGACATGGCTCTCAGCCTTGGCGCCAGGATGCGTGACGGCCCCCTGATAGGCCGGGCCCACATTTTGGGCATAACGCCACAAGGCGCCCGAGCCATAATCATTGACGCGCGGCGTCCAGCTCTTTTTGCGCTCGGCAAGAATTTCTGGGGCGACGAGCAGATCAATCGTGCCTTTTTCAGCATCAATTTCAATGATGTCGCCATTCTCAACCAGCGCGATGGGCCCACAGTCGGCAGCCTCGGGGCCGACATGGCCAATGCAGAAGCCGCGCGTTGCGCCTGAGAAGCGACCATCGGTGATCAGCGCCACCTTCTCCCCCATGCCAAGGCCATAGAGCGCTGCTGTGGTTGACAGCATCTCACGCATGCCGGGGCCGCCCTTTGGCCCTTCATAGCGGATGACGACGACTTGGCCTTCCTGAATTTGCCGCGCCTCAACCGCGGCAAATGCCTCTTCTTCACAATCAAAGACAATGGCGGGGCCTTTGAACTGCAGCCGGGCCATGCCTGCCACTTTCACAATTGCGCCATTGGGCGCAAGCGACCCGCGCAGGCCAACAACGCCGCCCGTGGGCGAGAGAGGCTTGGTCGCTGGGTAAATCACCTTTTGGTCTGGGTTCCAGGTGATCTCCTCAATATTCTCACCCAGCGTTTTGCCCGTCACTGTCAGGCAATCGCCCTTCAAAAAGCCTTCTGACAAAAGCGACTTCATCAGCATATAAACGCCGCCAGCCTCATACATATCCTTGGCAACATAATTTCCGCCAGGCTTCAAATCCGCCATGTACGGTGTGGTCTTGAAGATCTCAGCGACATCAAACAGATCAAACTCAATCCCCGCTTCATGCGCCATCGCGGGCAAATGCAGCGCGGCATTGGTGGACCCGCCTGTGGCAGCAACCACACGCGCCGCATTTTCAAACGCGTCACGCGTGCAAATATCCCGCGGACGCAGATTGCGGGCGAGCAGATCCATCACTTGAACACCCGCTGCATGCGCAATCTGGTCACGCGTGGTGTAGGGCGCGGGCGCCATGTTGGAATTGGGGAGCGACAGGCCAATGGCTTCGGCCACACAGGCCATGGTGTTCGCCGTATATTGGCCACCGCACGCGCCGTGCCCCGGGCAGGCTGCCTTTTCGAGGGCGTGAACTTCTGACAAGGGGCAGTTGCCCGCTGCATATTTGCCGACCACTTCGAACACATCAACAACAGTGATATCACGGTCCTGATAGCGGCCCGGCAGGATCGACCCGCCATATACGAAGATCGACGGCACATTGAGGCGCAGCATGGCCATCATCATGCCGGGCAGAGATTTATCGCAACCGGCAAAGCCCACCAGCGCATCATAGCAATGGCCGCGCACTGATAATTCCACTGAGTCCGCAATGACTTCGCGGCTGACAAGCGAGGATTTCATGCCTTGATGGCCCATCGCGATGCCATCAGTGACTGTGATGGTGTTGAACCGGCGCGAGAGGCCGCCGGCCTCATCCACGCCGCGCCGGGCGACATCAGCTTGATGGTCCAGCGCCGTATTGCACGGCGCGGAATCATTGCCGGCCGAGACAACGCCAACAAAGGGGCGGGCAATCTGTTCTTCGGTCAGCCCCATCGCATAATAATAGCTGCGATGCGGCGCGCGTTCCGGCCCCACAGACACGTGGCGGCTGGGAAGTTTGGACTTATCGAACTGGTGCGTCATGCTGGCCTCGGCAACGGCAAAGGGTGAAGGGACGGACTGTTCCCTAAACGCCCCTGCCGCGCCTGCAAAGCCAGCAAATTACGCAAATGCTGCTTTTTTGCAGCCTAAGTGACGAAAAAAGAGCGGATTACTTCCCGCGGGATGCCTTTGCCTTGCGGCCAAGGCCAATATTACGGGCCGCCGTGCTCCGCTGTTCAGCCAAAGCAGGGGCGTTCATCGGATAATCTGCTGGCAAGCCCCATTTGGTGCGATATTGATCGGGCGTCATCCCATATTGCGTCTTCAAATAACGCTTCAACATCCGCAGTTTTTTACCATCTTCCAAGCAGACAATATAGTCACGCTTGACTGACGACTTGATTGGAACTGCGGGCTCAGCACGCGGTGCTTCTGGCGCCTTTTGGCCATCAAGCTCCTGCAGTGCCGTGTAGACTTCACGCAGAAAAGCGGGAACATCACTCACCGCAACAGGATTATTCCCGACATGTGCAGTGACGACGTCGACCGCATAACGAAGCAGCTGTTGTTCAGATTGTTCCATTGTCTTATCTTTCTAAACCAAGGCCTTAGCAGATATGCCCAAATCAATCATATCGCAATAGCCAAGTGCCTACTTTGCTTTAAAACGGCCATCATCTCTCACTGAATGTTGAACAGACTTGACTTTTATACACTGATAAACGCAAATATGCTTCCAGTAGATATAATCAAAACTAGTCAGGATTGATTATATTTACGTGTTTCAGTTAAATGTTTGGCCATATTGAATATTTTTGATCAATTGGTCGTGTTTTGTAGCGAGGCGTTCTTGTGGATCAGAATTTTATTATAAATTTGTCAGCAGATATCGTATCTGCGCATGTCAGCAATAATAGCGTAGCCGCAGCAGATGTGCCTGTGCTTATTCACTCTGTTCATGCAGCACTCATCGACATTGCGGAAGGGAATAAAGCGCAGCCTTTGTCGCGCAAGCCCGCCGTGCCAATTGCATCCTCAATTCAAAAGGATACCATCACCTGCCTTGAATGCGGCGTGTCGATGAAATTGTTGAAGCGGCATTTGGCGGCTGAACATGGCCTCTCCCCGCGGGACTATCGGGCACGCTGGGCGTTGGGGGATGATTATCCGTTGGTCGCGCCCACTTATGCCGCCCGTCGGCAGGCGCTTGCCGTTCAAATGGGTTTGGGTAAAGCCCCGCATCCCAAACGGGGCCGCCCTCGGAAATATCCCATTCAAGGCTAAGCCATGGGGTGAGAGACGAGGCAGAGCCCAGCCTATTCTTTCTCCCAATTCGGCTTCGCCCTTTTCATTGCGCGGTTAACGCGTTAGCCTTTCCTCATCAAAAGGGGAGGCTGGCCGATGGCAGGCAAGCGGCGGTATATAGCAGGCGGGTTGATTGGCCTTGCTCTCGGGGTGGGCTTTGCGTGGCACGCCACGGGGCGCGGCTTTACGGATGGCGCCGTGCGCAATGGCCCATGGTCAACATCTCTGAGCTATGGCGTGGCGTCTGCAGATGCTTTGACGCGCGCAGCAGTGGCCCGGCGCGGCCTACTTGCCTTGCCCAAAACTGAAACAGTCTATTGGGCCGCAACGCGCGATAGCGCCGGCGCGCTTCTGGATGGCAATTGCACCTATCGGCTTTCTGGCAAAGCCGTGGACAGCCGCTGGTGGAGCATCACTCTGTATGACTCAGAGGGCTATTTGCAGCCTAACGCGGCGCGGCTTTGGTCATTTAGTGGCGCGACACTGAGCGCAGAAGAAGCGGAAAAGGGCTGGCAAGTCACCATCGCGCCCACCCGGCCGCGCAGTGGCTATTGGTTGCCCAGCTTGGCGGGCCAGCCCTTTGAGCTGACCTTGCGTATGTATAATCCCGGGCCTGCTTTTATGACATCGCCCGCCACCGCACATCTGCCGATGCTGACCAAGGAGAGCTGCGCATGACTCGTTGGATCGGACCTGTGCTCGTCGCGATTGGGGCAGCTGTACTGGGCTGGTATGGTGGCTTGGCCCTGTCAACTTATGGGCTGATGGAAGCCGCCATTCGCCGCATCTCAGCTGAAGGCGGCGTCAATGTGATGCGCCACGGCACATTGCCCACAGCCGAGAACCAGCCCATTGTGCGGCCAAGCCCCGATTTGGCCTATTCTTCCTGCCCTTATGATTTGAGCAAGGGCCCCTTGCTGATTAAAGTCACGCCCGCACCGGGACGCTATTCTTCCCTGAGTATTTTTGACGCGCGCACTGATGTGGTCTTTGTCCGCAACGATCAGCAAGCGGGCGGCAAAGCCTATCAGATTATTCTGGCCCGCGCCGACCAAGCTGTGCCCATAGGCACAGAAGTGGTGCGTGTTGACTATGATCGCGGCATTGCGCTGATCCGGCTATTGCTGCGCACCCCAGCGGAAACTGGCACGCTCGATCCGGTTCGCCGCCAGTCCAGCTGCCAGACGCTCTAGGGCAAGGACGCCCGACGACGCTGCACACGCCAATCTGCAACCATAAGAAAAGGGCGTGTGCCGCGCTGGCCCCTAAGCAGCGGCCGGATCACACATTCAAGGCCTGATCCAGCGCCTTTTCCGCCAAGAGAAGCGCCCCGATAGCCCCGGCATTATCACCATGTACTGGCCGGCAGATGTGGTGCTGCGCGCGCCCGGGAAGATAGTCCCCATCCAGCCGGGCCGCCTGCGCGCGGACAAGCTCTAACAGGCCGGGGGTCTGCATCACACCGCCGCCCAAAACCACGCGATGTGCGGACAGAGTTGCAAAGATCATATGGCAAAGTTGAGCCAGATATTCCGCGATTATGCCCCGCGCGTCATGATCTGTCGGGAGATCAGAGAGATTTGCCCCCCAGCGCGCGAAAATGGCCGGGCCGGATGCCAATCCTTCAAGACAATCGCCATGATAGGGGCAAATTCCCCCAAAATTGCGGTCATTTTGCGGTCGGCGCGGGTAAATATGGCCCATTTCAGGATGGGCAGCGCCATGAATGGGAGCGCCATTCACAACCACCCCACCGCCAATTCCTGTCCCAATGGTGACATAAGCGAGGCATGTGTCGGCGGGCTGGTTCTGGGCTTCAGCTATGGCCGCGGCATTCACATCTGTGTCAAAGCCAATTGGGACACCAAATTGCTGTGCAAAAAAACCAGCAAGGTCACAATTGGACCAGTCTGACTTTGGCGTTTGCTGAATATGACCCCATGTCGGTGAGGCCGGATTGATGTCCACAGGACCAAAGCTTGCAATGCCAATCGCCGCAACGGCCTCTTGCTGACGAAACCAGTCAGCAGCGCGAGCCAGCGTTTCCGCAGGAGAGGTGGTGGGAATGCTGTGGCGCGCAACAATTTTCTGATCAGGCGTTCCCGTTACCAGCACAAATTTTGTGCCTCCCGCCTCAATGCCGCCGCGCAAAGGGTTTGCACCCGCCGTCACGCTGGTAACCCCGTTGTTTCCAGCAGGCAGAGATCGCCATCAACACGCAGCTTCAGAAGCGGGGCAGGAACGCCGCCAAATTGCAGATCATCCTGCGCGGCTTTGCCAACCTCTCCCCATGCATCAACGAAGCTGGCGACGATGAGATCAGCTGATACAAACCAGCTATAGGCCTGTGTCGGCGCCTGTGCCGGATTGGCCAACACAAGCCCGCTGCCGTTCAAGGGGCGATAGGGGCCGAACAAATGATCGGCGACCATGCCGTAAAGGCCGTTGGGCGCATGGCGCAACTCTGGCGAAAACGTACAGGTTTGCGTTGCCCAAAAAGCGTAATATCGGCCAGCTGAATAGACGATATGGGCGCGCTCTAGCTCATTATTGACGCCATCCGCGTGGATAAGCGGTGGCAACAAGTCCCACGACGCGCCGGATTTGCGCGCGATGCCAATGGCGCCGTTATAAGTGCTCTTGGCATTGGCCAGCGACCCAGTGAAGATCAGATACTCGCCGCCATCCGCGGGATCGCAAAAATAGGCTGGGTCGCGGAACGCCTTGATCTTGCCCGCTTCGCCTTCATGCGCATCAGCCGGCATATAATCTGGTGTCATTTGGGTTACGGACTGGCGCGGGGCATCCCAGCTTATCGCAAGGCCGGGGCCATGATCCTCAGTGGTCAGCGTGCCGTGCGCTTCAAACAAAGCCTGCTGATAACCATGGGGACGATCATGGACGCCGGCCCCAGTGAAGAAAAGTGTTACCTGATCGCCATCGAGACAGGCAGAGCCCGCCCATTCCCGCTCATAAGGAACCTTAAACTCGGGCAGCACCGGGCCCAGATCATGCCAATTGCCATCGCGCCGTTCCAAAAAGCGGATTTTTGCCTCAAAATGACGCAGGCTGGGATCGCCGCGGTCTGGGGCTGTCAACGCCATCCAGACTTCACGGCTATGAACTTGGGCAATATGCCCGTCCCGGCGTTGGATAGGCCACATATCCCAATAAAGTGTGGCTGGGTCAGGATAGGATCGGTCAACGGCCCTGATGAGGCAAGGCGTGGCGATATCTGTCAGAGAAATGCGGCGAACATCATCTGGCGTCCAGTGGGTCGTCATGTCAATTCTCTTAGAAAACTCAAAAAAAAACAGGGGCCTGCCGCACATGACGACAGGCCCCTTGATTGTCCAGATTAGAAGTCGAAGCGGATCGATGCCGAAACCGTCCGGCCGTTGATGGAACGGGCGCGGATATAATTGTTGGTGTTGGCAGTGATCGACCCTTCTTCCGCCTCTGTAATGCCCGTGACATTGAAGAGGTTGTTCGCATTCAGCGACAGTTCAACCCGATCAATCGGACGATGGGAGATGAAGGCATTGACCTGCGTATAGCCAGGGAAAATCAACTGATTATTATCCTGTGCATAGGCCTTTGTCGTGCCGACAATGTTCAGGCCAACTCGTGTGGTCTCCAGATCAACGGCGGGTGTCAGCTGATAGATCAGCTTTGCCTGACGACGCGGCGTCTTCCCCTGATTGGCGGGCGTGATGGCATCCTTAGAGATTTCAGCATCCGTCCAGGTTGCGCCTGCCCGCACATCGAAGATGCCCGAACGATAGGCAGCTTCCAATTCGAGACCCTTGGCGGTGTAGGTCCGGTCAAAGAAGCGCTGCGTGGTCGCCTCGTAATTCTGCTCTTGCGTCTTGGCATAGAATGCCGTGGCAAACAGGCCCAGGCCACCCGTGCGATATTTGAGGCCCAGTTCATACTGGTTCACATAATCAATGGCATCTTCCTTGCGGACCGAGCCGTTGGGCAAGATTGTGCCATACAGCAGACGGTCTGCATTGGCGCGGCCGCCGCGGCTGGCGCGGGCAAAGACAGCCGCATCAGGCGACAGACGGTAATTCGCGCCGACTGACCAAGACACGTAATTCACATCATAATTGACGCGGCTCGGATTGGCCTTGTCAATCAGCGAGACACTCCGTTCGACGGGTGCGATGGTGCCGTTTCCGTCCACATCAAAACTGCTGACCTGCAGCGGGCCTGCATAAGTGCCACGGGCCGAGACATTGTCCCAACGCGCGCTCGCATCGAGTGAAAGATCGCCGCTTTCAAAGCCAGCGGCAACATAAGGCGCGGTGATGTCATAGTTGACGTCATAGCTGCGCTGGCAGCAATTGCCCCATTCCGGCACGCCATAGGCATATAGGCCGTTGCGCGAGAGAACAGTTGTCGTTCCGGGACTGACCAGATTAACAAGCGCCGCGTTGTTGCCACGCACTTCCATCAAGAAGCTATCCCAGACCCAGACCATGCTGATTGTTTGGCGCGCCTTATACAAGCCACCCGTCAGCGTGGTTGACCCCAGCGACTTCACCAGCTTCAGATCGTTGGTGAAACCGCCCAGATCGTTGATTTCGGTGTTGAAGAGATGCACCTGCATCAACAGGCCGTTGGCATTGTTGAACGCCTTACCGGCATTGGGGCCATTGGCGTAGACAAGGCCATAATTGCCCGCAAAGCCCGTCAACAACTTGCCGGCGGCATTGCCAATTGTGGCGGCATTGCCAACACTGGCCGGGAAGGGCGAGACGAAGCGGCCCGAAATGTCCGACCAACGGAACCGCTCTTCCAGCGTGAGGCCGTCCGCAACTTCAAACACCGCTTCCAAGCCAAGCGTTGTCACAACTGGGTGCATGCCATCTGTAATGTCAGTGGTGCGCCGGTTGTTGTTCCCATCCAGACCAAAGCTATTGGTGAAATAGGCGCTGTGCAGCGTGTCCTTGCGAATGTCGAAATTGGTGAAAGACTGGAACTTCGGATCGGCATTTGTGCCTGTGACTAAGGCGGGCATGGGCAGATAGCCAATAGCACGATCATTCAGGTGCTTGGCATAAAGGCGCACATAACCGGCCTCAAAGTCCTGCGTCAGATTGGCTTTGATCTGATAGCCGCTATTGCCATTATACCCGGCGCTGCGGGGGCCTTCGCCATCGCGCCAGAAGCCGCCAATGTTAAAGCGAGTCTTATCGCTGATCTTGCCACCATAGTTAAAATCGAGGCGATACTCGTCATAATCAAGGCCAGCCGTGGCAATCACGGTGCCGCCTTCCTGGCTGCCATCCTTAGAAATGAAGTTGATGACGCCACCCGGCGCGTTGGAGGCAAGCGTAGACGCAGAACCGCCGCGCACGGCCTGGATCGACCGGATGGTCTGGTCAGCGCGCAAGAAGATGTCGGCATTCCCAAAGCTGATGTCGCCGAACTGAAGAACGGGAAGCCCGTCTTCCTGAAGTTGAAGGAACTTTGCGCCGCCGGATGCGACAGGAAGCCCGCGGACCGCAATATTTGCGTTCCCATCACCACCTGTGGATTCTGACCGGATCCCCGGAATCTGACGGAAAATTTCTGCCGTGGTGCGTGGAGCGGCTTCGGCAATAGCCACGCTGTCAAGCGAGCTCACAGAAACGGAGCTTTGCAGACGATTGGCACTGCGCGATACCGCGGTCACCACAATTTCATCAAGGCCCAGGCTATCCTGCGCATCGGCATCTTCCGTTGCGGCCTTAGCAGTTTGCGCAAAGGCCGGGGCAAAAGCGGGCATTGTAAGGGCGGAAACAGCAACCCCAAGAATGAGTGCATGACGAATTTTCATAACGACCTCTTTCCTCTCCTGAATTTATGTGGCGAGACGATTAGACAAAATGCAAAGGTTTGCAATTAAAAAATACAAACCTTTGCATTATCGATGTTCTTGTGTCAGTCCTATGGTCATAAAAAGCGGCTTTAGGGCTGTACGGGATAGAGGGAGAGAGTCGGATGCTTGGTCAAAAACCGCGGCTATCCTTGCTGCGACTCATCGAAATGAACATCGGCTTTTTTGGCCTTCAGTTCAGCTTTGGGCTGCAACAAGCAAATATGGGCCCGATTTACGGCATATTGGGCGCAGACCATGCCACCATGCCCTTATTGTGGCTGGCCGGGCCAATGACAGGCCTTTTGGTTCAGCCCATTGTCGGCGCGATGAGCGACCGAACCAAGTCTCGGCTTGGGCGACGCACGCCTTACTTCCTAATCGGCGCCATTCTGTGTTCCCTAAGCCTGTTTGCTATGCCCTATTCCAGCAGCTTGTGGATGGCCGCATCGCTTTTGTGGATTTTGGATGCTGGCAATAACATCACGATGGAGCCTTATCGCGCCTATGTTGCCGATCGCCTCTTGCCCGATCAACAGACTGCCGGCTTTCTGATCCAAAGCGCCTTTACTGGCCTGGCACAAACGGCGTCTTATCTCGCGCCGACGCTTTTGACGGCGTTCATCTCGCAGGATATTTTGGATGCCAATGGCATTCCCGTCATTGTGAAAATCGCCTTTATCATTGGGGCAATTTTATCGCTCTCGACCATTATCTGGTCAATCTTCCGCGTACCAGAACTCCCACTAAGTCCGGCCGAGCAGGAAGACTTGGCGGCAAAGCCGCTCACTGTCTCTGCCACAGCGCGCGAAATCATGGATGCCGTGCGTGATATGCCAAAGCCAATGCGGCAACTTGCGCTGGCCATGCTGTGCCAATGGTATGCCATGTTCGCCTATTGGCAATATATTAGCTTTGCTGTGGCCTTGTCGATTTACAAGAGCAGCGATGCCCAAAGCGCAGCTTTTCGAGAGGCGGTTTTGACCACGCAGCAGGCAGGCGCTCTTTATAACTTCCTCGCTTTTGTGGCGGCGCTGGCGCTGATCCCAATTGTCCGCCGCTTTGGCGCGCGTAACGCCCATGTTGCCTGCCTTGCTGCATCCGGTGCAGCGATGCTTTTCATTCCCAGTGCAGCAACACCCGGCAGCCTTTTCCTCCTGATGATTGGGATTGGGATTGGCTGGGCTGGCATGATGGGCAACAGCTATGTAATGCTGGCTGGGGTTATCCCTCGGGAACGCAACGGAATTTACATGGGTATATTCAATATGTTCATTGTCATACCGATGCTGATACAGACACTCACCATGCCGTTTTTATATGATGGGCTTTTGGCCGGTGATCCGCGCAATGTGCTCGTGATGGGCGGGATTATGATGCTGATTGGTGCCGTCGCGACACTGTTTGTCGATGCTGGTGGGCGCCCGCGCCAATTGGCGGCAGATCAGGCGCGGCAGGATCCTGCATGAGTGCGCGGGATGATTTAGACGATCTGTGCCAAGAAAAGCCGCCGAAAGACGCGGTGCGCACAATTACAGATTTGGCCGGTATCGCGGGGGTGTCTGCGGGAACTGTTTCGCGTGCCTTAGCCAATAGCAGCCTTGTCAAAGCCCGAACGCGAGAGCGGATTCAGGCCCTGGCGCGGGAATATGGCTTTCGCCCAAATCAAATGGCCAGCAATTTGCGACGTCAGAAAACGGGCGTTGTCGGCGTTGCCATTCCCCTTGGCCATGACCGGCATCAGCAGGTCTCCGACAGCTTTTTCATGACCCTGTTGGGCCATTTGGCTGATGAGCTGACGGACAAGGGGTTCGACTTAATGTTGCGGCGCGTGATCCCCGACCGAGATGAGGACTGGTTGGATAAGTTCATCGGCTCGGGCATGATTGATGGTCTGATTGTCATTGGCCAGTCGGATCAGTTTGAGCGGCTGGAGGACGTGGCCGATGGCTATCGCGCGATGGTCGTCTGGGGCAATCACCGTGAGGGGCAGCGGCATTGCGTGGTCGGCACTGATAACCGGCTGGGCGGCCGACTGGCTGTGGAGCGCCTCATTGCCGACGGCGCAAAGGCCATTGCTTTTATTGGCGATACGGGCCCCATTGAATTTGGGGCCCGATTTGCGGGCGCGCAGGAGGCAGCACAGCGGCTCGGCGTGCCGATCAAGGCCTTTCCCACGCATTTGTCACGCGATGTCATGCAAGGCGAAGTCGCGAAATATCTGCCGACCTTGATTAAAGATTATGACGGCATTTTCGCAGCGACGGATACAATTGGCGTCGCTTGCCTTCATCAGCTTGCCAAAATGGGCGTGAGTTTGCCGGATCAGGTTCGGTTGGTTGGCTTTGATGACCTGCCCATTGCCAGCCAGACAAACCCGCCGCTGACCACAATTCGACAGGACATCCAGGCCGGCGCGCGGTCCATGGTAGATTTGCTGCTGCGCCGCATTGCGGGGCAGAACTCCGAATCCGTCGTCATGCCCCCGCAACTCATAATACGCGGAACTGCCTAAACTCGGGCGATCCGGCGCGCGGCACACAAAGGTGCACATGGTTGATCTGAACTCTGAATCGAAGCCCTTGATTCGAGGACCTAAAATCAGGTGCTCTCTGTTCAAATTGTTCTGAATGGGATCTCACCAAGCATTGGAAGGAAAAATATCCCTTAATTCCAATGCTTTAATGGTGAGCCGTGCTGGATTCGAACCAGCGACCTACTGATTAAAAGCCGTGTTGGGAACAGTTCTCGATGGCCCGCCATAACCCGCTAAAGCCCCAGAAAACCCACATTTTTATTGAAACTGTCGAAGCTCTTTTCCCGCTTAACTTCGTTCAAATTCGCCACGACTTTCTCCCTCTTGCTTCCACAGTGCTGACGAAATTTTGCAGGGGGTTGTGCTCGGCGGCAATTGAGTGATTCGTTGTTGGGGCGCAAGCAAGGGCGCCCGACAATCCGCGTGATAGAAACTCACTGCGCAGCAACGCGCATGAACACGATTAATCCTTTATTTTCAATAGATTAGTTGACTTAATCGATTGGTCTCAGCACCTGTAGAAACGGCACTTACGGGCTAACGAAAGCCAGTAATCAGTATCGATTGAGGACCGGCAAAGTATGCCAAAATTGACGAAGCGCGTCGTCGAAGCAGCGATTCCAAAGGACAAAGAGTTTTATGTCTGGGACTCCGACATCCCTGGTCTAGGTCTGCGGGTGCTGCCGTCTGGGCGGCGACAGTATATTGTCCAGTACCGGGCAGGCAGGCGGTCCCGTCGCCTCTCATTAGGACCCAGCACAATTTTATCTGCAGAGCAGGCTCGAAGTCAGGCTATTTGCATTCTTGCAGAAGTTCGATCCGGGAATGATCCAGCTGAAGACAGAGACGAGAACCGCAAAGCGCTTCTCGTTAGAGAATTAGCCGAGCGGTTTGACGAACAGCATATCTCCGTCCGCCTCAAAGCCATGACGGCGCAGGAATATCGCCGAGCTCTGAAAAAGATTATTCTTCCAAAGCTCGGTCAGCTTGCGATCAAGAATGTTACGCGAGCGGACATTGCGCGTTTCCATCACGATCTTCGATCAAGGCCGTACCAAGCTAACAGGTGTCTGGCGATCATCTCGAAGATGTTCAACGTGGCGGAGTTGTGGGGGCTACGTCCCGACGGAACCAACCCAACCCGCCACATTCCTAAATATCCAGAAAGACCACGCGCGCGCTTCTTGGGCATAGAAGAGATCAAACATCTTGGAAACGTACTGCGCGAGATGGAAGCGGAGAGGCTGGTAATGCCCTCAGCTGCTCTCGCTGTCCGGATGCTGCTCTATACGGGGTGCAGGCTCAGCGAGATCATGACGCTCAAATGGGAATACGTCGATCTGGAGGGTGCTGCCCTTCACTTGCCAGACTCAAAGACGGGCGCGAAGACCGTGCACCTTGGACGAGCTGCTGTGGAGCTATTGGAAAAGGCCCCTGCTATTGTTGGCAACCCCTGGGTGATCACTGGCACCCTGACCGGCTCAAGGCTCAACGAGCTGCAGCACTCCTGGAGACGGATCAGAGCGCGAGCCGGTCTGCACGATGTGCGCATCCATGATTTGCGCCATACATTTGCATCGACCGCTGTTGCAGCGGGACAGAGCCTTCCGATGATCGGTGCACTTTTAGGGCACACGCAGGTCCAGACGACCGCGAGATATGCGCACCTAGCTTCAGCGCCCGTTAAAGGAGCTGCTGATGTTGTTAGCAATCTGCTGGAGCATGCGCTGAAAGATTGAAAACGGGGGTGGGCAGTCAA
>JBEEOY010000114.1:0-66623 GCA_041191345.1 Pseudomonadota bacterium
TCAAATCATTAAAATCAACCACACCGGCCACGCGCTTGGCCTCAGCATAGGTGCGGGCATAATCTTGCCCCAGCGTGAGCGCAGCGATCAACCCTTGGGCGGTTTCTTCCAACCGCAGCAATTCCCGCAGGCTGAGAAAGTGATCATGAAGAGGGCGGACCAATTCAAAATATTGGGGATCATTGGGGTAAAAGGATTTTGACTCACGTAGGCTGCCATCATCTTTGGCCCAGGCCTTTATCAGGCTGTCGAGCGTCTCAACCCGCCCCGCAACCTCGCGGGCGCGCCAATCAGTAATGTGCTGGCCATAGCCTTGCAGCCGGGTACCCGGGGCAGAGGTAAACATCTGCTGCACCGCCACCAGCGTCGCCAGATCAAAACCATCATCCGCACAGCCTGCGCGCACATGGGCGGCCACATCCAAGGCCCCCAGCCCCAACCAATTTCGCACGCGGGCATCAACGCCGGGGCCAATCGCCTCCATTGCATCAGGGGCTTGCGCACACCGGCGCAGCAGCGTGCGTGCCGCATCTTCCCCCAAAGTCCGCGCCAGAAAGCTGAGCCGGTCAATCGTGCCCAATTGCCCTTCCCGCTCTGCCTGCGCCACAAGGCTGGCAAGTGCCTCTTCACGCAACTGGCTTTCTTCGCGGCCCTCAACGGGGCGAAAGCCAATCGGCAACCCCGCTTCAGCTGGAAAAGCCGCCAACAGACTTTGCGCAAAGCTGTGGATCGTCTGAATGCGCAAACCGCCGCCGCGAGCATCCAGCACCCGTGCGAACAGCCGCCGGGCCTCGTCCAGCCGATCGCCCAGATGATCCTCGCCAAGGTTGTACAATTCCTTGCGCAAATCTGGGTCGGGCAGCGTCACCCATGCGCCCAGCCGCTCATGCACACGGTCTGCCATTTCAGCGGCACCCGCTTTGGTAAACGTCAGGCACAGGATAGATTCTGGTGCAGCGCCATTAAGCAGCAGGCGCAGCACCCGCGCCGTGAGCACTTGGGTTTTGCCTGCCCCGGCCGAAGCGGACAGCCAAATCTGCGCGTCCGGCCGAACAGCATCAGCCTGACTGCCCTTCAACTGGGGCAGCGGGTCAAAATGCTTAAGCCGCGTCATTGCGCCCCTGCCATTCTTCCAGCCGCATCAGATGATCATAGTCGCCATAGGCATAATCAGGGTGGATTTTGGCAATGAAAGGCGCTTCCCCCACCAGCCATTTTGCAGCCGCCGCACGAAATTGGGTAATAATCACATCAACAAATTCATCCGGCGCAATTTGGCCCGCACGCGCACCTGCAGGGGAAGAGATTTTACCAAAGCCCTGTTTCTCCCGCTGGAAAGACCAATATTCAAAGCCACTGGTCCGACCCGTCAGCCCATCAAACCCACCTTGATCCGCAATGAAGCCCAAGAGGCCCAGCTGAAACGCAAAGCCTTCGTTAACTTGCTTTGGACTGGGGGCCTTGCCTGTTTTATAGTCAACGATCGTGAGGCCATCTGCTCCCGCGTCAAGCCTGTCCACCCGGCCATAAATTTCAACGCCATCGCACTGGGCAGCGCCATCAGCCTCGCTGGCAATGGGCATCCGGCCTTGCGCTCTATTGGCCGCCACTTGGTCTTCAACCCAGGCACAGGCCTCAATCAGCCGGGGCAGCCAAAGCGCACGGACCACTGGATGCACAGCGCCGCCATCCAGCGCATGGCGCATTCGCTGAACCAAGGCTCCGGCGGCATAGCCATCTTGCTTGGCCCAGCCGTCCAGCACCGCATGAATGAGCGTGCCTTTCCATGCCGGGCCGGGGTCTGCATCTACATCTTCCAGTGCCGACAGTTTCAATATGGCGCGCGCATAAAAGCTATACGGGTCTGCCGCCAGTCTATCGACTTCCGTCACCGAAATGCGCTTGGGGCGGGCCTCTATTGGCGGGCAAGGGGCCGGCGGCGGCACGCGCTGCGGCGGCATGGCGCTGGCATCCAGCGCGCGGGCCAGCAAATCATAACGGACTGGGGGCACTGGCAAATGACCCGCCATAGTTTCCAGCCGCAACCAAAAACGTGAGGCGTTGCTGGGCCCACTGCCATCTCTGCGCGCGCGCGTCAGCAGCACGTGGGGGGCACCCAAAGCGCCCGCCAAATCATGGGCAGACAGGCCAATACGACGTTCCAAACTGGGCAACCCCAGCGCCCGCCGAACGGGTGGCGCAAGCCACGGATCTGGTGTTGGCAAAGCTGGCCAACTGCCTTCATTCAGCCCCGCCAAAATCATCAAATCTGCCGATTGCAGCTTGGCTTCCAACAGACCCCAAATAAAGACACGCGGATGGCCCCCACGCGCGGGGCGGCAACTTATGCCATCCAGCAGATCCCGCAACAACCGGGGCAGATCAACCGGGTTGAACGTTGCTGGGCCTTCGGGTGCAAAACGCTGCAGCTTTGCGAAAAGATCGGCCAAACTTCGCCCCGTTTCACCTGCCCAAACAGCCTCACCCGCCAGAGCCTCCAGCCCTTGGCGGAGCACATCAAGCAAGTCGGCTAAGCTGCCCCCTTTGGCAAAGCCCGCCTCAATCGGCGCCAACAGCGGCAGTGCAGCCTGCCACCAGATGCCTGCCACCTGGCGGCGGCGCGCCGTCCGCGCATCGCCGGTTTCCAGACACCGCGTAATGCCGTCCAGACCCGCAGCTGGACGCGGGCCACGCAAGGCGAGGTCCAGCGCGCGGGCGCCATCCAGCCACGCCAATCGCGCATCGCCGGCTTGCACCAAGGGATGCTTTAGCAAGCCCAGTAAGGGCACAGGCGCAAAGCTCTCTGCCGCCGCCGTTGCAAGATCCAGCAGCAACATGCCCGGTGGCGTGGCGGATAATGGCCGCCCGGCAGAGTCATCTGCCTCCACGCCCCAGCGTTTGAGATGGGCTGTGACGCGCCGGGCCAAGCCCCGATCAGGCGTGACAAGGGCAACTGTGCCGGGCCTGTCCAGCGCCTCGCGAATGGCAAGGGCAATGGCCTGCGCCTCATCCGCCGGCGTCGCCACTTCAATTGCGTGGACACCCGAAAGCCGCTTTTCCGAAGCGGGAAGGCCAACCCATTTATCCGTAAAGCGCGCCGGGGCGAGCGCATTAGAAATGGCGCGCGACCGGTCAGGCGCGGCAGCCACATCGCTGCCATAGCGCCATAGCTTCACCTCTGCCCGGCCCACGCCCATGCGCTCAAGCAGTTGGAACAGATGGAATTGCGGGTGCGATTCAATTGCCCCTTGCCCGTCCACGCCACCAATGGCCGCCCATTCCTCTTCGGGCATATGCTGGTCCAGCCCAGCAAGGATCACATGCCCATTGGCAAGGCGCGCCAACCTGCGCAGCAGCCGCGCCACTGCAGGTGCGCCCGTGCTGATGCCCGCTGCCATCACAAATCCGGGCGCGCCCTCAGCCGCCCAACGGTCCGCCACGCGCGTCAACAGCGCGTTGCGCCGGGCCGCCAAGTCCATCACGCCGCGCGTGCTGCATTCCTCGGGCCAGCGAGCCAACACCCGCATCAACAAGTCTAGGGCCGCTTCCCAATGGGCCGACAAACCTTCGGCCAGCTCTATGCTGCGCAAATCGGCAAGGCTGCGTTCTTCCACCAATAACTGGTCAAGCACGCGGCCCAAATTGCCCGCCAGCCGCAAGGCTTGGGCGGCATCTAAAGGGCTTTCCTGCTGCAACAGCCGGGCCAAGATCATCTGGCGCTGCAAGGGCTCAATTGCAGGCGGTAATGGCGCTTCGCTCAACGGGTCTAGCGCCGGACCGGTGCGGTCATCCAGCTCTGGGTCGCCAATCGGCACCAGCCGGGGCATCAGCAAGCCTTGGTCTGCTTTGCGCACAAAGGCATCGCTTATCGCTTGGACAGCACGATTATTGGGCAGCAAGATAATGCCGCGGGCCAGCGCCATTGGGTCTGCCCCATGCTGTGCCAAAACCCCCGTCACCAAAGCATCAGCAAAGGCCCGGTGCGGCGGAATCGTGTAAACGGCGGGGTCGCGCCGTTCAGCCATGGGCGATGACAGCCTCTGTCACCGGGATGGCCGCTGGCGTGCCGACATCAAACCACAGCCCTTGATGGACAAGGCCAAAGCAACGCCCCTCGGCAATGGCGCGATCCCAGAAGAGATTGGTGGAAAATGGCCCCTCAGGCGCATCTTTCAACACGCGCTTCGACATCATCTGAATGCCCGTATACACGAAAGGCGCAACTTTGCCGGGCTGACGGCGCGACAACCGGCCCAGCCCATCCATATAGAAATCACCCGCGCCATTATGGTTATGCGCCCGCGCCTGTGGCACCAGCAGCAACAGCGCGTCCATCATCGCGTCATCCCAGCGGCTTGCCAAAAGGCGCAATGTATTGACGGGGCCGTCGACCCATAGATTATCGCTGTTCACGCACAAAAACGGGTCAGCATCAATTAAGTGCTGGGCGTGCATCAGACCGCCCCCTGTTTCCAGCAATTGGGCGCGTTCATCCGAAATCACTATTTCTGGCCCAACAGCACGGCGCTGGACATGCGCCTCCAGCGCATCAGCAAGATAATGGACGTTGACCACGGCCTTTTCGACGCCGCCTTCGGCCAGCCGATCCAGACAATGATCAAGCAATGTCTTGCCCCCCACTTCCACCAGCGGCTTGGGCCGCGTGGCGGTTAGAGGGCGCATCCGTTTGCCCAACCCGGCCGCCATAACCATTGCAGTGCGCGGGGGGGCTGCGTCCACATCTGCCGAAACAGCCAAAGGCTTGCGGGCGGTGCTCATGGCTGAAAATCAACCCAATAGGCTGCGCGCTTTTCCGCCGGCACATAGCTGTCAAACCAGTGGCGCACTGGCGCCATATTCGGCTGTGCCAAATTGCGCTCCAACAGGCCCCACATCCGTGGCTGAAAGCTGGTATAATGCGGCTTACCATCGCGCTTCCACAGGCGAACAAACACTCCCAAAATGCGGGTGTTGCGCTGTGCCCCCAGCGCCCAATATGCCGCCTCAAACTCTGCACCCTGGCCAGTTTCTGCCATGTAGCGCGCCAATTCTGCCGCCTCGACAGATGGGCTTACATCGCGCCTTGCATCTTCCAGCATCGAGACAAGATCATAAGCAGGGTGGCCGACCAGCGCATCTTGGAAATCAAGCAGGCCAAAACGTGCCACGCCCGATTTTCCCTCAAGCAGCATGATGTTTTCGGCATGATAGTCGCGCAATTCGGTAACATTTTGGCCCTGCGCCTCAATTGGGGCGAGCGCCTCTTCCCACGCCGCGATAAAGCTCTGCTTATCAACATCAAGGCCAACGGCAGGGCAATACCAATCCGTAAACAGCCCAATTTCATCAAGCCATTGCGCCAAGCCATGCGGCTTGAGCCCGGCAGGTGGGGCATGGCGATGCAGCGCAATCAGCACATCTACAACGCCTGCATAAATGCTGCGTTCCTGCGAGAGATCAGCATCGACGGTTTCGCGCATCCGCACCGCGCCAAAATCTTCAATCAGCAGCAAGCCCTGATCTAAATCACGCGCCAAAATCTGCGGTGCAGCAAGGCCAATCGACGTCAGATATTCTGCGACATGAATGAAAGGCCGTGGGTCTTCCTGCGGTGGCGGCGCATCCATCAGGACTGCGCTGCGCGCGCCATCAACAATGCGGAAATAGCGGCGGAATGAAGCATCGCCAGCCAGCGGCAAAATCTGCGCGCCAGCCCAGCCAGCTTGATCCAAAAAAGCCACAGCACCGGGCGGAGGAGTCATTTGAAGGGCCATCGATCTTCCCAAGACGGGGACAGACGGGCTGTCAAGCGGCGCGGCCCATCTGCAGGCAGCGAGATGTGGAGACGCAGCGTTTGCGGCCATAGCCAAGCCAGACGTTCGGGCCATTCAATGACCAGCGCGCCATCATAGAGCGCATCATCCAGCCCCAATTCCTCCGCATCCTCCGGGCTATCCAGCCGATAAAGATCAACATGCCAGAGCGGCAAGCGGATCTGCGGCGGGGCATAAGGAATAACGAGGGCAAAGCTGGGGCTCGGCGCATCTTCTTCCAGCCCCAATTCAGCCAAAATGCCGCGGGTCAGGCTGGTCTTGCCTGCTCCCAAATCGCCCGACAGGGCCACGACATCGCCCGCGCGCAACAGCGCACCAAGGGCTTGCCCCGCATCATGCGTGGCCTGTGCATCGGGTAATGAAAGTGTTTTTTCAATCATAGGCGCGGCAACTCTATCTGCACCGCGGTGCCCAAGCCAAGCTCTGAAATCAAGCTGAGTGTCCCGCCATGGCCTTCGACATATTGGCGCGCCAAAGGCAGGCCCAGCCCAAGCGCCCGGCCAGTGGCATCTGCCGCCTGTGCGCCCGCGCGGCTAAACCGATCCAGTGCCCGGGCTTGATCGCGCGCATCCATGCCTGGGCCATTATCCGAAACAACAATGAGCGCCGTGGCATCATTGCCGCTGCCATGGATAAGAACACGCCCCCCATCTGGCGTATAAACAATGGCATTCTCTAACAGCTGGTCAATGGCCTGACGCAATCGCCGCACATCGCCGCGTATCATGCCCAGCGAGGCCTGAAGATCGAGCACGAACTCTAGCTGCTTGGCCTCAATTTGCGGCTCAAAAGCCTGTGCCGCCTCTGCCAGCATCGCCGCCAAATCCACAGATTTGCGCTCCATAGGCAAGGCACCCGCATCGCCTTGGGTTAAATCCAGCACATTATCAATCAACGTGCCGAGCCGCCCCGTCGACTCCAAGATCGCTGCAATATAGTCTGCCGCTTGCGGAGACAGCGTCCCTGCAAGACCGCCCTGGAGCATTTCTGCAAAGCCCTGAATAGAGGTGAGTGGCGTCCGCAACTCATAGCTCATATTGGCGACAAAGGCTGTTTTGACGCGGTCCGCCTCTTCCAGAGCAAGGGCGCGTTCCCGCAGCATCTGTTCCACATGGCGGCTGTCTGTCACGTCCAGCATAGTAAAGAGCGCCGCCCCATCGGGGAGCGGGACCGCCGCAAAATCATATTGGCGGCCATTACGCAGCGCAAAGCGCCCCGTGCGTTGTTTGCGCTCTTGCGTGGCCGAGCGGACCAACTCCCGCATCAGGCGAGCCCGTTCTGGCGCAGCAAGCTTGGGCGCGATTGCCTCGACCAGCGCATCAACTCGCGGATGGCCCGATAGAAAATCTTCTTCAAAATCCCAAACATCAACAAAGCGGCGGTTCCACGTTGTCAGCCGCCCACTCGCTTCAAAAACGCCAATAGCTTCAAACAAATTATCCAGCGTGGCGCGCCGAACACGCAACAGAGTGTCCCGCGCAATTGCCAATTGGGCCTGCTCGGTGCGGTCTTCAAAAATGGTCAGCAGCCCGCCATCTGGCAAAGGCTGCGCTACACAGCGCAAATGGGCCCCGCCGGGCAGAACCCAGCTTTCCTCAATTGCGCCATCTGCTCTGGTAAACCATTGGCGGCGCTCTGCTTTCCATGCGGGAAAATCCCGCATTTCAGGCACGCGCCGGGCTTCGCGCATCCGATCTAACAGCCGATCAAAATCGGGGCGCTCCGCCACCCATTCAGGCTTTAGGCTAAAAAGTTGCTGGAACGGGCGGTTGCAAAAAACCAGCCCATGGTCGGGCGCAAACTGGGCAACAGCGGCCGACAACCGGTCCAGCGTATCGCGCTGTGCCTCAGCAAAGCGACGAAAGGCGGCACGCGCCCGTTCGACATCTTCGACATCAATGGCATAGCCAGCAACACCTGCATCCCCCAGCGGCACATCGACAATGCGGATGGTGCGCCGTTCGCCCGTCAGTGTCGCGGGCACAATCCGCCATACAGCTTGGCCGCTTTGCATCGCCTCGGCAGCTGCTTGCACCGGTGAGAGGCCCTGAGCATTATCAGATAATTCAAGGCCACGCTGCACAACTTCTTGTGCGCTTTCTGCTTCCACCGCTCGGACATAAGCAGAATTCACCCGCATCAGCCGCAAATCCGGCCCGCGATGCCACATGGGAAATGGAGCAGCTTCTAGCAAGCCCGATATCGTCGCAAAATCGGCAGACAAATGGCCGACATCTGCTGTTAGGCGGGCAATTTCGGCACTGGTTTCCGTCGCATCAAAAAACCAGATGGTTACGGCTTTTGGCCCCGCAATTCGGCTAGAGGCTAAAGCGCCCTTCGCCAGCAAGGTTCGATTGCCTTTTTGCGGCACAAAGCTGCGCGTAAAGCTGCGAGCTGTTTTTCGAGCCGCGGCAATATCTTCTTCCAACGCGACCAGGTCTTGGGCGGTAAGGCCAGCATCACTGGTAGATAAATCCGCCAGCTTTTCAGGCATCCGCGCCAGCCCCAGCCACGACATAAGGCGCGGTTGGGCCTCTATTTTACCATTTTGACGGACAAGCAAGGGGCTGGCAGGTGCACCATCCAAAAGAATGGCCAGTCGATCTGCCTGATCGCTACTGCGGCCAACACGCCGTTGCAGGCTAAGGCCAGTGGCAAGCGCCCATGCGCTCGCCGCAAGCCAAAGCGCCATGACGGATCCCGCCAGAAACGCGGCTGTGGTCGAGAGAGTTACCATCCCCCAAAATACGCAAAGAGGCCCGACACCATGTCGGACCTCTTACGAAAATCGGCGACGGAAAGAAACCGCCCCTTAGTCTTAAAACCGATTAATAACGGTAATGATCTGGCTTGAACGGGCCTTGTTGTGTCACCCCGATATAAGCAGCCTGCTTAGGCGACAGCTTGGTCAGCTTAACGCCCAGCTTTTCAAGGTGAAGTGCGGCCACCTTTTCATCCAGATGCTTGGGCAGAACATAGACCTTATTCTCATAGTCGCCATTCTTGGTGAACAGCTCAATCTGCGCCAGCACCTGATTGGTGAAGGATGACGACATAACGAACGAGGGGTGGCCCGTCGCGCAGCCCAAATTCACCAGACGGCCCTTGGCGAGAATGATGATCTTCTTGCCATCGGGGAATTCCACCAAGTCTGTGCCCGGCTTAATTTCGTCCCATTTATAGTTCGACAGGGCCGAAATCTGAATTTCGCTATCGAAATGGCCGATATTGCAGACAATCGACATCGGCTTCATGGCCTTCATATGTTCGGCTGTGATGACGTCTTCATTGCCCGTTGCCGTCACGAAGATGTCGGCACGTTCCACGGCCTCTTCCATCGTCACGACTTCATAGCCTTCCATCGCGGCTTGAAGCGCGCAGATGGGGTCAATTTCGGTCACCAGCACACGCGCACCGCCCTGACGCAGCGAAGCGGCTGAGCCCTTGCCCACATCGCCAAAGCCCGCGACACAGGCAATCTTGCCGGCCAGCATCACGTCCGTTGCGCGGCGGATGGCGTCGACCAGTGATTCCTTACAGCCGTAAAGATTATCGAACTTCGACTTAGTCACGCTGTCGTTCACGTTGATCGCCGGGAAAGGCAGCTTGCCGTCCTTAGCAATCTGATAGAGGCGGTGGACGCCGGTGGTCGTCTCTTCCGACACGCCCTTAATGTGCGCGACCGACATGGTCAGATAGCCCGGTTTTTCCTTGATGAAGGCCTTCAAAGCGCGCTGAAATTCAATTTCTTCCGCATTGCCAGGTTCGGGCAGTGTTTCGCCCGCTTCCAAGCGCGCACCCCACAGAGCGAACATGGTGGCATCGCCACCATCATCCAAAATCATATTGGTGGTTTCATTGCCCCAATCGAAGATGCGGCCCACATAATCCCAATATTCGGCAAGGCTTTCGCCCTTTACCGCAAAGACAGGAATGCCGCGTGCCGCAATGGCAGCAGCAGCATGGTCTTGCGTGGAATAGATATTGCACGTCGCCCAGCGGACCTCAGCCCCCAGATCCACCAAGGTTTCAATCAGCACTGCCGTCTGGATTGTCATGTGGAGCGACCCCGTAATGCGGGCGCCCTTTAATGGCTTTGACGCGCCATATTCCGCACGCAGCGCCATCAGGCCCGGCATTTCGGTTTCAGCAATTTCAATTTCCTTGCGACCAAAATCGGCAAGGCTCAGATCGGCGACGACATAATCATGGGCCACGGGATATATCTCCGGCAAAAATGGAATATCCCCGCCCTAGCGGTTCACACGCGATATGGCAATCCAAATATAAAGCTTTCTTTATATCCTTATCTCCGGTGCGTTCTCAGGCATTCCCGCTCGCCGTGGATAAAAGCCGAGGATCAATGCCGCTGGCATGAAACGCGCGGGTCCAGCGCTCTTCAGCAGGCATCTCAAACACAAGCGCATCCTCACACGGCGCGACGTGCCAACCATGCTGGTGCATTTCATCGTCCAGCTGACCTGCCCCCCAGCCGGCATAGCCCAGCGCGACCAGCCAGCGCGAAGGCCCTCGCCCAGCCGCAATGGCTTTCAAAACATCCTGTGTGCTGGTTAGCCCCCATTTATCGGCCACTTGCAACGTGCCTTCTCCAGCCCAATCCGTCGCATGCAGCACAAAGCCACGGGCGGGCTCAACTGGGCCGCCAAAATGCACAGGAACATTCGGCGCTACGCCAGGATCAAGACCCAATTGCGCCATGAGCTTGTGAAAGCCAATGCCCTCCAACTCATGCCCAATGCCAATGCCCAGCGCCCCTGCTTCATCATGTGCGCACAGGGCAATGACTGCATGGTCAAAGCGCGGATCCCCAATGCCCGGCATGGCGAGCAGCAATTGTCCCGTTAGGAATCGTGCGTTGGTCATGCTCTGCCCCTACCCCATATCTGGCTGGGCTGAAATAACAGGCCGCAAGAACCAATCATGTGGCCGCGACCAACGCTCTACTCGTCCTTCTTCAATTCCCGGCTTGCCGCATCCGCAGCCCGGTCCACTTTGTTGGCGCCTTTTTTGAGGCTGTCTTTGACATCTTGGCCCACCTCTTTCGCCTCTTGGGTGGCATTGCGGCCAACGGCCTTTAGGTCTTGTTCAGCCGCTTTTGCTTCAGCCTTGGCGGCCTCGCCAGCCCGATCAAGGTCCTCGCCAACATCCTCCAGCTTCTTATCCGCAGCATCACCTGCCTGGTCGATACGCGCGCCAGCTTCGGCTGCCGTTGGTTTTTCATCATTATTTGCATCGCAGCCCATCAGCGCCAGCCCGACCATCCCCAAGATAAAATAGATCCGCATCCTCATCTCCTGTGTCATTGGCGAAAGCGTCCATGGGTTTGCAAACCGCGCAGTCGCCACTCATGTTCCGATGGGATGTCTCTTCGTGCGTCACGGCAAAGCCAGCTCCGTCCCGAGCGCGCCTGCAGGCCCGCACAGACCCCTAACGTAGACTAGCAGCACGGGAACTTCGGGCTGAGCACCCCGTTGCTCAAGTCCCTCCATGTAATCGCTTATTTTGAAAGGTCTGCTTATGAAACTCTCTCCCACCCGGCTTGCGCTGGCCAGCATTGCGCTGAGCGCAATGACCCCAGCAGCCAATGCGGCCCAATCCATCTCGCTCAGCCCGGCTGCGCCCGATGGGTCGATTTCAGGCAGTTTTCAGAATGTTGCCATTCCAGGTGGCAGCTTTAGCAATATCTTCAACTTCACGCTGCCCAGTGCGGGTGACTTGAATGCGACGATATCCTCGATCTTTAGGCAGGCGCAGAACAATAATGTCGATTTCACGGGCGTCACGCTGAACGGTCAGGCCTTAACCATTGGCTCGACCGGCAATGTAGAGTTCCGCTTTCTGAATGGGCTTGGGGTCAATTCCGGCCCACAGACACTGGCTGTAAATGGCAGCAGCGGCGGCAATGGAAGCTATGCTGGCACTTTGTCCTTTGCACCACAGCTGGCGGGCGTGCCTGAACCCGCTGCTTGGGCCACACTGATCTTAGGCTTCGCGCTTGTTGGCACAAGTATGCGCCGCAACCGCCCATCAAAGCTGCAGAAAGTCTCTGCCTAGCTCCAAATGGCGTCTGCAGCGCGGCGCGCCAGACGCCCCTGCGATGATAGAATGAGACTGATTGTCCTCACAATGGATCAAAAAATGGCCCGCCGCTCAAACAAGCGACGGGCCAATAAGGCTGGCGCACGCCAGCCCTGTCCACTCCGACGCCGGGAACAGGCACCCGGCTTTTTGTTAGACCACTCGTTACCCACCGCGCCACAGGGTTGGGGGAGGGAGGAACGCGGCAGCCGACAGTCCAACGCCAAGAAAATGACAAAAGCGACCTTTTGTTCCACGCCTCAAAAAATGCCTTACTGCGCGCCAGATCTGCGCACAGCAAATGCCGCATCATCTGGGCGAAATGGTCCTCGAAACAAGCATTTCTGACGTAAGTGACAACACCGCATACTAACGAAAACCAATAGCTATCAGTCGCGACAGTCAACAAAAGGGAACGAAATTCTCTCTCATGCGTTTTTCCAGTGCAAGAGAAGGGGATGACAGACTGTGTTTTACGAAGCCCACCAGCAACGCGAGACTTGGGTTCCGCCCATGCAATGCGAAGACAATGTCGATCGGCTCGTCGGATCATCATTTAATCTGCGGCAGCATCAACATTTAGCGCGCGGGTCAGAGCGACCCGATTTTCTGTATCAAATTAACCATGGTTGGGCCGGGCGATACCGGCTTTTATCAGACGGGCGGCGCCAAATTACAGCGCTTTATTTGCCCGGGGATGTATGCGATCCCTGTTGGCTAGATGGCGGGCGCACGGTGCAATCCGTTGTCGCACTGACGCCATTGCAAACCACGCGGGCGCAAAGGCGCGACTTGGAAGCGCAAGTGTCCCTTGATCCAGAGCAGATGAAGTTCCTCTGGCGCCAAGCCCGCCTGGCCCAACAAATTCATGCCGAATGGCTGGTCAATTTGGGACGAAAAAATGCCATGGAGCGGCTGTCGCACTTATTGTGTGAACTCTATTGCCGCCTCTCCATTTCGGGACATGCCTCAGGCACCAGCTGCGAAATGCCGCTGACCCAGCTTGATTTGGCAGACCTTGCCGGGCTGACCCCGGTACATGTCAACCGCACACTTCAAGAGATGCGGGCCATGCGGCTTATTGAATTGCAGTCCCGTCGCCTGACCATTCTGGATTGGACGGCCATGCGACGTATGGCGTGGTTTGACCCACATTATCTGGGCATCCCCTCGCCGTCTCAACGACTGCAAGTCGCCGCATAAGCGCTTTCCCTGGCAGGAAAAAGGGAAAGGCCGGCCCCATGGGACCGGCCTTTTCATGCGCCCCCCTTCATGCGCGCGAGAACAGCTGCGATCTGCAGCCCCGGCACAAGCGGCATGCCACGCCATTGCGGCACTCTGTCTGACATAAATTTCAAAAGACCCGCTTAAACTTCTGACAACTAGCGGACCTTGCGGCGCTCTTCCTCGTTCTCGCGTTAGCAAGAAGGAGATTGTGTCATGTCCAGCGACCAGCCAAAATCAAAGACCAAGACAAAGCAAAACAAATCGGCCCGCATGGCAGAAGACACCCTGCCCGCGCCCACTCAAGACGCGCTGATAACATTGGGTAAAATTGCGCTGGGGGCCGCCGCTGTTACCAGTGCGGCAGTCTATACATGGCGCCGGATGCGCGCAGATGCTGGGGACCAAGGCGGTGCGGCAGCCTTTGCGCCAGGTGAGCAAGCCAAGGGAAATTTTGATCAGACCCGTTCAGCCGGGCCAGAGGCCATGCGCGATCATCCCGGGGAAAACTGGGATAAAGTTGATCAGGCGGCTGACGAATCTTTCCCAGCAAGTGACCCGCCCAGTCGTTAATCACGGCACCTAGGCCGCCGCATGGGCCCTGTGGCGAGGCTGGAGCGTTCTCGGCAGAGCTTGGGCACTCATAGGCCCCAATGGACCTTGGCTAGGTACGCTCCCCTTGTTGCTTCCTGTCATGGCTCTTGTGTCGCGGCGCAGCCGCGGACGCGTTGCTGAAACGATCAAAACGGGCCTGACAAAAGGATTGAACTTTCCGCATGGAGACACAGGCTGAAATTCTGGTCGTCGATGATGATCCCCTGCTGCGGCTCGGGATCATCGGTATGTTGAGGGAATGGGGCTATGCACCCATTGCCGCGCATGACCCGCAGCGCGCTTTGCCGCTGGCCTATGAAATGCCCGGGCTCAATGTGTTGATTACTGACTATCAGATGCCCGGCATGAACGGAATTGAACTGGCGCGGCTGATGGTAGAGATTTTACCGAAGCTTCATGTCTTAATTATCACTGGCAATGAAAATTTGCCCGATCATCTGTCCCCAGATTGGAAAATGCTGATCAAGCCCTTCACGCCCTATGACCTGAAACTGGCCTTGCACGATATGCGCCTCGGCTAGGCGCAAGCCAAACCGCGTTACTCCGCAGACGACAATGCAGTCGCACGGCTGCCTTTTTTTCCCGGCTTGGCGTCGTCTTCGAATGGAGGCCCGTCAATCAGGGCGGCCAGCGCCACGCGGCCACGCGCCAGACGACTTTTGATTGTTCCAATGGCACAGCCCATGATTTCCGCTGCCTCCTCATAAGAAACGCCATTGGCGCCAATGAGCAGCAAGACCTCTCTCTGTTCGGAAGGAAGCTTGAGGAGCGCTGCCTGAACATCCTGCACATTCAAGCCATCATGCTGGGCAGGCGCGACCACCAAAACCCGCTCTGCCACTTCGGGATCCCAAGAGACCATGCGCGCATTTTTGCGCAAGGTTGTGTAATAATGGTTCCGCAGGATCATGAACATCCACGCCCGAAAATTAGAGCCGGGTGTATAGCTTTGCCGGGCGGCCCAAGCCCGCGTCATTGCATCTTGAACCATATCATCTGCGACATCACGATTGCCGCATAAGCCACGTGCAAAAGCGCGTAAGGCGGGAATGATGGCGACCAGCTGATCGCGAAAATCCTTATCGAGCTGTGCCGATATGGAAGGATCAGTGTCTGTCATTCCTCACCCGTCTGCCCAGAAATTTTACGTTCAATCTCACCGAGCAAACGCAGAAATTCATCTGGCAGAGGTTCAGCGACCACTTCATCATGCAGCCGCCGCAAGGCCGTTCCGACAGGATCATCCAATGGATTCATTTGCTCGCTTGAAGATCGGGCACCCTGTTCGGGCGCACTTTTCTTCGGCATCGCGACTGACTCCTGTTGCTGCAAAGAAACTGCTTTAGTCACGATGTCCGATTTGCCTATAAAAGTCACCTAATTTGCCCCCTTGGACGGGTCAGCTTGCTGAACCGTGCTGGAGGAAACCAGCTGAGAAAGAATTTGTTCCGACCATTGGAACTTTCTTTTTTTAGAAGGGTTTATAGCTCTTGAAGCGGGAGGACATATGCCATTCATGACAACTGTCGCAGCGGAGCTGCCCTATTTGCGCCGCTATGCGCGTGCCGTTACCGGATCACAGGATTTGGGCGATGCGGCCGTGCGTGAGACGCTGGAGGCCTTGCTCGAGGCACCGCGTGAATTTGATCTTAAGAAACCAGCCAAGCTCGAACTGTATCGCATTTTTCATCATCTCTGGCGGTCTGAGACAATATCAGCGCTCAAATCTGCAGGCCCCATTGCGCATTTAACGCCGCGGTCGCGTCAAGCGCTGCTGCTGACAGCTGTTGAAGGATTCTCAATGGACGATGCGGCGCATATTCTGGGCGTTGCAGAGGGCGATGTGCGCGCCGACATAGAAACGGCGCGGGCGCAATTGGCGGATGAATTGGCCAGCGATGTGATGATTATTGAAGATGAAACCATCATCGCGCTCCACATTAAGGCAATTGTGCGTGATATTGGCCATCGCGTGGTGGGGGTAGCCCGCACGCATAGCGAAGCAGTGGAACTGGCGAGCAACACGACGCCAGAATTGGTTTTGGCGGATATCTGCTTGGCCGACGGATCAAGTGGCATCGACGCAGTGAAAGAGATTTTGTCCGGCATGGACGTGCCTGTCATCTTCGTCACGGCCTTCCCTGAAAGGCTGCTGACGGGCGAACGACCAGAGCCGACTTATCTTATCACCAAGCCATTTGACGCTGCGGTGCTGACGGCCACAATTGCCCAGGCCCTGCTTTTCCATCGCGAACAACAGGCGATGACGCGCGACCGGGCTGCTGCTTAATTCATTTGGTTACACCTGGCGCGCACGCCAAAGAAAAGCGCCAGAAAACCGGACCCTGAGGCCCATCGGCACGTTGTGCTTCTTCTCAAGCGAAGGAGGACATCATGGCGATTGAAGATCACCCCAAAGCCAGCAGCACCAAAGCCCGTCTCGGTGTCAAGCGACAGGGCAATACCTCAGGCCATAGCCCGGCACGGGGCAAAGGGCGGACGCAAACCAGTCCAAGTGCATTCAAGGATTGGGATAGCAGCGCGAACCCGCTGATTGCCTCAAACCGAGTAGAAGGGACTGCCGTCTTCGGCACCTCGCGCGAGCGCCTGGGCACAATTCAGCACATCATGATTGATAAGCTGAGCGGACAGTCTGAGTTTGCAGTTATGTCCTTTGGGGGCTTTTTGGGGATTGGCAGCGATTATTATCCCATTCCCTGGAACAAGCTGACCTATGACACTGAAGCTGGCGGTTATGTAATTGATATTACACCTGAGCAGCTGACCAGCGCCCCAAGCTATGCGGCGCATGAAGAGCCTGATTATGGTGCGGACTATAGCGGCCAGATCGGGCGATATTACGGCCTATAGCGAAGAAGGGCGGCCGGCTCTGGCCGCCCTTTTCGTTAAGACCACCTCGTAAAAAGGGTCAGGCCAGTTTTAACCCTTCTTTCCAGATGCGCGCTGTTGCTTGTTTATTCTCGTCGTCAGACATGGCCCGCTTGAGCCGAGGGAATAAATTGCCTTCTTCTCGCTGAACATGTTGTTCAATGAGTTTGGAGAGCTCCCGCACGCGCGTGAGATAGGCGCCATCCCGGCTATCCATTCGGTCCACATCATAAATGGCCTTTTTAATAGCGGCATGGTCTTCAAAAAGCTGGTCACCATCTTCTATCGCATCAATGCGTTGCAGCGCTGGGTAGATCGCATTTTCTTCTTCTATCGCGTGCTTAATCAACGCGTGTTTGATCTTGGCGAATAAGGCAGTCCGTTTGCCCGTTTCAGTTGCCTCCGTCTGGAGCAAGGTTTGGAACAGCGTCTCGACTGCCCGATGTTCAATTTGCAGCACTTCATCCCAATCGCGATTATGGGTCGCAGCTGATTGCACGGCCATTTTGCGGCCGATGCTGCCAGCAAGCCCAATTAATATGCCAGCCGCGGCGGCCCCAAGCGTCATCCCAATTTGGGTGCGGCTGAACCCTGTAGACGACCATTGAGCAGCGTGGTGTTCATTTGCCTGTGTTGCCATGACAATCATCCTTTTTCGCAAAGCGAGAGAAAGGTGTATGCAGCAACAGGCCTTTGGTTCCCTCGGCAGGGGACAGGCGCGCGCGGAACAAGGTGAATAGCATCGCGTTCACGCTCTATGGATCATGAGGAACAGCATATCAGCACCGATCAGGCACGAGCCGGTTCTACACCGCATATCATGCGCTATGTGCTGGCCATCTCGGTTGCCCTGTCAGTCGCAGCCATGGCCATTATCTTGATCAGTTCAGTCCAATAGGGCGGATCTTAACTTTCATCCACGCCGATTGTGAGGCCAAGGTCGGGCACACCAATGGATCGGCGCCCGCCAAAATCGGTGCGGACCACAATCAACCCATTTTTTTCCATATGCTCAATCAATCGACGCACGCGTCCGGGGGATCGGGTGCCATAGGCTTGCGCAAGCGCATCATCGCTGGGGCAAACGCCGCCGGATTGCGCTGCACGCGCAATTAACAAAAACGGAGCCAGCATATCATCTGGAACGCGCTGGGCGATGACCATAATCTCGGCACAACGCGGATCAGTTGGATCCATAATGCCGGCCAAAGCGGCCGCCAACCGGCGTTCAAATTCGGGCAAGCCCAATGGCGCCCGGGGTAGTTTTTGCATCCGGCAGCGCACCGTGAAATCCTGATACAGCGTTGCCTTGGGCTGAAAGGCGCACTCGGCATCTGCCACCATATCTGCCAGCACTGCGCGGACAATTGCCTCAACATCCTCAGCCTGCTCAGCGTGCTCCGCCGGGGCTAAGGCGGGGCGCTCCCCCTCTGCTGCTAAAGGCGTCACAGGCAAATCGGCCAAGGCTGCCATTTGGTCCAACAAGGCACTGCTAGGCGGTGGTGCAGGCGGTGATGGCGGCAGAGATGTGCGCTCTTCTGCCTCAAAATTAAATAATTTGGCCTGCATACTGGCCCCATCTGCCTCGGGCAGAGGCAATAAGCTGTGCGTCCCCATGCGCGTACTGGTGCGAACCGAACCAATGCGAATAGAAACGGGCCTGCGGCAAATGGCAGGGCCTAGCGCCAAGAACTGGCCGCGATCCAAATCCCGGATCATTTCTGCCTGTTTGCGTTCCATGCCCAGCAAATCTGCGGCACGTGCCATATCAATATCCAGAAATGTTCGGCCCATGAGGAAGTTAGAAGCCTCTGCCGCCACATTCTTGGCCAGCTTTGCCAGACGTTGGGTCGCAATAATCCCGGCCAAGCCGCGCTTGCGGCCCCGGCACATCAGGTTCGTCATCGCGCCTAGGCTTAGGCGGCGCGTTTCATCACTGACATCTCCAGCAACAGCAGGCGCAAACATCTGCGCCTCATCCACCACAACAAGAGCGGGGTACCAATGCTCACGCGGGGCATCGAACAAGGTTGACAAAAAGGCGGCGGCACAGCGCATCTGCGCCTCGAGCTCTAGATTATCGAGCGCAAGGACTAAAGAGGCCCGATGTTCCCGCACACGCGCGGCCATCTTAACAATCTCGCGCCCGTCATAGGCCCCAGCATCAATAACAATATGGCCAAATTCATCGGCCAGCGTCACGAAATCCCCTTCAGGATCAATCACCACTTGCTGCACTTGGCCAGCGCTCTCTTCCAACAAGCGGCGCAACAAATGCGATTTTCCCGACCCGCTATTGCCCTGCACAAGCAATCGCGTCGCCAATAGCTCTTCAATGTCGATATGGACCGGCGCGCCAAGCTTGTCGGTGCCGATGTTGATGCTGGGTTTCACGCCTGTCGCCATGACGCACCACTCCGCCTCGAGCAAGGCGGCTGCCGGAAAAGGCTATTTCAGATGTGTAAAACCATGGATTTGGCGGCCCAAATTGGGGCAGCTATATTCGCCCCTACCCATAAGCCGCTGCATCCTCTAGAACAAACAGATGAGCAGACCGGGGCAGCGGCGCACAACCGCCTATGACATCGCGTATAAGCTGGGCATTGCCCAGTCCACGGTGTCGCGCGCGCTGAACGGCAATAAAAATGTTAGCCCAGCCATGCGCCAGCGTGTGCTGCTGGCTGCCCAAGAGCTAAATTATTCCGTCAATCAAGCTGCCGCTCGATTGCGGACCAAAAGCACCAAGACGTTGGCGCTGGTTGTCCTTCACCGGCCTGATGAAGGCCCGACTGAAATAAACCCCTTTTACTTTTCCCTCCTTGGTTGTGTTGGCGCATCGGCCGCTGCGCGCGGCTATGACTTGCTGGTTTCGTTCCAAGATGTGGGGGGGCAGCTTTTTGGCTATTTTGAAGATAGCCGGCAGGCCGATGGGCTGATTGTGATTGGCAGTTCCCAAAATGAAGACGCCTGGCGTTACTTCAAAGGCATTGCTGATGATGGTTATTCCGTTGTCTTCTTTGGATCACCTTATTCCACCGAAACTGCGGTGCGCGCGGACAACCGCACTGGTGGTGCCATGGCGGCACGCCATTTGGTTGAACAAGGCTGTCGGCGCATTGCCTATATTGGCCCGCCCAGTCCGGCCCAGCAGCAATTTGAGGCCCGTTTTGCAGGATTTGCGGCAGAATTGGCCAAACAAGGGCTCGACCCGATTATTGCGCCCATCCCATCTGGCGAGAGCAAAGAAGAACAAGGGGCCGCCGCCATTGCCGCGCTGCTTGATGCTGGGGCAGAGTTTGACGGTGTTTTTGCGGTAACGGACTTGTTCGCACTGGGCGTGCTGCAAAAGCTGCAAGAGCGGGGGGTTGATGTCCCCCACGCTGTGTCCGTTGTCGGCTTTGATGGTATTCGCGCCGGGCTCTACGCCTACCCCACGCTGACCACGATTGAGCAAGATTTGGGACGCGCCGGCGAGATGCTGGTCGATAATGTGATCGCCGCGATTAACGGGGAAAGCCCAGCTTTGGACCCTGTCCCCGTCAATCTGCAAATCCGCGGCAGCAGCCGATCTTAAGCTGCTTTTTGGCCTCAGGCCATGCCCTTGGACAAATCCATCCGCGAGGCATCGCCAATTTGCGAGCCGCCATCACAATCCAAAATTGTCCCTGTGATATAAGCCGCTGCAGGCGAAGAGAGGAAAACGGCACATTCGGCCACTTCCTCAATCTCGCCCCAACGCTTCATGGCAATCCGGTCAAAATGGCTTTGCCGCGTTGCGGAATCGGGGGCAAGGCGCGCCATGCCTTCGGTATTGGCAATCGGACCTGGCGAAATGCCGTTCACGCGCACATGGGGGCCCCATTCCAGCGCCAGCACGCGGATCAACTGGTTGATGCCTGCCTTGGCGGCACAAGCATGGGCTTGCAGCGCCGACGCGTTGATCGCTTGACCTGCCGTAATCGCAATCAGCGAGGCACCGGGCAGATTGAGCAGATCGTGACAGCCGCGAAACACATTAAAAGTGCCGTTCAAATCAATATCGACAACGGTGCGGAACGCGTTGGCCGACATCCCTAAGACAGGCGCAAGGAAGTTGCCTGCCGCACCTGAAACCACAATGTCCATCTTGCCGAAGCGATCAACAATCTGCTCCATGGCGCCGCGAATGGCGGCATAATCGCGCACATCGGCAGATAATCCCATGGCATCAGAGCCAATTTCGCGGGCGGCATTGGCTGCTTTTTCGGGGTTGCGGCCACAAACAGCCACCTTGGCCCCCAATTGCGCATAGCGTTTGGCAATGCCCAAATTAATGCCGCTGGTGCCGCCTGCCACAAAGGCAACTTTGCCGACCAAAAGATCATCCCGAAATGTTTGCATATTACTCTCCTAAAATCCGTTTAGTCGCGGCGCTGGGTGCGGCCCCGATCCATCACAGCCAGGCGGCGGCGTTCAACCTCATCTGCCGACACTTGGCCATTTGCCGCGCCAGAAATCTGCGCCTCCAGCGCCATCCCATCGCCAAAGCTGCGCTCAAAACCTTGATTGATAAGCGCCTTATACGCCTTGAGCATCGCGGGATCGATGCTGGCCATATCCGCCGCCAACGCACGCGCCGTGGGCAGCAAATCTTCTGGCGCAACCACGCGATTCACCAAGCCCCAGTCACGCGCAGTCTGCGCATCCAAAAAATTGCCCGTGAACGACAATTCGCGCGCGCGGTAAATGCCAATGAGCCGGGATAGTTTTTGAGACAAGCCCCATCCCGGCAATATGCCAACGCGCGCATGGGTGTCGGCAAAGCGCGCATTGGTAGAGGCGATGAGGACATCGCAGGCCAATGCCAATTCAAAACCACCCGTAATTGCCACACCATTAATTGCGCCAATCACAGGCTTGGAGCAGCCTTCAATGGCTTTTACTGGGTTGCGCGGCGCATCTGTGGCATTGGCATCGCCCAAGTTGCTTGTATCTGCGCCCAGCTCTTTAAGGTCGAGCCCAGCGGTAAAAGCGCGGTTCCCCGCCCCTGTTAAAATGACCACATGAATGGACGGGTCTGCCTCAAGCTCTACCATTGTTGCAGCCAATTCAGCACGCAGCGCCGCCGACAACGCATTCATTGCCTCAGGCCGGTTCAACGTCACCACGGCAACATTGCCATCACAGTCCAGTGTCACGAGGGGCATTGGAGTCTCCTTTGCCCCTTGATCGGCCAGCTTGACGTTTACGTCAATAACGGCGGGTTAGATGAGCCGTTCTTGCGCAGACCGGACACTGCCCAGATAGCGCGTCATGGCATCTGCTGCGGCGTCTGACAGGCGGATGAAGACGCGCCGCCCATCGACCGGATCGGAAACTCGCTCAAACAAGCCATTTTCCGTCATCATTCTAATCCAACGCAGCGCTGTGGTTGGGGGCACGGCGGACGCGATGCACAGGCTGGAAACAGCCACTTGCACACGCTCTAACCGTGCAGCCATCAAATCCAACAGCATATCCCAAGCGGGATCTGCAAACAGGCCGGGATCAAAAAACCGATCCCGCAGCCGCCGCATACGGATGAGCCCCCGAATTTCGCGCGCACTAGGCGGGCTATCGGTGCCAGCGGGCTCGCCAAAAAAACTGGGGCGCACATCCCCAAGACTGGGGTCGGATAAGGGCGCTTGGGCTGAAAGATTGGCCAGCGTCCGCGCAATACGGCCCACTTCATCCGCGAGACGTTGAAGGCGAGCAGCATCCACATCGCGCGAGACATCAGACAAGATCCCCGGCCGGCTGCTCAGCGCAACAGAAATGGACGCCGCATAATCTGCACTATCTGGATCAATCAAAATAGCATGGCAGCTGGCCCATAGTGTTTCTGGAAGATTGTCCAACATCGCCAACGAGGCTGACAAAATGACTGGGCAGTGGATACGAGCCGCATCTTGAGCAAGGCGAGCCAGCCGCGCAACATCATCCAGCGACGGACAGGTCATAATCAGCAAATCGGGCGCAGGCGACAAATGAGGCTCATTCATGCCAGCGCCAAATTGTGTATAGGCAAGCCGCAGCCCCATACCAAGCACGGCCTGGGCAAGCGTTGCGGGCAGATCAGGCTCTGTGGACGCAATCTGCACCAAGGGGGAAAATACAGCATTCTGCCCGACGAAATCATCCATAACGCGCCTCATGCCTGCCCCAATTGGGCATCATGACGCTATGGTGCCTCCATTTTGGCAGAAAGTCGCCCCAAAAACGCTCCATTCCCGACAAAGCCCAGTCCATAACTGCACCAAAGCCGGACAAAAGCGGCTAGACTGACGCGCGGGTTAAGCGCAGCATATCCTCATTATGATGGACAAATTGCCCCGCCTCTTCAGCGCCCGTAAGCGCAAGCATGGACTGAGCAACACTTGCCGCCGCAATGGAGCGATAGCGCGACAAAACTTGCGGCGTTAAAACATCTGTGATGGGGCTGAGCGCGATGGCCAGCCGCTCCCCCAGCCGCAAGCGCCCTGCCCGCTGGCCGCGGAGTAAGCCAGGCCGCACAATATCGATCCGCTCAAAACCAATATTGGCAATAGCTGTTTCTGCCTTACCTTTGGTTGCCAGATAAAAGTTGCGCGAGGCGGCGTGCGCCCCAACTGAGGATATCATCAGAAACTGCCGGGTGCCCGCACCGCAGGCCGCCCGCGCAAAAGCTAGCACCAAATCATGATCTACAGCGAAGAAAGCCTCTTGCGAGCCTGCATCGCGAATGGTGGTTCCCAAGGCCGAGCAGGCAACATCAAAGCCGCCCTCCATCAATTGCGGCCATTGATCTGCAGAGCCAATCCGCTCTTCCAGCTTCGCGTGCGCAAGGCCCGAGGGCCGACGACCAACGGAAACAACGGCGTCAATCCGGGGCGCAGCGCACAAAAGATTAAGGAGCTGCCGGCCAACTAGGCCCGTCCCTCCGGCAATAATAACGCGCAAGAGCATTCCCCCAAATGCAACTCAAGCGGCAACGCTAGCATTTTGCACGCAGAGTGCAATGCGCGTCTGGGCAAGGGGCGTTTATCCCGTGACTTAAAAGCTATCCGGCAGGTCTACCGCGCCAATCAACTCTCTATGCCGGGAAATGGCATAACGGTCTGTCATTCCAGCAATAAAATCTGCAATATGCCGGTCCAACGCAGGTTGATCTTCAGGCGCATCTGTGCGCCATTCCTCGGGCAGTAAATTGCGATCTGCATGATAGGCTGCAAACAGCGATGTCACAATTGATCGGCAGGTTGCCGCAATCTCTAATTGTCGCGGATGATGGTATAAATTGGCGTACATAAAGCGTTTTAAATCTGCCTCGCCTTGCGCCATCGCCGGTGAAAACCCAACCAACGCCGTTGGTGCGTGCCGAACATCCGCTTCTGTTTCGACGCCATAATGCGCAATGCGGCGCTGGGTTTCAGCAATCACATCATTCACCATTGCACCAATCTGGCTACGGACCATTTCTGCAGCCAAGAGGCGCCGGTCTGCATTGGGAAAGCGATCACGAACTTGGGGCCAGCCTTCGCGCACCAAAGGGGCATCCATCACCTGATCAAAATCGAGCAAACCGGCGCGCAGACCATCATCAATATCATGATTGTCATAAGCAATATCGTCCGCAATGGCGGCTACTTGTGCCTCCAACGACGCCCGCTTTGCCAAATCTAAAGGAAAGGCAGCGTCTACATCTGCCATGGCCCAGCCCGGCGCGTAAATAGGGCCATTATGCTTGGCAAGGCCCTCAAGCGTTTCCCAGCTCAGGTTCAGCCCCGGCCAATTGGGATAGACACGTTCCAACCGCGTCAAAATCCGCAGACTATGGCCATTATGGTCAAAGCCGCCTGAAGCCGCCATTGCCTGTTCCAGCCCTGCCTCGCCGGCATGGCCAAAGGGAGGGTGGCCAATATCATGCGCCAAACACAAGGCTTCTGTAAGGTCTTCATCCAAACCTAAGGCGCGTGCAATTGTCCGGCCAATCTGGGCCACTTCAATACTATGCGTCAGACGAACTCGAAAATGATCCCCATCGGGGGCTACAAAAACCTGCGTTTTATGCCGTAACCGCCGAAAAGAAATGGAGTGAACAATCCGGTCCCGATCCCGCTGAAACTCGCTGCGTGGGCCACGGACCCCCGTGCCTGTTTCAGCATATTGCCGGCCGCGACTGCACAGCGGATCACAAGCAAAGGCAGCTCTCATCGCGGTCAATTATCGACCCGCTCAATTTCCTGACCTGCCTCAGAATTGAAGACCATGGCCTTCACGCCTTCGCTTGCCAGATCCTTCACCAATTCACGCGCTGCCTTGCTGGATCGCATCGGACCAACAAGCAGGCGATTGGTCTGCAAATAGGGCACTGACCACGGCTTTTGATCCCCCAGCGCCTTAGGGGCTTGCGATTTCAAATTACGCCACGTGCCCGGCAGGCCCGCTGTATTGCGCCCAGTTGCAATTTGCACCCAAAGCCGGGCTGGGTTGCGGCGGGCTTTGGCAGCTTCTTCTGCAGCTTTGCGTTCTTGCGCTGCCTTTTCCGCGCGCGCCTTTTCTTCGGCGGCGGCCTTTTTCTGTGCGGCCAAGCGCAAAGCCTTCAGCTTTGCGGCATCTGGCAACGCAACAGGCGCACTTTCAGGCTCAAGTTGAAGCGTATTCACAATCTCGCCAAGAGTCAGCCGTGGCGCAGGCGCGGGCGGCTGTTCTGCCATCGGCAGGCTTGGCTGAACTGGGGCCGCCTCTGCCAGCTCAGCTGGCGCTTCCTGTTCCACAAGCGACTGAGACGAGGCTGTAGTTTCAGGCATTTGCGCCGCGGGCGTTGAGGCTTGCGCAAGCTGGATCGGGGCAGCCTCAGGTGAAGGTACCGCCGATGCCATGGACGCAGTGGCGGGTGACAAGGTGGCCGCAGGCGCTGAACTTTGCGGAGCTGCACTGGAAAATACCGTGCCTGTGGCAACGGCTGGCAACTGCATTTGCGATGCCGTCGACGCTGGCAGGATGGCTGACTGAACCGCTGGCGCACTGCTGACACTTGGCGCAGCCATAGTCACTGCGGGTGCCGTTGTAGCAGAGGCCACGGGCTGCGTAGTGACGGGTGCCGGGGCAGCACGCGCCGCGGGCGGCGCACTTGCAAGCGACGGCGAGCTGGTCAATGTGGACTGCGCCGCGACGACCGGTGCCTGGGCCCTATCTCCTAGGCCCGAAGCAGAGGCACGGGCGGGTGCGGGCGGCACTTCAAAACGAGCAGCAGGTGCTTGTGCCATGGGCATGGGGGAGCCCGCGGGGGCAGCTGCTGCAAGGCTCGCTGTACTCGTGCTGGCTTGCTCAGCTGCGGCAAGTGGAGCAGCCATGCCAGACGGAGCGATGCCTGAAGCAGACCGGCCCCGCGCGGCAAGCGCCGCCAGTTGCGGATCTCGGCCAGACCGTGCTGCGCGTCGGGCATCAGCAGAGCTGCTTGCGTCACTATTTGCAGGCGAGGACCGCCGATCAGTCTCCGCCACGGCCAGCTTTACAGCCGCCCCAGCTTCTAGGGGCTGGAAGCTATCTTCTGTCAGCAGAACGGGGCTGTTGCTATTCATCGCTGGCAAGGTGCCAAAATGCACAGCATGGGCTTTTGCCGCGGATCCAAGGCCCGTTAGGCGCTGCATAAAGCCAAGCATTGAGGCCGCAGTGTCAGCTGGAGCCACCATACGCACAATCCGCTCAGCGCCCGGCGTATCGCCATTCATCGCCAAAATGAACGCACGGGCCCGCCAAGCCCCTTGGTCATTCTTGCGGACCAACGGGTCCAGCCGGGCAAGTGCCGCTTCTTTGTCCCCCGCAATACCCAAGGATAATGCAAGGCGGCGTGTCACCTCGTCAGTCGGGCGCAAGCGCAGGGCTGTCAGATAGTCGCGCTGCGCCTTTTTACCGTCCCCCTCCAGATCATGTGCCAAGCCACGATCCGCCACCACTTCCTGCTCTGGCGCGCCCAAGGCAAGTGCCTCATCAAACACACGCAAGGCCTCGCGGGATTTTTCCAACATGGTCAGGCTGCTGCCTAGGCCTGTTTTTGCGCGCCAATTTTGAGGCGACAATTCTTCGGCGCGGGCAAAAAAGCCAAAGGCGGCATTTGCATCGCCAATGGCCAGCGCACCTTGGCCTGCCAGCAGCAAGGCATCCACATTATAGGGATCGCGCGCCAGGGCCTTTAAATTTTCAGATAGTTGGGCCGCAGGATCGGCCTCGCTTGCCAGGCTTTGCGGCGGAGACACAAGCTGCGCCAGCCCCGGACTTGCGGAAACCACGCAAAAGGACACCAGACACGCACGCACGAGCGACAGCTTCATCTTCATGCCTGTCTATCTAAACCGCTGCCCGCCAGAGACAAGGCCCAAGACAGTTTAGCGGGCCGGGCCGTTGCCCTTGCCCGCTAAAGCGTCAGCCAGCCAATCGGCAAGGCCCAATTATTGATTATTCTGGCGGTTCAAAAAGCGCGGAATATCGAGCGGGTCCGATTTTGCAGCGTCGTCTGACTTGGCAGCACCGCGTGCAATGCTGGACATCCGCTCAAACAAGGTGCCCCCCAGCGGGCCAGAACGCGGCGCAGGACGATCAGGCTGCTCTTCTTCCGCAGGCGCGTCAGTCATCCAGCTGGGGCGGGGTGCTTCTGCCGATGCATCAGCTGCCGGCAAAGGGTTGGGGACGGGCGGCTCAGCCAAACTTTCATTCCCCAAAATAAGCTCATCCTCGGCAGACGGCGGCGTCAACACCAGTTCCTCTTCCTGCGCAGCTTCTGGTGCAGTTTCTGTCAGGTCAAAGGGTGCATCCGCACTTTCACTGGCAGGTTCCTCTGCCAGTGGTTCGGCAACAACAGGCGCAGCCAGAGTGACGGGCGCAGGCGCAGCCGCAGCGGCCATAGGGGCCGCAGGCTGAGGTTCAGCCTTTGGCTCTTCAGGCTTGCGCATTGGGGATGAGAAGAATTGCGGGGCGCGCGGCTCAGGGGCTGTGGCAGCTGACGCCTCAATGCCCGTGGCCACCACCGACACGCGGATCTTGCCATTCAGGCTATCGTTAAAGGCCGAACCCCAGATGATATTGGCATCAGGATCAACGAGCTCTTTAATATGCGAGGCCGCTTCATCAACTTCCATCAGGCGCATATCTTCACCGCCGGTGATGGAGACGATCACGCCCTTGGCGCCCTTCATCGACACGCCGTCGAGCAGCGGGTTCGCAATGGCCTTTTCAGCGGCTTCAATGGCGCGGTTATCGCCTTCGGCTTCGCCCGTGCCCATCATCGCCTTGCCCATTTCGCTCATCACTGTGCGAACATCCGCAAAGTCGAGGTTAATGAGACCGGGCATGACCATCAGATCAGTAATGCCACGCACGCCTTGCTGCAGAACTTCGTCTGCCATGGCGAAGGCTTCCTTGAAGGTCGTTGACGGATTGGCAATCAGGAACAAATTCTGGTTGGGAATAACAATCAGCGTATCAACATGCTTTTGCAGCTCGGCAATGCCGGCTTCGGCGGATTTCATCCGGCGGCTGCCTTCAAAGCTGAACGGCTTGGTGACAACGCCCACTGTCAGAATACCACGATCACGCGCCGCCTTCGCAATGACTGGCGCCGCGCCGGTGCCCGTGCCGCCGCCCATGCCAGCGGCGATAAAGCACATGTGCGAGCCTTCTAGCGCGCGTTCAATTTGGTCAATGGCTTCATCAGCGGCTGCGCGACCAATTTCGGGACGAGAGCCAGCACCAAGGCCCTGCGTGATTTTCAGGCCCAGCTGGATACGGCGCTCAGCCGGGCTGCTGTTCAGCGCCTGCGCATCCGTATTCGCGACAATGAAATCAACGCCCTGAACTTGGTTGGCGATCATATTGGCAACGGCATTGCCGCCTGCGCCGCCACAGCCGATCACGCTAATGCGCGGTTTCAGCTCTTCCACTTCCGGTGCGATGAATTCGATCGTCATTCCTATTCCCCTAGCCTGTCCAAGGAAGCTGCCCTCCCCGAACTCTGGTGCACAAAACCCGCCAACACCCTCCCCAGTTGCAGACGGAGCTGGCCGTAAAAACCCGAATCAAAAACCCAATATCATGGGCCCGGCGCACGGATCAGCATCAAAATGCTGTTTTGATTGCTGAAATCAGCTTTTCAAGCAGCCCTTGATGATCGGAGCGAATTACCTGTTGATGATGTGGTTTAATGACCCGAACATCAATGGGGTCAGAAGCCGCATAATATACCAAACCGGCCAAAGTGGCGAAGCCGGGCCCGCTATGTGCATCGGGCAGGCCAATTAGCCCGCGGGGACGGCCAACACGCACGGCGCGGCCCAGAACGCCTTGCACATAATCCGCCATACCTTTCAGCTCAGCGCCGCCGCCCGTCAGCACCACTTGGCGGCCAACGGGGCCCGTAAAGCCAAGCTCTTTCAATGCGGCATTAATTTCACCCACCAGATGCTCAAGCCGCTGGCGGATGACAGCAATCAACTGCGCCCGGGTAATGCGGTGGCTTTCGCCCTCATCTTCTGAAGACATGGGGGCGATTTCAATCATATCATGATTGTCGCGGGGGCTGGCAGTGGCAGAGCCGTAAAAGCATTTCATGCGCTCGGCCTGATTCCGCCGCGCACCAAAGGCTGAGGCAATATCATCCGTGATATCGGCAGCCCCAAAGGGAATTGACGTTAGGCCCACGAGCATGCCGCCGGCAAACAGCGAGACATTGGTCACACCGCCACCAATTTCCACAAGAGCCACGCCCAGCTCCCGCTCTTCTTCTGACAAGACGGCAAGGCCTGTGGCAACGGGCGAGGCAATAATCGACTCAACGCCCAAATGCGCACTGCGCACGCACAAATCGATATTGCGTATGGGCGACTGATCAGCACACACAACGTGAATATCAACCCCCAGCTTATCAGCGTGCAGACCTAAGGGGCGCTTCACGCCCTGCAAGCCATCCAGCGTGTAGAGCGTGGGCTGGGCGTGCAGGATCATCCGACCATCCGGATCCAGCGAGTTGCGGCCTGCTGCCAGCAGTTCATCAATATCTTCTTGCTCGATACGATGCCCGCCCAGCTCCACTTCAACTGAGGCAATGTTGCTCACCAAGCCGCCCGCTGAAAACCCAACCCAAACATTATCAATGCTGAGGCCCGCAATCCGCTCTGCCTGCTCCACAGCTTCGCGAATGGCGCGTTCGGTTGCATCCATGTCGGCAATATAGCCACGGCGCACGCCCCGGCTTTCGCGCTGGCCTGTGCCCAGCACCTGAATATCCCCACCTTCGCCAATTTCGGCAATCAGTGCCGAGACTTTCCACGACCCAATATCAAGGGCAGTGATGAGGCGAGATGGTTTGGCGACGGCCATGAATGCGTTTTCCTTATTGGTCTGCAGCGGGGGAGGATGTGGCGGCGGCGGGCGCCGAGGCAGCGGGCGGCGTTGCACCATCAGGCGCGACCGTTTCTGCGCCGGGCGCGGGCGTTGGTGTGTCAGTGACTGGACGGCGCAGGCGAACCACAAACTTCGTTGGATCGCGCATGTCAAAGCGCACAAAGCCCCGGCCCAGCAATTTCTGATTGCCCTCAATCCGCGCAAAATTCTTAAGCGCGTTGGCAGCCAGATCTTCACCTTCTGGCAAAGCAAGGACTTCACCGGATTCAAAGCGAATGTCCCAACGGCGGTTGCCGACCCATGTGGCGCCAGCAAAATTAGGCTTAAGCGTGGGGGACATATTCAACAAACGGAACAGCCCAGCGACACGCTGATTGGCATTGGGGCCAATAACAAGTGGCAGATCAGGAATGGCGCGCGGATCAACCATTTCCAGAATAACGCCACTGCCATCAATCAACACCAAGCGCTGATTATTCTGCCAGACCGCGGCGGGTTTCCGCTCAAGAATGTCGACAACCAGCGTATCGGGCCAGCGCCGCGAAATGCGGGCATCGCCAATCCAGCCATATTGCAACAACTCACCCCGGACTTTTTCCAAATCAACAAGCGGCATCGCAATAGATTGCTGGTCGAGCGCAACCGCATAGACAGTCAGTGAATCCATGCGGTTCAGGCCCTTCACATCGACACGCTTGACCTTAAAGCCCGCGCGCCCTGCCATCTGGCCCATTTCTGTGCCAACCGCTTGGGGAATGCCGGCATAAATGGCTGCCGCCAATACCGACCCGGCAATCACGAAAATGGTGAGGACAGTCAGCGCCTTTTCAATCGTCTCCACCTTGAAGGGAACGATTTTCCAGAACAGGTCATTTGCCTGCTGCCAAATTGAGGGCGTGGAGCGTGCAGCCCCGCGCGTCACGGGGCGCTTTTGCGGCGCACGGGACGGGCGAGGACCAGCTGTCACGCCAGCGCCTCCTTGACCAAAATGTCGACCAGCTCTTCATAAGAAATGCCACAATGCCGGGCCTGTTCTGGCACCAGACTTAAGGGCGTCATTCCGGGCTGGGTGTTCACTTCCAAAAGAAAGACACCCTCCAGACCCAGCTGGTCATCCCAGCGGAAGTCAGATCGCGATGCGCCTTTGCAGCCCAGCACGCGGTGTGCCTGCAAGGCCCACCCCATCATGGCCTCAGCGACATCATCAGGGATGCGGGCGGGGCAGACATGCTCGGTCATGCCATCAGTATATTTGGCATCAAAATCATAAAAGCCGGACTTGGGCTGCAACTCAGTCACGCACAAGGCGCGATCACCCAGCACAGCGACAGTCAATTCGCGGCCACGAATGAAGGGCTCTGCCAGCAACTCGGCAAATTGCTGCCACGGCCCTTCGGCATCGCGGCGGATGGGGTTGCCATAATTGCTCGTATCCGTGACGATCGCCACGCCAACAGATGAGCCTTCATTAACAGGCTTTAGCACATAGGGGCGGGGCAGCGGATCGGCATGATACAGCGCCTCGCTTTCAACCACCATGCCGCCCGGCATGGGAATACCATGGGGGACGAGCGCCGATTTGGTCAGCTGCTTGTCAATGGCAATGACAGAGGTGGTGAGGCCCGAATGCGTATATTTGATACCCATCAGGTCCATCATGCCCTGAACCGTGCCATCTTCGCCCGGCGAGCCGTGCAGCGCGTTAAAGACAACATCGGGCTTGGCCTCAGCCAAGCGCGCGGCGACTGTGCGGTCCATATCAATCCGCGTGACGCGATAGCCCAGCCGCTCAAGCGCATCGGCAACGCCATTGCCTGTCACAAGCGACACGGGCCGCTCTGAGGACCATCCCCCCATTAGGACGGCCACATGGATAGGCGCGCTCATGCTTGTTTTCCTACTCGTTGAATTTCCCATTCAAGCATAATGCCTGATTTTTCCTGCACGCGCCGGCGGACGTCTTCGCCCAGAGCCTCAATATCGGCACTGGTCGCCTCCCCCAGATTGAGCAGGAAATTCGTATGTTTTTCGGATACTTGGGCACCGCCCAGCGTCAAGCCCCGGCAGCCCGCTTCGTCCACCAATTGCCACGCCTTATGGCCATTTGGGTTTTTGAAGGTGGATCCACCCGTTTTACTGCGCAGCGGCTGGCTCGCTTCGCGCGAGGCCGAAATACGGTCCATTTCCGCCTGAATATCTTCTGGCACACCGGGCCGCCCCTTAAAGCGCGCGCCCACCACAACAGCCCCATCAGGCAATTCAGAATGGCGGTAGGTATAGTGCAAATCAGCAACGGGCAGCGTCACCAGCCGACCGTCGCGCAGGACAACATCGCAATCGACCAGAATGTCCTTCACTTCACCGCCATAGGCCCCGCCATTCATGCGGACAAAGCCGCCAACTGTGCCGGGGATGGAGCGGAGAAATTCTAGCCCGGCAATCGCTTTGTCACGCGCGGTGGACGACACAAGGATGCCACTGGCCCCAGCCCCGCAATCAAGCGTCAGATCATCAACAGAGGTCACCTGCGCAAAGGCCTTGCCCAACCGCACGACCACACCGGGCACGCCGCCATCGCGAACAATCAGGTTGGATCCCAAGCCCAGCGCCATCACAGGAATAGTCGGGTCGAGCGCGGCTAGAAAGGCGCACAGATCATCGCGATCGGCGGGCTCAAACAGCCAATCAGCTGGGCCGCCTGATTTAAACCAGACGAGCGGCGCAAGCGGTGCCTGCGCCGTCAAACGGCCTTTGACAGCGGGAAGAGACGCCGCGTCGATCAAGCCCGCGCCTCCTTGATTGCATCGGCCAGGCCCGCCGCCCATTTGGTAATGTCGCCCGCGCCGAGGCACACAACCATATCATCCGGACGGGCATTTTCAGCCAGCGCCTGCGCCAGAGCTGCCGCATCCGCCACTTCGGCGGCCGCGCGATGACCACGCTCTTTCAAATTGGCAACCAAAGATGCGGCACTCACCCCATCCATTGGCGCTTCGCCTGCGGCAAACACTGGCGTGACGTACACAAGATCCGCATCGTTAAAGCAGGAGGCGAATTCTTCCATCAAATTGCCCAAGCGTGAATAGCGATGCGGCTGACATATGGCGATCACCCGGCCTTTTGCACCTTCGCGTGCGGCGGCCAGCACAGCCCGAATTTCAACGGGATGGTGGCCATAATCATCAATGATAGTGATGCCATCCACCTCGCCCACGCGGGTAAAGCGGCGTTTAACGCCGCCAAATTTGGCAAAGCCACGCTGAATATCTGCGTCCGACATGCCCATTTCCAAGGCGACGGCAATGGCCGATAAGGCGTTTTGAACATTGTGGCGGCCCGGCATTGGCAATTCGATATCGGCAATTGTCCGGCTTGAGCCATCGCGTGACCGCACGACCACGTCAAAGCGATTGCCCCCGGGAATGGGCGTCACATTTTCCCCCCGCACATCAGCTTGGGCGGAAAAGCCATAGGTCATAATCCGCCGGTCGCGAATGCGAGGGATGATGGCTTGGACTTCGGGATGATCAAGGCAGAGAATGGCAAGGCCATAAAAAGGCACATTCTCAATAAATTCGACAAAAGCCTTCTTAACTGCGTCGAACGATCCGTAATGATCGAGATGTTCCGGGTCGATATTGGTGACAACGGCAATTGTCCCATCAAGCCGCAGAAAAGAACCATCGCTCTCATCCGCTTCGACGACCATCCAATCACTATCGCCCAGCCGCGCGTTAGAGCCATAGCTGTTGATAATGCCACCATTAATGACTGTGGGGTCAATCCCGCCGGCATCCAGCATAGCGGCAATCATTGAAGTGGTAGTGGTTTTGCCATGTGTGCCAGCGACAGCCACAGTGGACTTCAACCGCATCAATTCAGCCAACATTTCTGCGCGGCGGACAATGGGAATGCGCTTGTCGAGTGCTGCTTCCACTTCTGGATTGCCGCGCTGCACGGCCGTGGACGTCACAACAACAGCGGCATCGCCCAGATTTTCAGCCGCATGGCCAATCATCACCTTAATGCCCTTGGCCCGCAGACCTTCCACCACATAGCTTTCGGCAATATCGGTGCCCTGCACCTGATAGCCCAAATTGTGCATCACCTCGGCAATGCCCGACATGCCAATGCCGCCAATGCCAATGAAATGAATGGTCCCGATACTCGTGGGAACTGCTTTCATGCCCCTGCCCCTGCAAGCTTGAATTCTTGTGCAACGCCCACGGCCTGCGGTGCGGCAGGCCTATCCAGCCCCTCAACCAAATCTGCCAAATCGCGCGTGGCATGGGGGCGGCCCACACTGCGGGCGCGGCTGGCAGCATTAATCAGGCCTTCAGTGTCCAATCCCAGCTTTTGCATCTGCTTGGAGAGCTCTGTTGCCGTAAACCGCACTTGCGGAATGGATCTGGCACCGCCAGCTTCCACCATATCGCGCACATTGGCAGTCTGGTGATCGTCCGTTGCGCTGGGCAGCGGCACCAAGATTGCCGGGCGGCCCGCGCATGTCAGCTCTGAAATGGTCGAGGCACCAGCCCGGGCAATGACCAAATGGGCCCAAGCCAGCCGCTCGGGCACATCATTGAGATACGTGGCCAGGTCTGCCGCTATGCCAAGCTCGGCATAGCGGGCGCGAACACGCTCAATATCTTCGGCCCGGCACTGCTGCGTCACTTGCAACCGGCGGCGAAGCGCCACGGGCAATAGGGAGAGGCCATCGGGCACCACGTCCGACAATATAGTTGCCCCCTGGCTGCCGCCAATAACCAGAACGCGAAAGACGCCATCTTCCAAAAAGGGCGGAAAAGGACGGTCCCGTAAAGCTACAATTTCATCGCGCACGGGGTTGCCGACCATCCAGGTCTTGCCCAGATGCTTGGGCGACAGCCGTTCTATTTTGGAGTAGGAAACGGCAATCGCGTCCACGCGGTTGGCCATCAACCGGTTCACGCGGCCCAGCACGGCATTTTGTTCGTGCACTGCCGTTTTGATGCGCGCGGATTTTGCAGCCAATAAGGCTGGAAAGGCGGGATAGCCGCCGAATCCAATGACGGCCGCTGGCTTGAACGTTTCAAACAAGCGCAGTGCCATTGCGCGGCCCGCCAGGATCGCTTTCAAGCCGGGCAGCCAGCTCATCGGGTTTTTGGTGATCCGCCCAGCGGGCAAGATATGCGTCTGCACACCTTCAAACAAACCGGGGATTTTGGCCCCCCGCTCATCTGTAATCAGCGCGACATGATGGCCCCGCCGCGTCAGCTCTGCCGCTAACGCATGGGCAGGCATCATATGCCCCCCGGTTCCTCCAGCTGCGAGAACGAAATGACGCCCGCTCATCGGCCACTCCACTTTACGACATAGGGTGAACGCGTGAGATAGGGGTTCTTGCGCGTAAAGGCGAGCAGCAAGCCAAAGCCAATACACAAAGCCAGCAAGGATGAGCCGCCATAGCTAATGAACGGCAAAGTCATGCCCTTGGAAGGGGCCACGCCAGTGTTGACGGCCATGTTGACCATGGCCTGTGCGGTAAACTGCGTAATGAGCCCGGCAGATGCCAAAACCAAAAACGGGTCTTCCTCATCCAGCAGCTTTACAAATACGCGGATCGCCATGAGCAAAAAGGCAATGGCAATCCCAAGACACGCAATGAGGCCAAATTCTTCGCCAATGACGGAAAAAATATAGTCTGTATGCGCTTCGGGGAGACGGAACTTCATTTCGCCGCCGCCCGGGCCCGTTCCAAAAAGCCCGCCGGCTGTGATTGTCGCATGGGCGCTATCCGTCTGGTACGTGTCCCCGCTCTGGAACAGGAAGTTGTTAATGCGTTGGGTGGCAACGGGATAAAAGAAATAGGCGGATGTCACGCCAACGGCACCCCCGCCAGCCAGCAGACCAATCCACCGCCATGACAAGCCTGTTACCATGACCATGGCGAACCAAATAGAACCAAAGATGATCGTCTGGCCAAAGTCAGGCTGCAGCATCAAAAGAGCCGCGACCACCCCCGTGATAAGACCCGATAGCGGGATAACTGGCAGACTTTCATCCTGCGACCGCAGCGACAACAGCCAAGCAATCGCAATAACAAAAAAGGGCTTTAGAAATTCAGAGGGTTGGAATTGGCCAATACCCACATCAATCCAGCGTTTGGCGCCATTGGCTTCAAAGCCAAGCAGCGGCACAAGGGCAAGGCACAGGAAGAAAAAGCCCGCCCCTATCAGCCCCAGCCGTCGGGCCATTTGATGGGGCAGCATGGAGATGCCAATCATGACGGGCAGCCCAACGCCAACCCACATTAATTGCCGCCAAAAATAATGGAGCGGTGCCAATTGGAAGCTGGCATCGGAATAGCGGTGCGCCGAGGCAGGCGAGGCTGCAGCAACGGCAATCAGGCCCACCGAAATCAGCACGAGCACCAGCAGCAGCAACATCCGGTCAATTTCCCAAAACCAAATGCCAACGGCTGATTGGTCAGACCGGCCAAGTCGAGGAGCGCGTGTGCGGGACGCCGCCGAATTGCTTGTCATGCCAAGGCCTCCACTGCCGCGCGAAAGGCATCGCCCCGCGCCTCAAAATCGCGAAATTGGTCAAAAGACGCGCACGCCGGAGACAGCAAGACAACATCCCCCGGCTGGGCAGCAGCAGCAGCCAACTGAACCGCCCGCTCCAGCGTGCCGGCCTCGGCCACAGCCATGGCCGGGCGCAGCAGATCGGCAAACATGGGGCCCGCCTCGCCAATGACATAAGCGGCAACGACATGGCTAAAATGCGGGGCGCAGGCATCTAAATCCTTGGTCTTGGCTTGCCCGCCCAAAATCCAATGAATGCGCGGGTAAGCCGCCAAAGCCGGCGCGGTAGACGTGGGGTTGGTGGCCTTGCTGTCGTTTACAAACAACACCCCTGCGCGTTCTGCCACCCGCTCCATCCGGTGCGATAAGCCAGGATAGCTGCGCAAAGCTGCCTCAATCTGATCTTCCGCCACACCCAATGCGCGCGCCACCGCAATCGCACAGGCAATATTTTGGGCGTTGTGCGGCCCTTGCAGCGCGGGCCAGCACGATTGATCGGCAATATCTGTAGAGGCCACACGATATAGTCGGTGGTTGATGCGGCTGGCAATCATACGGCTTGGGTCATCTTGTGTGGCAATGACAGCCACTTGATCCAGATGCTGCAGCGTGAATAGCCGCTCTTTTGCGGCCGCATAGTCCGCAAAGCTGTCATAGCGATCAAGATGGTCGGGCGTGATGTTGGTCAGCACGGCAATATCGCACGCCAGACTATGCGTCAGATCAATCTGAAAGCTTGATAATTCCAGCACATAGACACCGCCCTCAGGCAGTGGATCTTGCGACAAAATAGGCAGGCCAATATTGCCTCCTAACCGGGCCGGAATGCCCGCGCTTCCAACAATATGGTGGATCAATGCCGTGGTGGTTGATTTGCCATTGGTGCCCGTAATGCCCACCACATGATGTCGCGGCAGGCTGGGCCGGGCCATGGCGAATAACTCAATATCTCCCAGAATAGGGACGTGCGCAGCCCGTGCATGATCTGCAATGGGGTGGCGGTTCAGTGGAACGCCGGGTGACACGACCACTGCGTCAAAGCCTGCCAAATCCATCGCCAATGGGTCCGCCAACTGGACCCCAGCAGGCACGGCCGCACGCGCCTCATCGCGCGTATCCCACGCCGTTACCTCAGCCCCGCTCTCGACCAGCGCACGCACTGTTGCAAGGCCTGAACGGGCAAGCCCCAGCACCGCAAAGCGTTTACCAGAAAAGGCGGGAGACGTAATCATCTGAGCTTCAGCGTGGAAAGACCAGCCAGCGCCAAAACAAAGGCGACAATCCAAAAACGGATAACCACCGTGGGTTCAGACCAGCCCAATTGTTCAAAATGATGGTGAATAGGCGCCATGCGAAACACACGGCGGCCTGTGCGCTTGAACCAGAAAACTTGAATGACAACCGACAGCGCCTCAACCACGAATAAGCCGCCAATCACGGCCAGCACAAATTCATGATGTGTGGTGACAGCAATGGCCCCCAACGCCCCGCCAAGGGCAAGGCTGCCTGTATCGCCCATGAAGACGGCAGCAGGCGGCGCATTGAACCACAAAAAGGCAAGGCCCGCGCCCACAATCGCGCCACATAAAATGGCCAAATTCCCTGCCCCGGCGACATAGGGAATACCCAGATAGGCTGCATATTTGGCGTTGCCGACCAAATAGGCAATCAGCATGAAGGCAATGCACGCAATGATCACAGGCATGGTCGCCAAGCCATCCAGCCCATCCGTCAAATTCACTGCGTTCCCAAAGGCGACAATCACAAACGCCCCAAAAGGAATGTACAGCCAGCCAAGATCGGCAATGGGGCCGTTGACGAACGGCAAGTAGAGATCAGTGTTTGCGTGCCACGTAATGAGCGCCGTCGCCACGCCCGCAATGGTAAATTCTGCCAGCAGACGCGCCCGGGCCGACACGCCTTTGGTGCTGCGTTTCTTGACCTTGTCATAATCGTCGAGAAAGCCAATCAGCCCAAAACCGCCCGTGACCAAGATACAGGCCCAGACATAGATATTGTTCAGATCCATCCAGAGCAGCAGAGACAAGCCCACAGCGGTCAGGATCATCAACCCGCCCATGGTGGGCGTGCCCACTTTGGCCAAATGGGATTGTGGGCCGTCACTGCGAATGGGCTGACCTTTGCCTTGGCGAAGACGCAGCCACCCAATAAAGCGCGGCCCAATAATCAGCCCAATGAGCAGAGCAGTTGCCACGGCCCCACCAGTGCGGAATGTAAGATAACGCAGAAGGTTGAGAACACCGGGAAATCCAAGTTGCTCGGCAATCCAGTATAGCATTATTCCCCCCCTGCTGTCAGTCCAGCCACCACATGGGCAAGGCCAACTGCATTTGATCCTTTAACCAGCACCGCGTCTTCAGCGCGCACAAGCTGCTGCGCGAGTGCCAAGGCCGCTGCGGCATCTGCCAAATGATAAACCTCGATTTTGCCGGATAGTGCGTCTGCCAAGGGGGCCATGCCCGGCCCTACCAGAATAGCAATGCTGACCTCAGCCGCCATAATGGGCCCGGCAAGGCCAGCGTGAAGGGCCGCAGACTCTGCACCCAATTCGCGCATCTCGCCCAAAATGGCGATCCGGCGGCGGGCAGGCTGTGCGCCCAGCACCGCCAAAGTTGCCGCCATTGAGACTGAATTGGCGTTATAGCTTTCATCAATCAGCAGCGCGTCTCCGCCCGGCAATGCCAGGCGATGCCGGGCACCCCGCCCTGCCAAACCTTCAAGCTCGCCCAGGGCCAGCCCAGCTGCTGCCAAATCGCCGCCAAGGGCTTGCACTGTCGCCAGAACAGCAAGCGCGTTTGACACCCAATGATCGCCAGGTTGCGCCAAGGTGAAAGAGACCTCAGCCCCCGGCAGCGCCGCGACGACCATGGTGCCATGATCCATTTGGACCACATCGCGCGCATGAACATCAGCGGCGGCATCCCGCCCAAAGGTGACGACGCGGTCCGCATGGCGCCGTGCGTGGCCCAACAATTGGTCGCGATGCGGCGTGTCAAAGGGGACAATGGCTGTGCCACCGGGTTCAAGGCCCTGAAAAATCTCACCCTTGGCGTCGGCAATCGCCTCCATTGAGCCCAAATTTTCGATATGCGCAGGGGCAATGGCCGTAATCAGCGCCACATGGGGGCGCACCAGCCGGGTTAAAGCTGCAATTTCACCGGCATGGTTCATGCCCATTTCAAAGACACCAAAGCGCGTATCCGCAGGCATCCGAGCAAGGCTCAAGGGAACACCCGTATGGTTGTTATAGCTTTTGACCGAGCGGTGGACTGGCCCTTTATTCGCCCGCGCCAACGCAGCCGCCAGTGCCTCTTTGGTGCCTGTTTTGCCAACTGACCCAGTGACGCCCGCAATTTTTGCAGCTGTCCGCGCGCGCGCGGCCATCCCCAAGGCGTTGAGTGCGGCTGTGGTATCACCCACCAGCACATGCGGGTGCGCAACCGGCGTCGAGACAATCGCTCCTGCAGCGCCTTGCACAAAGGCCTGGTCCACAAATTTTTGGCCGTCCGTCACTTCGCCTTTGAGCGCAATGAACAAATCGCCAGGCCCAACTTCCCGGCTGTCAAAGGCAACACCGCCTGCAGCAAAGTCTCCCTGCGCCACGCCACCCACAGCTTTGGCGATATCGGCCGATGTCCACAGTGCCGTCATGCCGCGCACTCCCGCGCCACTGTTACATCATCAAAGGGAAGCACTTGATCTCCAATAATTTGGCCCTGTTCATGGCCTTTGCCGGCAATGAGAATAATGTCATCTGGCCCAGCGTCCGCCAAGGCGCGCGCAATGGCATCCCGGCGCCCGGCCACTTCCAGTGCGCCCGGCGCCGCCTCGAGAATTTCTGCACGGATGGCCGCGGGATCTTCCGAGCGAGGATTGTCATCGGTCACAATCACCAGATCGGCCATTTGCACCGCAATAGCCCCCATTTCAGGGCGCTTGCCACGATCCCGATCGCCGCCTGCCCCAAAAACAAGGATCAGCCGGCCTTTGCAGTGCGGCCGTAGCGCCTCAATGGCGGCCTCAATGGCATCAGGGGTGTGCGCATAATCAACATAAACAGGCGCACCTGTTTTGCTGATAACAGCCCGTTCCAGTCGTCCGCGCACAGGTTGAAGCCGAGCAAGATTGGCCAGAGTCGGTCCCACATCGCCGCCCGTTGCGATCACCAAGCCTGCAGAAACAAGTGCGTTTGCCGCTTGATAGGCCCCAATGAGCGGCAGGCTGATCTTATAGGTCTGGCCTTCGGCCTCGACCACCAATTGCTGTCCCAATTGACCGGGGGTCCGCTCTATCAGCTTCAACGCACTGCCATTGGGACCAACTGTAAAGACCGCCAGCCCCCGCTCGCGCGCCAGATCAATCACCCGCGGAGAATATTCATCGGCATCCGCCCACACAACAGCCGCGCCATCCGCATCCACGACTTCGGAAAACAAGCGCATTTTGGCCGTAAAATAATTTGCCATATCGCCATGATAATCGAGGTGATCTCGCGACAGATTAGTGAAGGCTGCGGCCCGCACGGGCAGACCTTCCGTGCGGCATTGGTGGAGCCCATGGCTGGACGCTTCAAAGGCCACATGGCTAACGCCTTCTCGCTTAAGTCCGGCCATGTTGGACAGGAAGGTCACAATGTCAGGCGTTGTTAGCCCCGTGACCACGCGGTCATCTGCAGTTGTCACACCCAAAGTGCCAATTGAAGCTGCGGCGTGGCCCGCCATCCGCCACAGCTGGCGCGTCATTTCGACAGTTGATGTTTTGCCATTGGTACCTGTGACAGCAACAGTCATGTCCGGGAATGGCTCAAAAAAGCGCGCCGCGAGCAGCGCAAAGGTCCGCCGCGGTTCATCGCTTGCAATATGGACAGCGCCCTCAACCCGCACATCAGGCCGCGCAACAACAGCAAGGGCGCCAGCGGCAATTGCAGCGTCAATATAGTCCTCGCCATTCACCTTCGCGCCTTGAAAGGCGCCAAAAATATTCCCCGGCGCAACTTTACGGTGGTCAATGGCAAAGCCCGTTACGGGACGGGGGTCTGACGAATTGAGGAGCGCACCAAGTTTCATTCTGCGTCCGCCTTCTCTTTCCAGATCAACGTGCGCAAGCCATCAAGCGGCATATCCTTGGAAGGATCGGGGAAAACTCCAAGCATGGGCCCGGTCCGCGCAATGACCTTGGAAACAACGGGCGCCGCAGTCCAAGCTGCAGTCGTAAGCCCAAAAGATTCTGCATTGCCCTTGGGCGCATCCAGCATGGCAATCACCACATATCGCGGCGCATCCATTGGGAAGACAGCTGCGAAAGTCGACACGTTAACATGGCGAGAATAGCCGCCTGCACCAGGCTTTTCCGCGGTGCCGGTTTTGCCACCAACGCGCATGCCCAGAACATCCGCCTTCTTACCCGTGCCATCCGTTGCAATAAGACGCAGCAGCTGCCGAGATGTATCGCTGGTTTTCTGGGTAAAGACACGCCGACCCGGCACTGCGCGACCGGGCTCTACCTTCACCAGCGTTGCGGGCCGCATAATGCCGCCATTCACCAAAGCCGCATAGGCCACAGCCAATTGCAGCGGCGTAACGGCAATGCCGTGGCCATAGGCCGTCGTCATTGTGGTTGTCCGCGCCCAGAAACCGGGCACAAGCGGGCGGCCTTTTTCTCTTAACTCAATGGACGGCTGATCATAAAAGCCAATGCGCCGGAACAGCGCTTCCATCCGCTCTGGGCCCATTTCATCGGCAATGCGTGCGGTGACAATATTAGAAGAATGAACCAGCGTTTCAGGCACATTGAGCCAGCGATTGAGAGGATGATCATCCTTGATCTTAAATTTGCCAATTTGCAGCGGGGCTGTTGCGTCATAGCGCTTGGACATGCTGGTCACGACACCCGCGTCCATCGCCCCGGCAATCGCAATTGGCTTGAACGTTGAGCCCAGCTCATAAACGCTTTGCGTGACATTATTGCGCAGCGTTTCCGGATCAACCCGGCGAATGTTATTGGGGTTGAACACGGGCAGAGACACCATGGCCAAAAGCTCACCGGTGTGCACATCCAGCACAAGGCCTGTGGCGCCCAATGCCTGATGGCTCGTCATCGCTGAAGAGAGTTCAGACTCCATCGCTGCCTGCACACGCTTGTCAATTGACAGGGCAACAGGTTGGCGCCGAGCCGGATCGGACAATTGCTTGTCCAAGGCCCGTTCCATGCCCATAACGCCCCGGCCTTCCATATCGGTATAGCCAAGGACGTGCGCTGCCAGCGTCAATTGCGGGTAGAGCCGCTCTGGCTCTCGAGAGAACGCCATGCCAGGCTCACCCAGCGCATTCACCTTTGCCACCAGTTCGGGCATTGCGCGGCGGCGCAAATACGTGAAACGGACCCCCGACTTTAGCAGATCGAGATATTGCTGCTCAGTGCGCTCGGGCATCAAAGCTGCCAATTTGGGGGCCAAGTCTTCCGGCTTGTTCAGCAGGCGATTGGTGTGCACGCCAATCGACCAAGCCTCCATCGTCCGGGCCAGCACCTCCCCATTGCGATCGACAATATCAGCCCGTGCGCCGCGTTGGTTCTCCACCGCAGCAAAGCCGCTGCTAGGCCCCGAAAACACTGTCAGCCACATAAGCCGCAGCGCGATGACACCGGCCACCGCGCTGAACAAGAGCATCAGGACCATCAGCCTTTGGTGGGCAATCGCCAGCGATTGAACCTTTACCTCAGCATGACGTGTCCGGCTGGGCCGGGCGACGGATGCGGTCACTGGGCCGATTTGCCCTTTCCACCTCCGGTTTGGCTTTCACTGGCCGCCCGAACGAGGATTTCGCTAAATGTCCGCTGATCAACCAACTTGCGATCTAGCATCGCAAAACGCTGGGGCTTTGCAGGCTCTGACTTGGCCGCAGCTGGCTTGGGCGCTGTGGCCTTAGCTGCAGACTTGCTGGTCGCTGCAATTCGTGCAGGGCGAACATCAGCCGAGGCCAGAGCCACAGGCTTGGCAGGCGCCGCGGCGGGCTTAGCCGCACTGGGCGCAGATTTGGATGCTGCCGCCACAGGCTTGGCGCCTTGGGCCACCTGCGCCGTTTGCACAGGCCCTGCGGCAGGTTGCGTCATATTGGCTGGAGCTGGGGCTGGGGCTGTTGCCGCTGCCACCATGACCGGCGCGGGCGCACCAACACTGGCTGGCAAGATGCCGCCATCCAGCGTCTGCAAGGCGGTTTCGGTTGCCCGGAATTGGCCGGCCTTGGGTGCGCCAAGTGCCAAAACCTCACTATTCCAACGCTCTAGCTGACGAAGTGAAGCACGTGTCCCCAATTCAGTTTGCAACTGCCTGATTTCATTTTGCGTATTGGCAATCTGCCGATCCACTTTCTCCAGCCGGGCACGTTCCGCCGCGACACTCAAGGACACAGTGTACAGCGCCGTTGCTGCAAAGGCGCACCCAACAACCCAGACAACGGGACGAAATCTGTGAGCGATCATGCGGCACCTCGAAGTTGGTCAGGCCAGAAAACAGCAGCTGTGCGCCGCGCGACACGCAAGGTCGCAGAGCGGGCACGGGGATTACGTGTCAATTCAGCCTCGCCGGGCCGCACGGGCTTGGCGACAGCTTCAAAAGTAGCCTCAGGCCCTGACGGGCCAACATCAGGCAAATGGCGTGAACCCGCAGGGCGCTGGCCACTGCGATCTCGCAAGAAGCGCTTCACAATCCGGTCTTCTAAGCTGTGAAAAGTGACGACCGCCAAGCGACCACCCGGCTTCAGCACACGCTCAGCAGCGATTAGACCATCTTCCAACTCTTCGAGTTCACGATTGATGTGAATGCGAATGGCTTGAAAGGCCCGCGTTGCCGGATCGCTTTTTTGACCATCGCGCCAGCCAACGGCGCGCCGGACAATCGACGCCAACTGGGCGGTACGTTCAATGGGACGGGCAGCCACAATGGCCCGGGCAATGCGCCGGGATTTGGGTTCATCGCCATAGCGATAGATCACATCAGCAATCAGCGCTTCATCGGCGGAATTCACGAAGTCAGCCGCGCTTTCGCCCACCTGCTCCATGCGCATATCAAGCGGGCCATCCGCCTGAAAAGAAAAGCCACGCCCAGCTTGATCTAGCTGCATTGAGGACACGCCAATATCCAGCGTTACGCCGTCGACAGGGTCTGGCAAATGCTGCGCCATATTGGAAAACCGGTCCTGAACCAGTGTCAGGCCCTCGTCTCCAGCCGCGTGCCCAGCCGCTATGGCATCTGGGTCACGATCAAAGGCAATGACGCGCGCGCCTGCCTTTAACATGGCTCGGCTATAGCCGCCTGCGCCAAAAGTGCCGTCAACATGCGTTTCGCCGGGGCTGATGGCGAGCGCGTCAATCACTTCTGCAAGCAAGACGGGGATATGGGGCGCAGTTTGGGACATCAGCGCACGCCCCTTTCTGCCATCAAAAAGGCAGCAACATCCTTTGTTTCCTCATCAATACCAGGCGTATCAATCAGGAGATTGGGGTTCCAAATTTCAAATGTGTTCCCGGTGCCAAAGAAAAAGGCGAGTTCAGACAACTGCGCTTTAGCGCGGAAAAAGGCCGGCAGAATGAACCGGCCACTTGCATCATAGGGCACTTCTTCGACCAAGCCGAAGGCGCGGCGGTTGTTGTTAAAATAGTCAAAATCGCGACCCGCAGACCGCTCTCGCTCTTCTTCGCGCTCCAGCCGATCATGCAGCAGACGCGACCAGCCTTTGTCATAGCCCGTCAGGCAAGGATCTTGCTGATGTTTGGCGATAATGAGAACGCGGCCATCGCTGTTCTTTTCGATTGCAGAGCGCAGGAAGGCGGGAATCGCGACGCGGCCTTTGCCGTCAATCGCGTTCAGCGCGTGCCCCCTGAATAGCTCCCTTTCGCTCACAACACCCCTCAGCGCCTGAAGCTAACGGGCCGCCGCCAAGCCATAACCCCATGTTACGCCCAGCAAATTCAACACTGAATCAGGACAGCCCCGCCCCAATTTGACGAAGTTATGGGCTATCAGGGAATCATGGGGACAGCAAGGGATTTCACGGGTGAAATGGGGATTTAGCACCCCGATATCGGGTTTTTAGTGGGAAACCGTGCTTTTTTGTGATGTGTTTTTCTGATCCAACCTCTTTCTATTTCCCTGATTTCACTGATTTTTATCCGTCAGCAGGCCATTTATGGCCGCAATGGCGCGGGCTTGGGCGGCAGCATCCCCTTCTGGCTGAAGGAAATCTGCATCGGCAATGAGCACCGCACCCCCTTTGCCAAGCGGGCAATAGGCAAGGGCGGGATCAGGCAGCCGACACTGGCCAGACGCGCGCACCCATTGCCCACTGCCGGGCAGCGCAATGGTCCACGCCGCTATCCGCGCAAAACGTGGTGGGCTGCCCATGGCATCGGGCTGCAGATCCAAACCCCAATGGCGATACAAGGGCGACAAAAGCGTAGCGACAGGCGCCCGGCGTGGGTCGCCAATTGGGCGCTGCTGCGGCCAGCGCAAATCAGGATCCGCCAGAATAACAACACGCCCGCCCTGCCGCACCCACGCATCAAGTGCCACCAGCTCTGCCGGGGCAAGGCGTGGCGGCTGAATCAAAAGGAGCGTTTGAACAGGATGCAAGGCACGTGCATCTGCCATATCCAGCGCCACAACATCCCAACTGGCCGAAAGTGCCGTGAGGCTGGGCGCCTGGCCTGTGCGATTTTGGAGAATATCGGCAACATCACCCTCGCCCCAAAAAAGTGGCAAAGCTGTTAGAATATGGAGCTTCGGCTTAGGCGCGGGCGGGCCTGCTGAACAGGCCCCGCACAGCAAAGCAAGCGCGGCAACCAGCCCGCGCATCATTTTTTAGGCGCTGGCTCATCCGCCTTTGCAGGTGCACCGGGGGCGACGCCCAGTTCAGCCAAAGGCTCGTTCTTTTCATCTGCTGATTTGGCTGGCTGGCCCGTCACAGTTGGCACATCTTGCACTTTGGCAGTGCCCAATTGCTGCAACATCGCGTTGGCCAAACCAATGAGCAGCAAGATACCGCCTAGCCCTGTCAGCCCAACGCGAATGCGCCGCCAGCTTTCATTCCGTTCTTGAAGCGGGTCCAGTGCCATTGTCAGTCTTTCAGCCATTCAAAAACAGGCAGGTTCTTCGACCGAAGCCAGTCTGAGTTATAGAGCGTCGAGAGATAACGGAAACCCGTATCACACAAAATCGTCACAATTGTTTTGCCCGGTCCCAGCTGGCGGGCCAGCGCAACGGCCCCGGCAATGTTAATGCCGGATGACAGGCCCAGACACAGGCCTTCTTCGCGCAGCATGCGGGCAACCCAATACAGCCCCTCCTCATCCGAGATGCGGAACTGAGTATCAATAGGCGCCCCATCGAGATTGGCCGTAATCCGGCCTTGGCCAATGCCTTCAGCAACTGAGCTTCCCTCAGCCTTTAACTCGCCATTGGCATAATAATTATACAAGGCTGCGCCATGCGGATCTGTGAGCGCAATCACAATATCATCCCGATGCGCCTTCAGCCCCAAACCAACACCAGCAATCGTGCCGCCAGTGCCTGCAGCGCAGGTAAAGCCATCTACCTTACCTTCTGTCTGGGCCCAGATTTCCTCCGCTGTACCGATGATATGGGCCTTGCGGTTGGCAATATTGTCAAACTGGTTGGCCCAAATTGCGCCCTCCGTCTCCTCAGCAATGCGGCGCGACGTATGCACAAAATGGCCCGGATTGGAAAAAGGTGCAGGGGGCACCAAGACCAGCTCGGCCCCCAAGGCACGAAGCGTATCCATCTTTTCCCGACTTTGCGTGTCGGGCATGACGATAATCGTCTTATATCCCTTTGCATTGGCAACAAGGGCAAGGCCAATGCCGGTATTACCGGCCGTGCCTTCCACAATTGTGCCGCCGGGCGACAGGGCACCGCGCGCCTCAGCATCTTCCACGATGAACAGCGCGGCGCGATCCTTCACCGAGGCGCCGGGATTCGCATATTCGCATTTTCCTAAAATGAGACAGCCCGTCTCCGACGACGGGCCTTCGAGTTTGACGAGCGGCGTGTTGCCGATCAGGGAGAGTGGATTGACAGCAAAAGACATAAGCGATCCGTAGCCTGATTGCCATGCGCGCGGCAAGCAAGTTGCACTTTTGTCGTTAATAGCAGAGGTGAGATGTGAGGACCGCAAAATGGATAGGTTTCCATAAATTAAGATACTGATCTTTAAATGGAAGCAGCCTAAGGTCTGGCACTGCACTTGGCATCTTTGGGGGGTGAATGATTTCCTCACGCAATTATGCGCCTTCAGCGCACCTGCTGCCCTTTATTCGGCGGCATTATATCGTGGAAGCCAAGCTTCCGGCTGATTTCTGCCATGAAGATTATCTCATGGCGGATAATGGCTTTGTGCGGGTTATTTTGGCAGGCGAATGGGATTGGTGGCACCAAGACCAATGGGTTGCTGGGTCTGGCGCTTTGTTATTTGGCCCCAATGCGCAAATGCTGCGCATCCGCGTCCGAGGCCCAATATTTGTTGCCGGTTTTGCGATCCGCCCAAGCGCTTGGACCGCGCTCTTCACCCAAGCCGCAGCCAGCCATGTTGATATGATCTCACCATTAGCGGATGCCTGGACACCTGATTTGGTAGCCAAGCTTATCAAGTCTTTGGATGCCGCCAAGCAGGATAAAGACCGTGTGGCCGCCTTAGAAGCCGCCGTCGAAACCCAATTGGCAAGCCTGAAGGGAAAAGGCGTTGACCCCCTGATTGCGACATTTGAGTCGATTGCGCGGCGCGACAGCACCACCCGCGTGGAAGAAGCGGCCCGGATATTGGGCCTTTCTCCCCGCCAATTGGAGCGACGCTGCCTTACTAGCTTTGGCTTGTCCCCCAAATCCGTTCTGCAGCGGTGCCGCTTTCTCGATATGGCCGCTGCTATGCGCGGTATTGGCAATGCGGATCAGGCCGAATTGGCGAGCTTACGCTATTTCGATCAATCGCATCTCAACCGCGAGGTGCGGCGCTATGCAGGCATGACGCCCGGTGCTTTTCAAAAGGCGACGATGCCGCTGTTTACCGAAAGCCTAAAGTTACGCGAAGAGGGCAAAACACTGGCCTAGGCCAGAATTTGACCGTCTTTCACCATCATGCGCGTTGCTGCTGCTCCAGCCTCTTCGAACAGGCTGGGCTCTGTTCCCGTCATCCAGACTTGCCCGCCATTGGCGGACAGGCGCGCAAACAGCGCCGCACGGCGGACAGGATCAAGATGCGCCGCCACTTCATCCAGCAGCAAGATTGGCGCGCGCCCCAGCCGTTCCGCCACCAACTCGGCATGCGCCAAGATAATGCCGAGCAAGAGCGCCTTTTGCTCACCCGTTGAGCACCGGGCGGCGGCCTGCGCTTTGCCCAAATGTGTGACAGCCAAGTCCATACGATGTGGGCCAAGCAAAGTCCGACCAGCGGCGGCATCGCGCGGGCGATGGCGGCGGAGTTGCTCTGCAAAATCGCCATCGATTTCCCCGCCGTCCAGCGCCAACCCGGCGCGGGCAAAGGGCCCTTCCGGCTGGTCCGCCAAGCGCGCGCCAAGCGCTGTCACCAATTGCTGCCGCGCCTCAGCCAGAGCCTGCCCATGAATGGCCATTTGCGCTTCCAGCGCCGTCAGCCATTCAGGATCTGCAGGGCGCTCATCGGCCAGCAACCGGTTACGTTGGCGCATTGCGGCCTCATAACGGCTGGCATGGCCGGCATGGCTGGGGACAAGTGCCAGCACCAGTCGGTCCAGAAAGCGCCGCCGCTCGCTGGCGCCTTCCAAGAATAATCGGTCCATTGCGGGGGTCAGCCACAAGGCAGACACCCATTCCGCCAAATCATTGGCGGCGGCGGCCGCGCCATTAATGCGCACCAAGCGTCGTTCAGGCGCTTCGGCGCGTGTGCCAGTGCCCAATTCCACCTCACTCAGCCGCGCCGCCACGGCAAAGCCTCCAGCCCCGCCCTGACGAGCAATGTCTGATAGCGAGGCTCCGCGCAGCCCCCGCCCGGGGACGAGCAGCGAAACGGCCTCTAGGATATTGGTTTTACCTGCACCATTTTCCCCCGTCAGCACAACAAGGCCCGGCCCAGGCGCCACCACGCAATCGGGATAGGATCGAAAATCAGTTAGGCTTAGGCGGGTGATCGTCACGCAAATGTCTCTAAGCGGCTCTGGCCGAAAAGACAAAGAGGCGGCTGCCTATTTGGGCAACCGCCTCTCTTAATGTCCTGCAATTTAAGAATTTAGAGGACTTCGAACAGCCCAGCCGCCCCCTGGCCGCCGCCAATGCACATGGTGATGACGACATATTTCGCGCCGCGGCGCTTGCCTTCAATCAACGCATGGCCAACCATGCGTGCGCCCGACATGCCATAAGGGTGGCCAATTGAAATCGCGCCGCCATTAACGTTCAAGCGGTCCATCGGAATGCCCAGCTTATCGGCGCAATAAAGCACCTGCACAGCAAAGGCTTCGTTCAATTCCCACAGGCCGATGTCATCCATCTTGAGGCCATAACGCTGCAGCAGCTTGGGGATGGCGTAAACCGGGCCAATGCCCATTTCATCTGGCTCAGTGCCCGCAACGGCCATGCCGACATAGCGACCCAACGGCGTCAGGCCCTTTTTGGCAGCAACTGATTCTTCCATCAGCACGCTGGCCGAAGACCCATCAGACAACTGGCTGGCATTGCCCGCCGTGATGTGCATATCCGGCCCCAGAACCGGCTTCAGCATCTTCAGGCCCTCAAGCGTGGTGTCCGCGCGATTGCCTTCATCCTTGCTGAGCGTAATCTCCTTTTGCGAGACTTCGCCCGTTTCCTTGTTGGTCACGGCCATTGTGGCTGTGCAAGCGACAATCTCATCATCAAACTTGCCAGCAGCCTGTGCCGCAGCGGTGCGCTGTTGCGATTGCAGGCCATATTCGTCTTGACGCTCACGGCTGATTTTATAGCGCGCTGCGACCACCTCAGCCGTCTGCAACATGGGCATGTAAATGTCCTTGTGCATCTTCAGCAGCTCAGGATCTGGGGCCACGCGCATTTCAGGCGTCTGGACCAAGCTGATCGATTCCACACCGCCGCCAACGCAAATGTCCATATTATCAACGATGATCTGCTTGGCTGCCGTGGCAATGGCCATCAAGCCAGACGAACATTGGCGATCAATTGTCATACCCGGAACTGTGACCGGCAAACCCGCCCGCAGCAGCGCGGTGCGTGCCGTATTGCCTGCTTGGCTGCCCTGTTGCAGCGCCGAGCCCCAGCACAGATCATCAACTTCGGCCGGATCAATGCCTGCGCGTTCGACAGCCGCGCGGATGGAATAGGCCGACAGCGTTGGCGACGGGGTGATGTTGAACGCCCCGCGATAGGCACGGCCAATCGGCGTGCGAGCGGTGGACACAATAACGGCACTACGCATGGAATTCTCCTGATTGGGATTTTAACTTATCTGAACCTCAGACAAAAAACTGGGTGATCCACTCAGCCATCAAGGCGGGCTTATCTTCGCCTTCAATTTCCAGCGTGAATTCCATTGTTTGCTGGAATTGGCCGGGGCGTTTTTCTTCGAGTGAAAGCATCTTAAAATGGCCGCGCACGCGCTTGCCAACCTTGACGGGCGCAATGAAGCGGGTTTTGTTGCCGCCATAATTTACGCCCATCTTGATCCCATCGAGGCGCGGCAGATCAGCTTGGGCAGTCAACACGGGCAGCAGCGACAGCGACAAAAATCCATGCGCAATCGGCCCGCCAAAGGGTGTCAGCTTGGCACGTTCTGGATCAACATGGATGAATTGAAAGTCCCCGGTTGCTTCGGCAAACTTGTTCACGCGATCCTGATCGATCAGCATCCAGTCCGACGTTCCTACGTCTTTGCCAACAAGACCAAAAAGTTCCTCTTTGCTCACTACAGGCATAAGCTTTCCTCTCGCTAAAGGCGCGCAACATTATTACAGCGGCGCGAGTCCCAGTCGGGATTTAGGGCCTTCATTCGATTAGAGTCAAAAGCTATGGATTCCGCAACGTCGCTCATGCGCAGCCTTCATAGAGCCGCTGAACCCGCGGTTCTTCAGCCTCTCATTGCCCGTGCTGCAGTGAACCCGGACGAGCGCAATCGCATTGTCGCGCGCGCCAGCGGGCTGCTGGCTGATTTGCGTCGGGCACAATCAAGCGGCTGGGTGAATCAATTCCTCAATGAATATCGGCTCAACACGCAAGAAGGCGTGGCGTTGCTCTCGCTTGCCGAGGCGTTTCTGCGTGTGCCCGATCCAGAAACCGCCGATGCGCTGATTGCCGATAAATTGGGCGATGCTGATTGGCGCGCACATAGCGGAAAATCACACTCCACACTTGTTAACTCAGCGACTTGGGGGCTTGTCATTGGCCGCGCGCTGGTAAGTGACAAGGAAGAAGCCGGCACGCTACGTCGCCTGATTGCCCGCGCGGGCGAGCCCTTTGTCCGTCAAGCGGTGGGCGCCGCCATGCGCATGATGGGCGAAATCTTTGTCATGGGCCGCACGATTGAAGAGGCCAGCGCGCGCATGGCGCGGCCCGAGCACAAAGGCTTTGTCGCCTCCTTTGATATGCTGGGTGAAGCCGCGCGCACCTTTGCCGATGGGGAACGCTATTTCGCCTCTTATCTCGATGCAATTGAACAAACGGGCGAAGGCCATAGCGTCTCCGTAAAGCTCTCGGCGCTCCATCCACGCTACGAAGTCGCGCATTGGGATCGGTGCGTGCCCATGTTGGGAGATCTGCTCGAAACGCTGTGCCTCGCTGCTGCCCGGCGCGGCATTGCGCTGACAGTAGATGCCGAGGAATCTGAACGGCTAGAAATGAGCCTCGACATTATTGCGCAAGCCGCCCGCCACCCCGAATTGCGAGGCTGGGATGGGCTGGGCATGGCGGTGCAAGCCTATTCCAAGCGCGCGCCGGCAGTTATCCAATGGGCCGATGCCTTGGGCGCAGAAACTGGCCGCCGTATGGCCGTGCGCTTGGTGAAGGGCGCCTATTGGGACAGCGAAATTAAGCGCACCCAAGAATGGGGGCTAGAGGAATATCCGCTGTTCACCCGCAAGGCGGCAACGGATGTCAGCTGGCTGGCCTGCGCGCGCGACATGCTGCGCGCCAAGAATATTTACCCCGCTTTTGCAACGCATAATGCGCTCTCAGTCGCAGCGATCTTGGAATGGGCGGGCGACACGCGTGACTTTGAATTCCAGCGCCTACACGGGATGGGCGACGGGCTGTATGAAGATTTGGTCCAGCGCGAAGGCTATCACTGCCGCATTTATGCGCCCGTGGGGGGACATCGCGACTTGCTGGCTTATCTTGTGCGCCGCTTGTTGGAAAATGGCGCAAATAGCAGCTTTGTTCACCAATTGGCGGATGAGCATGTCAGTGATGAGGCTTTGCTGGCCGACCCAGTTGAAAAAGTCCGCGCCGTGGGCGGCCAACGCCATAGTTCTATCCCCCTGCCCATTGATCTGTTTGGCGCGCGGCGCAACAGCATGGGCATTGATTTGCAAGACAAAGCCATTCTGGCGGATGTGGCGCGGGACATTGCTGCCACCCCAGTTCCGGCTGAACCTCCGGCAGCCCCCGCCCATGCCGTAGAGACCGCCCTGTCCGGCTTTGCCACTTGGTCTGTCACACCGCTTGCCGCCCGCGCCGATGCGTTGGAACGGCTTGCTGATCTTTTGGAAGCAGAGCGCACGCCCTTGATGGCACTGCTGGTGAAAGAAGCGCACAAGACGCTGGGCGATGCCCTAGGCGAAGTGCGCGAGGCGGTGGACTTCTGCCGTTATTATGCTGATCAAGCACGTCATGGCTTAATGCCTGTCGAGTTGCCCGGACCAACCGGGGAGCGCAATGTGCTGCGCTATGAAGGCCGAGGCGCTTGGGTGTGCATCGCGCCGTGGAACTTCCCGTTGGCCATTTTCCTCGGCCAGATCGCGGCCGCTTTGGTGACAGGCAATAGCGTCATCGCCAAGCCTGCTCCGCAAACGCCGCGCATTGCCGCTGCAGCCGTGCGGCTGGCCCATCAGGCGGGCATCCCGGCCGATGCGCTCATCCTTGCGCCCGGCGGGCCAGAGGTGGGGGCTGCGCTGACCAGCGATCCGCGCATTGCCGGTGTTGCTTTTACCGGCTCGACGGCCACAGCCAAACGCATCGCGCGCGCGCTGTTGGAAGAGGATAACCGCCCGCTGATCCCGCTGATTGCAGAAACCGGCGGGATTAATGCGATGATTGTTGATTCCACGGCGCTGCCCGAACAAGTGGTGCAGGATGTTGTGATCTCTGCCTTCCGCTCGGCCGGCCAGCGCTGCTCGGCACTGCGATTGTTGTTGCTGCAAGAAGATATTGCCGAGCGGACGTTAGAGATGCTGCGCGGCGCGATGGATGCGCTGATTGTGGGGGATCCGGCAGACCCTGCAACAGATATTGGTCCCGTGATTGACCAAGCTGCCTATGACAGGTTGATGGCCTATCGCGACAGTCAAAAAGCGCGCTGGCTCCACAGCGTTGATGTGCCTGCACAGGGCCAGTTCGTCCCGCCCACAATTATCAACTTGGCTGATATTGCGGACCTGAATTCTGAATGGTTCGGCCCGCTGCTTCATGTCGCGACATGGAAAGCAGGTGAGCTGACGGCCACACTTAATGCCGTCAATGCCAAAGGCTTTGGCCTCACTATGGGGCTGCACAGCCGCATTGCCCGCACAGCGGATGAAGTGGAAGGGGCAGCTAAGGTTGGCAATCTCTATGTCAATCGATCGATGATTGGAGCCATTGTCGGCAGCCAGCCATTTGGCGGAGAAGGCCTGTCGGGCACGGGTCCCAAGGCTGGCGGGCCAAATTATCTCCACCGCTTCTGTGCGGAGCGTGTGACGTCCACTGATACGACCAGCGCGGGCGGCAATGCCAGCCTCTTGTCGCTGGATGATGTGACGATCTGAGGCCCCCGTGCAGCGCCTAAAAGCCATTACGCAAAGCCTGAAGGTGGAAGCGCACACGGCATGGCTCTGCGCGCGTGACGAAAATGTGCCATGGCCAGTCCGCCTGTTCGGGCTGGCAATTGCTGCCTATGCCCTTTCGCCAATAGATTTAATCCCAGATTTCATTCCGGTATTGGGCCTATTGGATGAGGCGTTGCTCATTCCTGCCGCACTGTGGCTGTTCCTAAAACTGGTGCCGGCAGATGTTTACGCGCGCAATAAGGCAATTGCTCATAAGGCCGCCCATCGCCCCATCAGTCGGGCTGGGGCAGCCGCCATTTTGAGTATCTGGCTAGTGGCAATTGGCGCGACAGCCATGCTCGTCCACCGCGCCTATCAGGTCTAAACCTTCTGCTTAGCCGTTATGGCTGGCAATCCAGTTTTCAACCACTGGCGCAATATTGGTGCGCCATTTGCCGCCGTTGAAAATGCCATAATGGCCAACGCCTTCAGCGACATAATAATGCTTCAGCTTGGCGGGGAGCTTCGTCGCAATGTCAAGCGCGGCCTTGGTCTGGCCAATGCCCGAAATATCATCGCGTTCGCCCTCAATTGCGAGCAGACCCACTTTAGTGATCGCTGCTGGATCCACCAGACGGCCGCGGTGCATAAATTCTCCCTTGGGCAGCAGATGCCGCTGGAAAACTTCATCAATGGTCTGAAGATAGAATTCCGCCGTCATATCGCAGACTGCGCGATATTCATCATAGAATGATTTCGTGGCGTCGGCGCTTTCGTCATCACCTTCAACCAGATGTTTGAACATTTCCCAATGGCTCATCAGGTGATTGCCAAGGTTCATGGCCATAAAGCCGGACAGTTGCAAAAAGCCGGGATAAACTTCGCGCCCGGCGCCGGGATAGCCCCGCGGCACGCGCGCAATGACATTATGTTCAAACCAAGCAAAGGGCCGTTCCATTGCCAATTGGTTGACCGCCGTTGGCGCACGGCGTGTGTCCACGGGGCCGCCCATCATGGTCAGCGTCTTTGGCAGGGCCGGGTGCTTATCTGCCGACATAAGCGCAATGGCCGCATAGACGGGCACGGAAGGTTGGCACACGGCCAGCACATGCGCGCCGGGGCCAATTACGTCCAGAAACTCAATCACATAATCAATATAATCATCTAGATCGAACCGTCCGTCCGACACGGGCACTGACCGCGCATCGCGCCAATCCGTGATATAGACTTCATGGCCCGGCAGCATCCGTTCCACTGTGCCGCGCAGCAGCGTGGCATAATGGCCCGACATAGGGGCAACAATCAGCAGCTTTGGGCTGGCTTCAACCCCTTCACGCACGAATTTCTTCAGTTGGCCAAAGGGCTTGCGGTGCACAATTTCTTCCGTCACGCGCACCGTGCGGCCATCGACAATAGTGTGATCCAGGCCAAAAGCAGGCTTGCCGCGCGGGGCGGCGGCATGGGCAAAAACATCTAAGGCGGCGGCAAACATTGGCCCACCGCCCAAATAGCCAAAAGGATTGGCAGGATTGCCGAGCCATTCAGCCCCGGCGGCGGCCAAAGCGCTGGCACTGGCAAGCCAGGCGCGCTGCATTTCATAGGCGTTATAAAGCATAGAGAGTTTGCCTTCCCCCAACGCATCGCCTTTGGACCATTTGCACATTTTGTGCAATGCACAATAAGTGCCAGGCTGGATTGAGATGCGCTGCACACACTGCTAGGCCCGCGGACATGTCAGACCAAGAAACGCCGCCTGCCCGCCCACGCACATTGGGCAATCTTCGCATGGTTTGGGATTTTGCAGCGCGCTATCCGCTTGTCATCACGGGCGCGCTCGTCTCGTTGATTGTCGCTGCTGGGGCCACGCTGGCCATCCCCAATGGCTTTCGGTTGGTCATTGACCGCGGATTTGCCCAATCCGGCGGCAATATTGATCGCTGGTTTGAATATCTTTTGGGCATTGTCGCAGTCATGGCTTTGGCCACGGCCAGCCGCTTTTACTTCGTCTCTTGGTTGGGCGAACGTGTGGTGGCCGATGTGCGCTCCGCCGTTGTGAACAACTTGCTGCGGCTGGCCCCAAGCTATTTTGAGTTTAACCGCCCGGCGGAAGTGGCATCGCGCCTAACGGCTGATACGACGCTGATTGAACAAGCCGTGGGCACCACCGCCTCAGTGGCGCTGCGCAACCTTGTGCTGGCCGTGGGGGGCATTGCCTATCTCTTCACTCTCTCTGCCAAGCTTGCAGCAATGCTGTTGCTGGGTATTCCTCTGGTGCTGGGCCCCATTTTGATTATCGGCCGACGGCTGCGCGATATGTCGCGCCACAGCCAAGATCGGATTGCCGATGTTGGAGTGATTGTGGACGAGGTCTTGGGCGCAATGAAGATTGTCCAAGCCTTTGGACAGGAAGATCGCGAGGCAGGACGCTTTTCCAGCGCAGTTGAAAATGCCTTCTCAACTGCGAAGACCCGCATCCGCACACGCGCCTTTCTGACTGCCATCCTCATTTTCATGATGTTTGGCGCCATTACACTGGTTATGTGGCAGGGCGCGCTTGACGTGCAGGCTGGCCGCATGACTGGTGGGGCCATTGCTGCCTTTGTTCTGACGGGTGGATTTGTTGCAGGCGCTTTTGGCGCCTTAAGCGAAGTTTATGGCGATCTGGTTCGCACCTCCGGCGCAGCGCAGCGCTTGTCAGAATTGCTGAATGAGCAGCCCGGCATTGCAGCGCCTGCCAATCCGGTAAAGCTGCCGCAGCCCGCACAGGGCCGTGTGAGCTTTGAACATGTTATCTTCCGCTACCCCACGCGCCCGGAAGTAAGTGCCTTGCATGATTTTTCATTGGCCATTGAACCCGGGGAGACAGTGGCTGTCGTTGGCCCGTCAGGCGCTGGCAAGTCGACGCTGTTCCAACTTATCCAGCGCTTTTACGATCCCGAAAGCGGTGTGGTCCGCGTGGATGGCGTTGCGCTGCCCAGTGCGGACCCAGCTGAGGTGCGCGGGCGCATTGCGATGGTTCCGCAGGAAACTGTGATCTTTGCGGCCAGCGCGCGCGACAATCTGCGCTATGGCCGTTGGGATGCGTCGGATGATCAGCTCTGGACTGCCGCCGAAAGTGCAAATGCGGCAGAGTTTTTGCGCAAGCTGCCCCAAGGGCTCGACACCTATATGGGGGAAGGTGGAGCCCGTCTGTCTGGCGGCCAGCGTCAACGCATGGCCATTGCACGCGCCATTTTGCGTGACGCCCCAATCCTTCTTTTGGATGAAGCGACATCTGCGCTGGACGCGGAATCAGAAAAGCTGGTGCAGGATGCGCTGGACCAGTTGATGGCCAAGCGCACCACCATTGTCATTGCGCATCGCCTTGCCACTGTCCGCGCAGCTGACCGCATCATTGTGATGGATGATGGCCGCATTGTGGAGCAAGGCAAGCATGATCAGCTGGTCGCCCAAGGCGGGCTCTATGCGCGCCTCGCCAAGCTGCAATTCGACGTTTAGGCGGCAGCGCGCCCAAGGAAGAAGCAGCTTGTGGTGCCAAGGGTTTGCGCCTGATCAGATAGGGCCGTGTTTTGCAGGGCCGTATGCTGCAGGGCCTGTGCAGATGATGTTGCCCAGCTAAGATACAAGGACTGCAACCGGCGGGCTGTTCTGGAGCTTGCCCATTCGCGTGAGGGATTGGGCCAGCCCCGGGGCTGGCCGCACATCCCGTCCAGGTTTTGGTGCGCTGGCGTGCGTGCTGCCCTGGGTTTGGCCGTCAATCATTGCGCATAGAAAAAGGGCGGCCCAATCGGACCGCCCTTAATCTTTTGCTATCTAAGTCTGAGACTTAGAATTCGCCGCGATATGCTTCGTTATTCACAAAGCCCATCTTCGACACCTTAGCGCGCTTCGCCTTGGCGAGAACGCGATCAACCGTGTCATACGGCGCCATTGGATCCGGCTGCAGGTGCAGTTCCGGCGTCAACGGGAATTTGGCAGGATCTTGCGAGTCCGCAAGAAGCTGATCCAGCTGGCCCCAGCTAACCGGAGCCTGGTTCCACGTCACCACACCACCCGGGCTGACATAAAGCACATTCTTGGTCGGCAGAACTGGGGGCGGAGGCGGACAGTTCGGCGCGCAATCCTGCGGCAAGTCAATCTTCACCGCGTGAGTGGGCGGTGGCAGGGTGATGATGAACATGATGAGGAGCACGAGCATGACGTCGATCAACGGCGTCGTGTTCATTTCCACCATCGGTTCGGACGAGTCTCCCTTAGGTGAACTCATTGCCATGGTTTATTCTCCAAACACTCGCAGCTGGTCTTAAATGACCGGCGACGAGATGAATCCGACGCGGATGAAGCCCGCACTCTGCATGATCGACACGACACCACCGATGCAGCGATACTGGGTCCGTTGGTCACCACGAATGTGGACTTCCGGGAACAGTTCGGGATCAGTTGCATCTGGGCCAAGGCGGTCTGCTTCGGCCTTAAAGCGAGCGGCTGCACGCGTCAGCAACTCGGTCGAATTCATGCGGGTCGCGTTCCAATATACTTCGCACTTGCCATCCGCCGCGTTGCGCACGGTCAGAATGACGTTTTCAGCCTTCGAAGTCGTCGGCTGGAACGAGAGCTTTGGAAGGTTCACTTCCACCGTCTTAATGACCACCGGAACGGCGATCAGGAAGATGATGAGAAGAACCAGCATCACGTCCACGAGCGGGGTCGTGTTGATGTCCGACAGCGGGGCGTCGTCACCACCTTCTCCGCCAACACTCATGCCCATAGGCTAATTCCTATCTCTAACGTCGTAACGGAAGGGGCGTGGCGACGCGTTGGTCGCCACGCCCTATCGCATTAGGCCTTGGCAGCCGGCTTAGCGGCAGCAGCCGGAGCAGCAGCCTTGACTACTGCCGGACGGACAGCGCCGTTCGACATCATATAGCCATGCAGATCGTTGCAGAACGTGCTCATACGCTCAGCGATGAGCTTGTTGCGACGCTGCAGCCAGTTATAGCCCATAACGGCCGGAACGGCGACGACGAGACCGATGGCGGTCATGATCAGAGCTTCACCAACCGGACCGGCGACCTTATCGATCGACGCGTCACCCGACGCACCGATCTTGATGAGGGCGCGATAGATGCCGATAACGGTACCGAGCAGACCGACGAACGGCGAGGTCGAACCGACGGTGGCGAGGAACGCCAGGCCCGTGCCGAGCTTCGCGTTAATCGCGTCTTGGCTGCGCTGCATCGACGAGTGCATCCACTCATGCTGGTCCTGCGCATCAATCAGCTTACCATGCTGTTCTTCAGCCAACAGAGCGTCGTCAACGAGTTGACGATAGGCCGAGTCCTTTTCGAACTTGTTGGCGCCGTCCTTCACATTGGTGGAGGCCCAAAACTTCTGCACGCCTTCGCGGCTCTGCTTCAGCACCTTGCCCTGTTCAATGAGCTTGGTGAACATGATGTACCAAGAAACGGCCGACATAATCACCATGGTGATGAAAATGAACCAGGAAACGGCGCCGCCTTCTTCCAGGGCCTGCATGAGGCCGAACTGCTTTTGTGCAACAGCAGCTGCTTCAGTTGCGGTGGTCATAACGATAACTTCCTCTCAAAACTGTTCAAATCGGGTGGACGAAAAATAAGCTATTTTGGCAAACGCCAAGTCACACGCTGGGATTTGGTTTCCTCGATTGGCTGGCCACTGGCATCCTTGGCCGGCTTAAAGCGGAAACGGCGCATGATGAGCTTGCAGGTTTCAGCATCCAATGTCGGGCTCGCACCCGAGGCATTACACGCTACAACCCTACCTTCCGTACCGATGGTGAAGGTTGCAACCGAAGTGCCCTGCTCTTCGTTGCGGATCGACGATGACGGATAATCTTCGTCAGAAATCGAGCCACCGCGCTGGACAGCCCGTTCAGCCACACGCGGCGGAGCCGGAGGTGCTGGCGGCGCAGGCGGAGCCGGCGGCGCAGATGGGGTGATAGGCGCAATGGTATTGGTTGACACGACCGGCGAAGTTACAACCGGCGGTGGTACCGTCACCTTAGGCGGCGGAGGCAAGTCAACCTTCGGCGGTGGTGGCGGCGGTTCCTCGGGCTTTTCGGGCTCCTCGGGGGCCACATCGAACGTCTTAAGATCTTCATAAACGTTTTTGGCAGCATTGTATGCCAAGCCGGTGACGAGCGCATAGCCCACCCCTGCGTGCAACAAGGCCACCGCACCGATCGCGAAGATCCGCCGGCCGCTCATTTCTTGGTCAGTATAGGCCATTAAAAAACGACACTCCCTCCAATAAAACGACAACAGGGGGCACTGGTTGGCCTGGACCAAATGGCGCCCCCCCTGCTCCCGTCTGCAACTTGGAATCTATTCAGACAGACCTGCCTCGTCTATCGCGAGGTGCGGACTGACGCAATCGCTTTTGTCCGATGAAACGAGATAATATATCCTTGAGTAATCGCCATCTTGGCAGCTTTCATGGATGTTGGAGATAATCTGTGCGGATCCCTTTTTTCTGTGTCGCAATGATGACAAGCGCAGCCGCTTTTGCTGCACCGCAGCAAATTCCGACGCCCATTGTCGCCAACGAACCGAATTATGCGGATCTTGCTGATTTCGCACTTGCATCAAAAATTACCGCGCATGTGCGCATTCGGGGCACACGCGTTCTAACGGGAGAATTGGCCAACGGAACCAAGCCCGGTTTTCAGCGGCTGCTGATTACTGCAGATCTTCTAGCGCTTATCAAAGCTCCGGAAGGCCAGCCCCCGCAAATCCGATATATTCAGGATTTACCAACTGATTCGCGGGGCAAGACGCCAAAGCTTCGCAAGTCCGAATCGCTCATCTTTGCGCAACCTGCCCGCCCCGGCGAAGTTCAGCTGAGCGCGCCAAACGCGTCCATTTCCTGGACTGCTGAGCGGGAAAAGACTGTACGCGCTATTCTTGCGGAAGCAGCGCACCCCAATTCGCCCCCGCGTGTCCGTGGCATTTCTTCTGCTTTTCATTCAGTTGGCAGTCTGCCCGGCGAAGGCGAAACGCAGATTTTTCTCGACACAGCAGATAACCGCCCCGCTTCGCTGACCGTGCAGCGCCGCGCTGGAGAAGCGCCAATTTGGTTCGTTTCGCTTGGCGAAGTTGTGGATGAAGGGGTTAGCAAGCCCGCTGCCAATACGCTTTTATGGTATCGGCTGGCCTGTTTTCTGCCTGCACAAATGCCGGCGAGCGTGACGCAAGGCCAAACCGAGAGTGATTCCCAGCAAGTCGCTGCGGATTATCAGCTTATTATTTCTGCCCTCGGGCCATGCACGCGCTCGCTGCCCAAGCCTTAAGCGTCGCGTTCTAAAAACAGAAAATCGCGTTCAAAGCTTTTCAGCGCCGCGCCGCCATCGACAAAAAGCGTCTGGCCCGTAACGGCGGGTGCGTCTGCCAACCAGGCCACAGCATCCGCAACGTCTGCTGGATTGGGCAAAAGGCCAAGCGGCATTGCCGCGCGCAAAGCCTCCATTTGGTGCGGCGAATAATCGGGCGTTGGAATCACCAGTCCGGGCGCCACTGCATTGACGCGCACCTTGGGGGCAAGCGCACGGGCCAAGGCCTCAGTCGCGCCAGCCAGCGCGAGCTTGGAGATTGTATAGCTCAGCTGGTCCCCACCAGGCTGGCGAATGCGCTGGTCGAGAATATTCACCACACACGCCCGCGCATCTGCGGCATTTGCTTGCGCCAAAGCTGTTGCAAACAAGACTGGGGCAGCTGTGTTGATGCTAAAATGCGTGAGAAGCGCCTGATGCGACAGCGTGTCGGCATCATCCCAGTCAAAACGGGAGGCATTGTTGACCAACAAGCTGGGGGCGCCGCCAAAATGACTGGCAATATCAGGAATAAGAGCAGCCACAGCTGCCGCGTCATTCAGATCTGCAGTAAAACTGTGCCAAGGCACTTGCGTGCGGTCGAGAACGGCAATCAAATCTGGATCAGGCGTTTCCGGCTTGCGGCTATGGAGCGCCAGCGCCCAACCAGCCTCTGCCAAGCGCGCCGCAATGGCGGCACCCAGCCGGTGATGGCCGGCGGTGACCAGTGCGATCTTCAAGCACGGCTCCGATATAGGGTCACGCCAATTTCCTCATCATCCTCTGCAATGGCAAGCTTGACGATCTTGACCTCGACTGACTGGATGCGCGCATCTTCTACCATCAGCGTTTCGATGATATGGTCTGCCACGGCCTCAATCAGCACAAAATGCACACCTTCGGGCAGGTGCGTCATGGCTCGTTTGATATCCATATAGTTTTTGGATGCGGCGAGCGGCGTGCCGGCGGCATAATGCTCAGCACAATCCAGCTCAGCCCGCACCGAAATGCGCAGCGGTTGCGGAAGGTGCGTTTCCTCAGAATAAATGCCCGTCAGCACGGGCACTTCTAAGTTGGCAACTTCAAGAACAAGGCGGTCAGGACGGACAGTCATGCCGCGCCCCCATAAAGATATTTGCGGCCACGGCAACCGATCATGCTTCCATTTCGCGGCAACCGTCCTAAAGCGCCCCCTTTCCCAGCCTTGATTCGTAGGTGCTTGTTGGATTGATTACGCTTGTTCCCCTTGCTGAAATTGCGCCTGACCGCGTCGAACAGCTGCTTGATGCGGCATTTGGTGCAGATCGGCATAGCCGCACCGCCTATAAAATTCGGGCTGGTATGCCCGTGGTGCCGGGCTTGAGCTTTGCAGCAATGGAGGGCGAACGGCTCCTTGGCACGATCCAGGCATGGCCTGCCGCCATTCTGGCAGCCGAGGGTGCAGACCCCGTAACGCTGGTCGGCCCTGTCGCAGTTCTGCCTGAAGCCCAAGGCAAGGGTATTGGCCAAGCGCTGATGGCCCGGCTGCTCGAAGCCGCTGATGCGGGCGGCTCTGACGCTATGGTGATGATTGGCGATCCAGACTATTATGGCCGCTTCTTTGGCTTTAGCGCCGATGCGACTGGTGGGTGGGACGTCCCCGGCCCAGTAGAGCGGCACCGTCTATTGGCGCGCATCCGCCGCGCGGGCGGGGTCTGTGCGGCAGGATTGCTGGGGCCAGACCCAGACTTTGCAAGTCGCGCCGCAGCTGCCTAAGTAGCGGGCATGCCAATGCCCGAACTGCCCAAAGATTTATCGCGCCTCTCGCTTGCCGAGATTGCAGAAATGGTGCGCGATAAACGCCTGCCCCCAGTGGAAAGCTGGTCCCCCGATAAAATCGGGCACAGCCATATGCGCATCGCGCGCGATGGCAGCTGGTTTCATGAAGGCGGCCTTATTCGGCGCGAGACAATGGTGCGCCTCTTCTCAACACTTTTGCGGCGCGAGGCCGATGGCCGCTATTGGCTGGTCACGCCAGCTGAGAGGCTGGAGATTGACGTTGAGGATACGCCCTTTGTCGCGGTGGAAGTCAAAAGCGAAGGCGGAGGCCGAAACCGGCAATTGGCCTTTCGATTGAACACCGGCGATTTGGTGATTGCCGGGCCAGAGCATTGCTTGCGCTTTGACGAGCAGAATGGCGAACCTCATCCCTTGCTGCACGTGCGCGGCGGCATGGATGCGCGCATTGGCCGGGCGGCCTATTATGCACTGGTTGAGTGGGCGATGGCAGAGGAGGCAACACCCCTTGGCCTGTGGAGCGAGGGCCACTTCTTTCCGATGGAGCCAGCATGAGTCTATCGGCCCGCTTACGCATGCTATTGGCCAATGGCCATGCACAAGAGATGTGCCTGCTAGACGGCGATGGCTTGCATCATGAACGCCCGACAGATGCCGTAGAGGCCGCCGTTCTGGTCGCGATTACCGATCGGGACCGACCCGGCGTCATTTTAACCCAGCGCCCCGAAACGATGCGCAAACATGCCGGGCAAGTCGCCTTTCCCGGTGGGCGAATGGATCCGGACGATGCCGACTTATTTGCAGCCGCACTGCGCGAGGCGGAAGAGGAAGTCGCTTTGCCGCGCGATCAAGTTGAGCTTATTGGCGCGACAGACCCCTATCGCACCATTACGGGCTATAAAGTCACGCCCATTCTTGGCGTTGTTCCCCCTGATCTAGCTTTGACGCCCAATGCAGATGAAGTGGCTGCCATTTTTGAAGCACCGCTGGACTTCCTGCTCGATCCGGCCAATCACGCCACGAACACGGTGAATTTTAATGGCCGCCCCCGAACCTATTATGAAATCTTCTGGGGCGACCGGCGCATTTGGGGGGCAACTGCAGCCATGATTGTCAATCTATCCCGGCGGATTGCATGGCACGGATAGATTTGCCCAACGTTCAGGGGCTTGCCGCCGTTATTGCTGCCCTTAACGGGCAGGTTCGGTTGGTGGGCGGCGTCGTGCGCGATACGCTGGCCGGCGTTGCGACCAAGGATATTGATCTGGCAACGCCTTTGGCGCCCGAGGCGGTGATGGCCGCGCTCAAGGCCGCCGGGTTAAAGGCCGTCCCGACAGGCCTGGCGCACGGCACGGTCACAGCCGTTGCCGAAGGCCGGCCATTTGAGATCACAACATTGCGCCGCGATGTGGCCACCGATGGCCGCCACGCCGAAGTCGCCTTTACCGATGATTGGCGTGAAGATGCTGCCCGCCGCGATTTCACGATCAACGCGCTCTATGCAGACCCTGTGACCGGCGAAGTCTTTGATTATTTCGGCGGCCTTGCAGACCTTGAGGCCGGCATCGTGCGCTTCATTGGCGCGCCGCTGCAACGCATTGCTGAAGACCATTTGCGGATTTTGAGGTTCTTCCGTTTTCACGCGCGCTTTGGCAGCGGCGGCCCAGACGCGGCCAGCCTATCTGCCTGCCAGACTCGTGCCAATGATTTGATGGCGCTCTCGCGCGAGCGGATTGCCATGGAACTCTTGGCCCTGCTCGCGCTGCCCAATCCTGCACCCACTTTGGCCTTGATGATTGAGAGTGGGATTTTCGTGCCCGTGCTGCCAGAAATTGCAGATGCCGCGCCTGTCACACACTTGGTCACACGCGAGGCAGAGGCCGGGATCGCACCCGATGCCCTGCGCCGCCTGTGCGCACTGATTGCCCCAGACCCTGCATTGGCAGAGGATATCGCCAACCGGCTCAAACTCTCAAATGCCCAGCGTAAGCGGATGATCGCCGTGGCCGCTCGAGCGGCTGAGGATGCCAGTGCCCCTCGCGCGCTGGCCTATTGGCAGGGCGTAGAAGTGGCAATCGACCGACTCCTGCTGGGCAATGGTGATCCCCGGCCCCTTATGGATTGGACACCGCCGCGCTTTCCCATCAACGGGGGCGCAATTGTCGCTCGCGGGGTTCAAGCTGGGCCAGAGGTTGCACGCATCTTGCAATCGGCAGAACGGCAATGGGTGGCCGAAGGCTTTCCCGAGGCCGCGCGAGCTGAGGCCATTGTAGCGGCGCTGATCCCCGCTTAATCGAACTTATTGTCGCGCGGGAAGCCCAAGGGCGGCATCCGCCCGGCAGCGCCCCGCGCGACACGCCAAGGCGTCAAATCACTTTCGGTGCGCACCCGGCCCGTATCGCCGCCCATTGGCCAGCTTAGGCCTTCTTCCAGACGGAAGCTCGTCGCGTCTGACAAGCCGCCATCCTTGTATTTCTGCAAGGTCACGCCTTGGCCACGGCCCATTTCGGGCAGCTCATTCAAGGGGAAGACCACCAGCTTGCGGTTATCACCCACAACAGCTGCATAATCATGGCCTGCAGCGATGACGCGCGCCACGCTGAGCTTGGCACCTGTGCGCACATTCACGACCTGACGGCCCTTGCGCGTTTCAGCAATCACTTCGGCACTCTTGGCAATAAAGCCCTTGCCGTCGGAAGCCGCCAGCAAGATGCGCTCATCTGCCCGCGCGGGGAAGACGTTCACAATCCCTGTGCCATCGGGCAAATCAATCATCAGGCGCACCGGCTCCCCAAAGCCGCGGCCACCGGGCAGCTTATCCCCACCCAGCGTGAAGAAGCGGCCATCTTCGGCCACGACCAAAATCTTATC